>NZ_JACFPU010000034.1:0-576 GCF_016101825.1 Gilliamella sp. B14384G12 | reverse complement strand
ATCCGACAAACTTTTTTAAAAATGAACCACCAGGATATTTACCAAAAGTTCCAGCTATTGATTGGATAACTCTAGCAAGTTTAAGGGATACAGAAAATAGTTTTTTTGATTTTGATTCTCCTGATGATCAAATTCCGGGTATTACGACAGCCGGGGATCTTAAAACATGGTTTAAAAAAGCTGGCGCTGAAATTGTTTACGAAATTAATACAAACATAGTAAACCATATAACAGGTCCTAAATTAACGTTAAAAGATTTATGTCGCTTAAATTCTTATGTTCGTGAAGATACGCACGTAGTCATGTTGATAACATCACGAATGTTTGATACAAGAGTACCTATTGCAACTAAAAACCATTGGATTGTTTTGGCAGATAAATTAAAGTTAATAAATGGTCATGAGGTAACTGAACAAACTCTACTAACGGAACTAGTAGAGCTTATATGTTTTTCATGGGGTAGTGTAGATAATCAATTACTAGATAATACGACTTTAGCTGATGTTATGAGATACTCTTATGCAGCTTTTGTGATAAGTAAAATACCATAAAACGGAAAATTAAATGGCATTGAAA
>NZ_JACFPU010000033.1:0-639 GCF_016101825.1 Gilliamella sp. B14384G12 | reverse complement strand
CTTCACTTGCGGTGACCGTTAATTTTCCATCGACACTGTCTATTTTAATATCTTGCTTGGCAGCCATATTCAGGTTGGCATTTTGTGCCTGCACGTTAACATCACCCTGATTGGCAAAGACTTTCATTCCTGATTTATGAGCAAACAGACCGATTGATTCACCGGATGAGACGGTTATGTTTTTTAACGCATTGATGTCAGTCTGGTTTTCACTGGTCATTGAAACGCTATTTGACGTTGACAATTGGATGTTTTCCGGACTGGTTAAAGCAATACCCTCTTGTGCATAAGCAATAATGCCACTTTGGGCTAATTGGGTTAATGTCGCTTTAAGTTGCTCCTGACTGTCAGTGTCCGCACCATGGGCTTCAGATGAGTTTGCTGCATTTTGCAGTGCTTTGGCAATGGATAACGCATTTTCAAGCTGGGTAATGGCACCTTGCATATCCAGTTGTTTACCCTGTGCCTTAGGCTCGGTCTGATTGGTCAGGTATAAACCTTTATTGGCAGCAATCGCTCCCCACTCATCGGTGCGCAGTTCAAATCCCTCACCGCGCTGCTCTTTGTTTTGGTCAACTAAATGCCCGATGTTAAGCTGGGTTTTACCGTATTCGGTCGCTAACTTGATGTGCTCTTGTC
>NZ_JACFPU010000032.1:0-669 GCF_016101825.1 Gilliamella sp. B14384G12 | reverse complement strand
TGAGATACTCTTATGCAGCTTTTGTGATAAGTAAAATACCATAAAACGGAAAATTAAATGGCATTGAAACAAATAGGGAAGTGTTTAAAAAACACTTATTAACAACAAATTTTATTAAACTGAATAAATTATATGAAAAAAATGCGATATCACTTAATGTTAATCATTGGATTTTTTCTGACTACTGTTCTTACTGGTTGTTTGTGTTATAAACCAGAAGTTCGACCAAAAACGTTACCCAATGCAACATTGGGTAATCCCTATTATGCTAAAATTGAAGTTTTTGGTGGTCACGCTAATCGCCGTCACTTTTACTATGATATCCAACCAGAAAAATCAGGCCTTGAATTATCTCCTAGAGGTTTAGGAACAAAACGTGTTTCCTATAATGATTTCGAAGTAAAAGGAACGCCTAAAGTTACAGGAACAATCAGAATAGAACTTTCTGGAACTACTTATGGAACAAATACATGTCCGGGAAAAGACTTTAAGAAAGTTTATACCATTAAAGTTGAAGAATAGTATCAGGATTGGTTTAGATTTTATGAAAAAACTTCAACATCATTTAATGTTAATCATTGTACTTGGATAGGCTACACTAATTAGTACCAATTTTATAAGGTCATTGTTATGATAAACCAACAATAAAAAAAGGTAACAATAATGACA
>NZ_JACFPU010000031.1:0-754 GCF_016101825.1 Gilliamella sp. B14384G12 | reverse complement strand
CAACATTAAATTATCAGTCACCGATTGAATACAAAAGAAATCGATGACCTTATCTTTTTGGTACTAAAAAGTGTGGACATACCATGCATGCTAGCACTAAACTAAAAGGCGATTTTTGCTACTATGTAGGGGACGTAAAATTCCCTTATACCGACGAGCCAGTATTAGAAGATGATATTCAGTGGGATATTTGGAATAAGGGAGATCTTGCCAAAACATTGCCTTTATTTGCCGAGATTGGCTTATTAACTCGTGAGCCAGTAGAAGGACATCCCGAACTTTATCATTATGAAGTGACCGAATTAGGGGAAAAATACCGATATCAAGATATTGATAGAAGAGGCTCCCGACCAATATATGAAAATTCTTTTTGCTATGGTCAGATAGTGGTAGGGGACGTAACAGATGTCGAAAAAAATGAATATACGCGTGCAAAGGGTTATAGTTACAATAAAACCAATTTTTATGTTACTTATAATTTTCATGTAATTAATGTACCGGATTGGGTATTAAATTCGGAAAATAAACTCAATGCTATATATGAGCCAAGAACAGTAAGGTTACCAGAAGAAACTTACCGAGATGTCGTAACATTTTATGTAGGTAAGGGAGATAAATTATATGAAAATAGCATACATTATAAATTGATTAAACCTATAACTAGTAGCGAGTAAGTTATGAAAAATTAATCTCAATTATCAGCCATTGGTCAAGTATGAATGCAAAAACTAAAATAAATAAGAATGAATAATGG
>NZ_JACFPU010000030.1:0-804 GCF_016101825.1 Gilliamella sp. B14384G12 | reverse complement strand
ATAAGTATTGTGAAGCTATTCCTGATGGTGATAATTATTATTTAAGACAATGTACCAAAAAAGAAAGACTGGATTGTGAAAAAGCAGTGGTAGGGGTTGGAGATGAGCCTTAAACAAAATATTTAACTTGTTTAAGATAATTAAGTTATTAAGAACTCCATTAAAATTATGATTGTCCAGATCATTAGCTAAGTAAATACTTAAGAGATAAAAGAAAGATATGAACGAACTACATAGCAGTGGAGTAATGAAAATATTCCAAACTTGAATCAGTTAATAAACTTTGTTCCGTCGATAAAAATAATTTTATATGGAATTGTTTGAATGGTAGAAATTGAAAATTATTTGTATAAAGTATTTTAAATTAATATTAACTACCTTTTTGATGATTTTTTTCGGAAATTCATATGCTAAAAAAATGGACATGAACGGGTATCAAATAAAATTAGCTATTTAAAACTAGTAATTTAACACTACCAGATGATAGTTATATCCCAAAATATTAAAATATTTTATAAGTAAGATTATAAGGATATTACATAATGAAAAGAATAATTTTTTTATCACTCATTCCACTATTCTTGGTTAATAATGTTTTTGCCAATAATCAAAAGGAACACATTGATATTCGTGCAGCACGGTCAGCCGCTAATCATAGTGATCCTTTTTGTTACTCTTTACGCATTGATTATTATCCAAATGGTCAAATTAAAGAACAAGGTTGCCAAGGGCATTATAATGCGACAGGTATTTCTGTAGGTAATTGGTATGAATATGATTTATTAGGTATGCCTGTTCGCACGA
>NZ_JACFPU010000029.1:0-837 GCF_016101825.1 Gilliamella sp. B14384G12 | reverse complement strand
AATTTTCAACGAAAGAGGGATTAATAAAATATCTTGATAAAGAGAAAAGTAGGTAATAATTTATCTAATAATAGTACTATTAAATTATTTGGAATATCATCATGAACAAAATTGGATGATAACAACACTCAATCTCGATACAAATAGGTCAAGGATGAAAACAGAATATAAAATTGTTGGTTAGAAAAACTAAATAAAGCAAAAGTTTTTAATTCTGTTTCTTTCAAATAAGGAGTAGCAATGAGATATAAAATAGTACTGTTTATGTTATTAAGTTTAATTTTTAACATGTCAAATGCTTATTCAGGTGAATATTTAGATAGCATTCCAGAAGAGTATCAATTCCCTAAATATAATAATATAGCCCATCCTCCAATTAATGTTGAATATAAAGGCCATAAAGGAACAGTGATGTTTCTTAGTAATACTTTTGAAGACGGAAGGCGTAATTTAGAGGTGTATTTTTTAACAAATAATAATAAAGAATTGAATAAAGCGTACGAACTTTATACATATCAATATGGTGATGAAGAACTAGTAAGCGCTTTTGAGTATGTTGATAAAAAAACAGGTGACAAATATATTTATATGTTGCTTAAAGATACTATAACACCAAACAAATTGTACAGTTATAGCATTACTGAATTACCTTTATATATAGAAGATGATGGTATACTAAGGGTGTTGTTTTTTTTAGGTGATAATGAATTCCTATCAAAAACTACTTGTATTGATAATTTTGAAACCGATAGACGTTGTGAATTTTCAACGAAAGAGGGATTAATAAAATATCTTGATAAAGAGAAAAGTAGGTAATAATTTATCTAATAATAGTAC
>NZ_JACFPU010000002.1:0-406051 GCF_016101825.1 Gilliamella sp. B14384G12 | reverse complement strand
CCGAACTCAGAAGTGAAACGCCGAAGTGCCGATGGTAGTGTGGGTATTACCCATGTGAGAGTAGGGAGCCGCCAGACTTTTAAATTTATATATACATACCAAATTCGGTGGAGCGGTAGTTCAGTTGGTTAGAATACCTGCCTGTCACGCAGGGGGTCGCGGGTTCGAGCCCCGTCCGTTCCGCCACCTTATTTAGGGGCGTAGTTCAATTGGTAGAGCACCGGTCTCCAAAACCGGGTGTTGGGAGTTCGAGACTCTCCGCCCCTGCCAAAAATGATGATTTGTTCTAATTTTAGCCGTTCGGTAACTTTTACTAACATAAATAAAAAATTTTTGTTTACAGATTAAGTTAGTGAATTATAATTCCCGCCCAAATACTTTTACAATCTAGAGGATATAAAATGGCTGAAAGTTTTGTAAGTCAACAACGTTTTTTTGATAATAAAAATTATCCAAGGGGATTCTCTCGCCACGGAGATTTCACAATTAAAGAAGCACAAATTTTAGAAAAATATGGTTGTGCTTTTAGAGATCTTGATGCAGAAACCAGAAAGCCTGTTACAGCAGACGAAAAGTCATTTGTAGCAGTGTGTAAAGGAAAAAAAGAACCTTCTACTGATTTAGAAAAAGCATGGTTAAAATACTTATCCCGTATAAATAAGCCGAAACGTTTTCATACATTATCAGGCGGTAAGCCTCAAGTTGATGTTAATGATGATTTCGTAGATAGTGATGACTAATTCTTTTAACCAATATTTTTGTGTAATTGAATTAATAATCGATCCATAGAACGATAACTTAATGCTTCTGAAAGATGTTTTCGTTCTATGTTTTCTGATAGCTCTAAATCTGCAATAGTGCGGGATACTTTCAATATTCTATGCCATGCTCTAGCTGAAAGCCCTAATTTTATCAAAGCTTGTTCTAAATACTCATTATCTTCATCAGATAATTGACAATAAAGTTGAATATCATTAGAGGTTAGTTGACTATTTAATTTTTTATTTCTTTCCATTTGAATGTTTCTGGCTCGTAAAACTCTTTCTTTTACTATTTCAGTAGATTCACTCTTTATTGCTCTCTGACGCAATGCTCCTTTAGGTAAAAGTGGAACTTCAATAGAGATATCAAATCTATCTAAAAAAGGTCCTGACAGACGATTTAGATAACGAATGATTTGTTGAGGAGTCGTTCTGTTATGCGTTCCTTGATAGTGTCCTGTAGGACTTGGATTCATTGCTGCTATAAGTTGAAACCTAGCTGGAAATTTTATTTTAGCATTTGCTCTTGAAATAATGATTTCACCTGATTCAATAGGTTCTCTTAACGCATCAAGGACTTTACGATTAAATTCAGGAAGTTCATCTAAAAACAACACTCCATTATGAGCTAGTGATATTTCACCAGGTTTAGGTATTGATCCCCCTCCAACCAATGCTGCAATTGAAGCACTATGATGAGGCGATCTGAAAGGGCGTTTACGCCAATTTTGAATTGATCCATTTGAACTAACCAAACTAGTAATTGCTGCACTTTCTAGTGCTTCTGCATCAGATAATGGAGGTAGTAATGATGTTAACCGCGTTGCTAACATTGTTTTACCTGTCCCAGGCGGGCCTATTAATAATAAATTATGACCTCCAGCGGCCGCTATTTCCAATGCTCTTTTAGCATGCTCTTGCCCAATAATATCCTGCAAATTAGCTAACGTACCATTACCATTATGGTATTCTCTATAAGCTACTAACGGTAAGCTTATTTCTTGTGTCAAATGTTGACATACCTCGACTAAATTATTTGTGATTAATGTATTTCCTTGGTGTATTAAAGATATTTCTGATTGATTCTCTGCTGATATTATTAGCGAACGCTGCTTTTTTTGGGATGAAAGTGCAGCGGGTATAGCACCTTTAACTGCTCTAATTTCTCCAGATAAAGCAAGCTCTCCTAAAAATTCATATTTAGATAAATTATTAGAGGGAATTTGTTGTGTTGCAGCAAGAATTGCAATAGCAATAGGTAAATCAAAACGACTGCCTTCTTTTGGGAGATCGGCTGGTGACAAATTGACAGTTATTTTTTTTGCAGGAAAAGTAAATCCACTATTAATGATTGCACTTCTAACACGATCTTTTGCTTCTTTGACAGTTGCTTCAGGAAGACCAACTAGGACAAAACCAGGTAAACCATTACTAATATGAACTTCTACATTTATTTGTGGAGCTTGTATTCCAATGGATGCGCGAGTGAAAATAGTTGCAAGTGACATAATTTTAATCTTTAACATTTAAATTTATTATCACTTTATTTATAAATAAGTCATGCATAAATCTCATTATTAAATTTATGCGTTTTTGTTCGCAATAAATATGATATTTTTTCTGTTATTTACTCTTTTTCACTAATCAAGTATCTCGAAATAAATAATGATATAAAAAATAGACACGTGTTACTTAATACAACGGATGGACCTGTCGGGGTATCGTAAATGAATGAAAATAATAATCCTCCAATAATAGATAACATACCGATAATTATTGCTATTAATGCCATAGATTCAGGTGTTTTTGAATAATATTTGGCTGTTGCAGCAGGAATAATAAGTAGCGATGTGATAATCAGTGCGCCTACAAATTTCATTGCTATTCCTATTGTAAACGCTAATAATAGAGTTAAAAGCAATTTTGTGAATTGTATATTAATACCGTTACTAAATGCTAATTCTTCACTAACAGTAATGAATAAAAAATTATTCCATTGCCAAAGTAGTAAAGTGCCAATAAGCATTACACAAATAATAATTTGAAAAAGATCAGAATATGTTACAGATAGAAGATCGCCAAATAAGTATCCCATCAAGTCAATACGTATATTCTTCATTAAGCTAATAACTACTAGGCCTAGTGATAATGCACTGTGAGCCAAAATACCAAGTAAGGTATCAATTGGCAATTGCTTTTGAGATTCCAGCCAAAGTAATCCTATAGCAAGTAAAAGTGTTATAAAAATAACAGCATAAAACAAATTTATGTTGAGTAGAAAACCAAATGCAATACCGAGTAAAGCTGCATGTGATAAAGTATCACCAAAATATGACATCCTTCTCCATACAACAAATGTACCTAACGGACCTGTTACTGTAGTTAAAAATAAACCCGCTAATAAAGATGGTAATAGTAACTCAATCATTATCTTTTTTTCCAATTTTAGGTAAGATTATTTAATTATTTTTCTGTTCATTAGTGTGTTTACATAAATCATGTTGATGATTGTGATGATGTTTATAAACAGCGATTTGAGATGCACCTTGTTGACCAAAAAGAGAAATAAATTCTGGATCATTTGAGACACTAGCTGGCGTTCCTGAACAACAAATATGATGATTTAAGCAGATGACTTCATCTGTTTTAGCCATTACCAAATGTAGATCATGTGAAACCATTAAAACACCACAATTAAACTGTGTTTTCGCATTACTAATTAAATCATATAATAAAACCTGTCCATTAACATCTACCCCCTGCGTCGGTTCATCTAGGATTAATAATTGGGGGCGTTTAGCTAAAGCCTGAGCAAGTAGCACTCTTTGCAGTTCACCGCCAGATAGTTGATGCATTGATTTGTCAATTAAATATTCTGCTTTTACCAAAGATAGGATGTTTAGAACATTTTTACTATTTAATTGTTTATTCAAACACATAAAACGCTTTACAGTAATGGGTAAGGTCGGATTAAGTTTGATGGATTGTGGAACATAACCAATTGTTAAGTTAGCTAAACGAGTGATCTTTCCTGATGTATAAGTCATTAATCCCAAAATAACTTTAACTAATGTTGATTTACCAGCACCATTTGGACCAAGTAACGTTACAATTTGATTTGTGCTAATTGATAACGAAACATTATGTATTATTTTTTGATGTTTTATTTCAACCGAAACATTATTTAGCGAAATTAGCTGAGTCATATTAACGTAAGTCCTTGCTCACCTATATGTTATGTTATACTATAACAATAATGTGATCTATTCTACCATATTTTATAAACATAGGATAATAATGTGAAAAAAAATGCACGAATTAAATCTAATCGATTATTGCGATTCTTAAAAATGCTAAGTCCATTGCTCATTATTAGTGGGTTTATTTTAGATGCTAATGCAAACATTATTTCCTCTGTAAAACCTATTGCTTTTATAACTCAAGCGATTTCTGATGGTGTAACAAATACTGATATTTTATTGCCTGATGGAACTTCTCCGCACACATATTCTTTAAAACCATCGGATTTAGCTAAAATAAAAACCGCAGAATTGATTATTTGGGTTGGTGAGGACTTGGAAACATTCATGCCTACCATTTTAAAAAATATTGATAAGGACAAACAAATAGAATTAATGGATATACCTACCATTAAAAGTTTACTACGAACCAGTACAAATAATCATGATCAACATGAAACCCATACTCATAATAATGATTCTGATCATGATCATCATGGTGAATTCGATGAGCATATTTGGCTTTCCCCAAAAATAGCCAAAGAGATTGCTCAAGCAGTACATGATAAACTTATTAGTATATATCCCAACAAAAAAGATATTATTGATGAAAATTTAAACGAATTCACCGTTAAACTAGCTGAAACAGAACAAAACATTGCAAAAAAACTGATTAACGTACAAAATAGCGGATATTTTGTTTTTCATGATGCCTATGGGTATTTTGAATCACAGTTCGGATTAAAAAATCTAGGTAGTTTTACCATAAATCCAGCAGTACAGCCAGGTGTTCAAACTGTTTATGCTATCAAACGAGAATTAAAAGAACATCAAGCAGTATGTGTATTTAGAGAGCCACAGTTTAGCCCTGCAGTTATTGAAAAAATAGTGAATGGAACAGATGTTCGTATTGGCGAATTGAATCCCTTGGGTACAGATATCACTTTATCCAAAAATGCCTATTCACAATTTTTATTAAGATTAACACAGCAACTGTTGGATTGTTTAGATAAAAAGTAATGTAGATAATAAATAGTTAAGGTTAATTTTGGCAAGTAAGATTAAATCCCCTAATATTGAAAAGAATAAATCTAATTTTCCCTATTTTTCACTATTAGGTGTTCTTCTTGTGGTTATCTCATTTACCGTATTATGGCGACCACTTAATTTGGATCGCACGGTATATGTTCCTTTGACTCCTCAAGTTGAAACGACAGTAATAGATAATATTAATTCTCCAGTTATTGTTGGAGATGGTCGAATTGAAGTTGTTGGCGGTAAGTCAAAAACAGATCAAGTTACTGAATCATCAGATGTTCCTGAGGATGAAATAGTTAAAGATGAGCTAGATGACATTATTGAAGATAAGGGTAATACTGTGCAATATACTGTTGCACGTGGTGATACTCTACATGATATTTTACTAAGGTATAACGTCAATAGAAGGGATGTTTACCAATTAACAACTAACTTTAAACAGCTAGCCAATTTAAGAATTGGTCAACAAGTTAGTTGGACGACTGATGATTCCAATAATTTACAAAGTTTTAGTTGGATAATATCCAGTAACAATATCAGAATTTACGAAAAATCAGGCAATAAATTTATCGAAAGCTCTGAAACTGTAGAAGTGATACCACAGGAAGTAGTTATAAAGGGGGATATAAAAAACAGTTTCATTGCTGATGCGCGTAAAAGTGGATTAACGAGTAGTGAAATTGGTGTTATCACTCGAGCCTTACAATGGCGCTTAGATTTTCGTCGTTTAAAAGTTGGTGACAAATTCTCGGTAATTTTATCGCGTGAAGTACATGGTAAGCGCTTGTCTAATAGTCAATTAATCGGTGTTCGCATTAGAAATGGTAGCAAAGATTATTATGCTATTTTAGCTGATGATGGTCAATACTATGATATTAACGGCGGCAGCTTATCACAAAGTTTTTTTCGATATCCTCTTGAAAAACAGGCTCGTGTATCGTCAGGATTTAACCCACGTCGTTTAAATCCTGTTACTGGTGTTGTTACACCTCATAATGGAGTTGACTTTGCCGTATCCCGAGGAACACCTGTTTTATCAGTAGGTAATGGTGAAGTGGTTATTGCCAAGTATAGTGGTTCTGCGGGTAACTATATTGCTATTCGTCATGGTCGTCAGTATATGACAACATATATGCATCTGGATAAAATATTGGTAAAACCTGGTCAGCAAGTTAAGCAAGGTGATAAGATTGGCCTATCAGGCAATACAGGGCGATCGACAGGCCCTCATCTACACTTTGAGTTACATATTAATAATAAACCTGTTAATCCTTTAACGGCAAGTTTACCTATTTCAGAAGGGTTAACTGGTAAATCAAAAAAAGCATTTTTGTCAAAAGTTAAAGATATTCGCCCGCAGCTAAATTTTTAAAAAATTAAAGGTTAATTTTATACTAAAACGTACCCATTTCCTGAAACTTTTTAACGAAAAGAAGGTTAAGGTATCCTTAAGAAATTATGTTATTATAAGGTTAATTTTGATTGAATAATAAATGTTAGGTGTAGCTTGAATAAATCAACAAAAACAACCAAAACAAATAAAAAACGATCCGCTAAAAAGGTTAAGAAAAAGACTTTATGGCGACGGCTTTGGTCGTTTCTGTTTAAAGTCTTTCTAGTTTTTGCTGCTGTAGCTATAATTTATGGTATCTATCTTGACCAGCAAATCAAAGAACGTATTGATGGTAATGTTTGGGAACTGCCAGCTGCAGTTTATGGTCAAATTATTGATCTTGAACCAGATAGTGAATACAGTTTAAGTGATGTAGTCACTATGTTAGTTGGGGCTCAATATCGACAGCAAGACACCAAAGCAACGCGCCCTGGCGAATTTATTGTTACTAACGATACAGTACAAATTTATCGTCGACCTTTTACTTTCCCTGATGGTGAAGAAAAAGCGTTTCGTGTCAAAATTTCATTTTATGAAAATCATATTGATCGTATCACTAATTTAGATACCGGTCGTGATTTTGGATTACTACGCATTGATCCTAAATTAATTACTATGCTGCATTCTCCTAATGGCGAGCAGCGATTATTTGTGCCGTTAAAAGAATTTCCTGATTCACTCATACAAACATTAATAGCCACCGAAGATAAACGTTTTTATAATCATTATGGAGTGAGTTTATACTCTATTGGACGTGCGATTTTTGTTAATTTAACGACTGGTCGTACGGAAGGTGGTAGTACCTTAACGCAACAAACAGTAAAAAATCTTTTTTTGACTAATGAACGTAGCTTAAGTAGAAAGATCCGCGAAGCTTATATGGCATTGATTTTAGATGCCCGATATAGCAAAGAAAGAATCTTAGAATTATATCTAAATGAAGTCTATTTTGGACAAGCAGGTAGTGAAGAGATTCATGGTTTTCCGCTGGCTAGCCTGTATTATTTTGGACGTCCTGTTAATGAGCTTACATTAGATCAGCAAGCTGTTTTAGTTGGAATGGTAAAAGGCGCATCACTTTATAATCCTTGGACACAACCAAAACAAGTTCTTGAGCGTCGTAATATTGTTTTAAAACTTACTCAACAACAAGGTATTATTGATGAAGAGTTATATAACTTATTAAGTCAGCGCCCACTCTCTGTATTACCTAAAGGAGGCGTCATTTCTCCTCAACCTGCATTTATGCAAGTTGTACGCAGTGAACTGAGAAAGCAGTTAGGAGATAAAGCTGATCATCTGTCAGGAATGAAGATCTTCACTACTTTTGATCCAGTTGCTCAGGCAGCTGCCGAACAAGCAGTAACCAATCAAATAGAATCATTACGTAAATCTACGAACAAAGATTTACAAACTGCAATGGTCATTGTTAGTCGGGAAACGGGTGAAATACGGTCAATTATAGGTAGTGCTGAACCACGTTATCCTGGTTACAATCGAGCATGGTTAACAAGACGATCAATTGGGTCTTTAGCTAAACCTTCAACCTATTTGACTGCGTTAGGGCAACCAGATAATTATCAACTAAATAGTTGGCTTAATGATAATCCACTGTCAATTAAAGTCGATAATGGAAGCTATTGGCAACCGAAAAATTTTGATCGGAAATATCGTGATCGTGTTATGTTGGTGGATGCTTTAGCGCTCTCACTTAATGTACCGACTGTTAATCTAGGAATGGAATTAGGACTTGATGCGAGTAAAAATACTTTAGAAGCATTAGGTGTACCAGCAGATCGCATACCTAATTTACCATCAAGATTACTTGGAGCTTTAGAATTAACGCCATTAGAAACAGCACAAATGTTTCAAACTATTACTAATAATGGCCAACGTTCGCCATTAACTATTCTCCGATATGTATTAACGGATAAAGGAAAGTTGGTTTATCAAAGTTATCCACAGCAACTACAAGCTGTGTCAGCACAGTCCGCTTATTTAACAACTTATGCAATGCAGCAGGTTGTTGAATCAGGTACATCGCGTTCATTAAAATCCAAATATGGACCATTTAAACTCGCTGCTAAAACTGGGACAAGTAACGATTCACGAGATAGTTGGTTTACAGGAATTGATGGTAAAAATGTTGCTGTCATCTGGATTGGGCTTGATGACCATTCTCCTATGAAATTAACAGGAGCAACGGGAGCGCTAAAAATTTATAGTGAATATTTACAGAATAATCCACCTAAGAAATTAGTACTGCCTATGCCACAAAATATTTTTATGATGCCAATTGATAGCAATGGTCAGTGGCAATGTGGTGGAAGTGGTGTTCGTACTTTGCCTGTATGGACCGCTAATCCCCAAGGTTTGTGTTCTGGCGGTAACCAATCGGTGTCAGATAAATCGGCACCGTCTTGGGTATCTGAAATGTTAAATAACTAAGTAGGACTCTATGCCTGAATTACCAGAAGTCGAAACAAGTCGTCGTGGTATTTTACCTTATTTAAAAGGTCAGACTATTAAACAAATAATTGTTCGACAGCCTAAATTGCGTTGGCCAGTTGATGATGCAATTAAGAATGCTCAAGGACAAGTTATTTTAGATATTCAAAGACGTGCGAAATATCTGTTGTTACAATTGTCTTATAACTGGATAGTAATTCATTTAGGAATGTCAGGTAGTTTACGCATTTTAAAAAATCATCAAGAAGCTGAAAAACATGACCATATTGATTTGGTTTTAGAAAATGGTGTGATATTACGTTACACAGACCCAAGACGTTTTGGATCTTGGCTTTGGGCTAATTCACTCGATGATGTATTCCAATTGCAACATTTGGGACCAGAACCTTTGAGTGATGAGTTTTCAGCAAACTATTTATTTGAAAAAGCAAAAAATCGACAAATACCCATTAAAAGTTGGATTATGGATAATCATATTGTGGTTGGCGTTGGCAATATTTATGCTTCAGAATCATTGTTCATGGCAAAAATTAATCCCAATCGAAAAGTCAATTCTATACAATTAGTGGAATTTGAGAGATTAGTTAATGCTATTAAGCAAGTACTTACTAAATCAATTACACAAGGTGGTACCACGCTTAAAGATTTTCTGCAATCAGATGGAAAACCAGGCTATTTCGCTCAAGAACTTCAAGTTTATGGTAGAGGCGGTGAAAAATGCTATATTTGTAATGCAGAAATAAAATCACAAAGAATAGGACAACGTAATACGTTTTATTGTGAACAATGTCAAAAATAATGAATTGTTTATTTTTATGTGAGTAATTACCTAAAATAGTCGATGTAAGTTAACATAATATTGAAAGCTCAATTAAGTTAAAATTTGTATAAATAACATCTATTTTCTTTCTTTAAACCATCATCAACTCAGATAAATGTACATACCAATTTTTCAATTAATTAGTGTTTACCAACTGAAAAGCTAATTATTGGAATGTAGCAAAAAGTAAATTGAAATATTTTGCTTTGAAGTGACTAGACTTGTTACGCGATATCGGATATCTTTTTGGGGGGGATAAAAGTATTTATCTTTTATAAAGTTTAATATGTGGCGCTAATTAATTAGTGATAAAATATTAAACTCCAAAGATATTTCAATCGCGTTGTTTGTAATTTGCATTGATTTTAATGTAATTTATTTCGCTTTTATTAAGGAATTTAAGATGATCAAATTTGCTTGTCGCTTTTTGATAACTTTATCTGTTTTATTTCATACAATGATTGCTAATGCAGATGTTCGCATTATTATCACCGATGGCGTTAGTTCTGCCAAACCGATAGCAGTTGTACCTTTTAAGTGGACAGGATCGGGTGAGCCTCCACAAAATATTGAGGATATAGTTGCTTCAGATTTACGCAATAGTGGTAAATTTAATCCTATTGATGTTAATAATATGCCACAAAAGCCAACCACTGCTTCAGAAGTTACTCCTGCTGTTTGGGATCAACTTGGTGTTTCAGCTGTGGTTGTTGGTTCCATTCAACCTGATGCTTCCGGGAAATATTTAATTAATTATCAATTAATTGATACCGTTACTCGTCCAGGTGCAGTTTTAGCACAAAATCAATATTCGATTGATAAACGTTGGATTCGTTATGCAGCGCATACTGCAAGTGATGAAATTTTTGAGTCACTAACAGGCATAAAAGGTGCTTTTAGAACACGTATTGCTTATGTGGTTAAAACTACTAGGGGACCTTTTACACACGAATTAAGGGTGTCTGATTACGATGGGTATGATCAAATGACTGTCCACCGTTCTAAAGAACCATTAATGTCGCCTACATGGTCACCGGATGGCAAAAAACTTGCTTATGTAACTTTTGAAGGTGGTCGTTCATCATTAGTTGTAAAATCATTAGAAACCGGCGCTGTTCAAACAATTGCTGCTTTCCCAAAACATAATGGTGCCCCTGCTTTTTCTCCTGATGGCAGTAAATTAGCTTTTGCATTATCCAAAGATGGAAGTTTAAATTTATATATGATGGATTTAAACTCAAAGAAATTAACTCAAATTACATCAGGTCGTAGCAATGATACTGAGCCATCATGGATGCCAGATAGCCAAACAATTGTTTATACTTCTGACCAAGCTGGTCGCCCTCAACTTTATACTATTAATATAAATGATGGAAGCACCCAACGTTTAACATGGGATAATACACAAAATCAAAATGCCCGTGTTGCTCCTGATGGTTCTTTTATTGCAATGATTTCGACAAATAACGGTGAACAGCATATTACACGTTATGATACAGAAACAAATACTTATCAACGATTGACGGATTCATTTTTGGATGAAACACCAAGCATAGCACCTAATGGAACTATGATTATTTATAGTTCAACACAAGGATTAGGCACAATTTTGAATCTTGTTTCAACCGATGGTAATTTTAAAGCTAGACTACCTGCTACTGATGGGCAAGTAAAATTTCCTGCTTGGTCACCATATTTATAAATAAAGGATTGAAATTTATTCTATATTCTGAATATTAAAATTGTACAAAAGGTAATAGCGTTATAATATATAACGCTATAATTTCTAATTGATAAATTGTGTTATTTTTATAATTAGTAAGAGATATAATATATAAGTAATATTTTTTAAAACACAAAGGAGTTAATACAATGCAATTTTCTAATTTTCTTAAAGTAGCTGCGGTTGCTTTACCACTAATGGCAGTTACTGCATGTTCATCAAACAATACCACTACTGACCAAGGTGGGACTACAACCGTTAATGCATCCCAAAGAGTTTTAGAGCAAATTCGTAAATTACAACAAATCAACATCGTATATTTTGATTTTGATAGATATAATGTTAAACAAGAGTTTGCAACATTATTAGATGATCATGCAGTTTTCATGCGTGCAAATCCAGATATTAAAGTCGTAATTGAAGGTCATGCTGATGAACGTGGTACGCCAGAATACAATATTGCATTAGGTGAACGTCGTGCGAGCGCAGTTAAATCATATCTACAAGGTAATGGTGTTCCTGGCGGACAAATGGACATCGTATCTTATGGTAAAGAAAAACCAGCTGTATTAGGACATGACGAAGAAGCTTATTCTAGAAACCGTCGTGCAGTAATAACATACTCTGGTTTCTAATTAGTTTATTTAACGGCTGTTTATGCAGCCGTTTATTTATCAAGTTCACGCTGAGTATAATAATATGTATAAAAAAGCACTGATATTGTTCTTATTTCTTCTATTTAACAGTTATGGTTGTGCTGCAAGAAGTTCAGATTTAGAAAGAACGATTCAAGCACAAGGTCAATTATTAGTTGAAAGTCAACAGAAAATTACTGAATTACAAGCTGATGTCGATACACTTCGTGGTCAACTAGAAGAAACTCAATACCAGCTTAATCAGACCATAGAACGTCAAAAAATGATTCTTCAGCAATTGGTTAATGGTTCAGGACTCTCTTCTAATACTAATTCATCCAGAGAGGGTATATCTTTACCACCTTCTGCTACTGATGACCAACCACCATCAGATTTACAAAGTTGGACAAATTCTGGTAATGATAAAATTGATTATGATTTCATTGTACAATTTATTAATGATGATAAACAAAATGCTGATACAATAGCTGCCTTTCAAAAGTTTATAAAGAATTACCCAAAATCATCTTATTTAGCCAATGCTAATTATTGGTTGGGTCAACTTTATTATAAGGAAGGAAAGAACGATGAGGCTTCATTTTATTATGCTACTGTTGTAAAAAATTATCCATCTTCTTCCAAAGCAGCAGATAGCCTTTATAAAGTAGGAGCTATCTTATTGGATAAAGGTGATAAAAAGAATGCTAAAACTGTTTTTCAACAAGTTATAAGTAAATATGCTAAAGATAAACAGGTTGTTGATCTTGCGAAGCAAAAATTAGCATCGCTTAAATAAAATGTATAAATAACCAGCTATTGAATTAAAATACTAATAAAAGGGTTGCGCTGCTTAGCAATTATAAGTATTATAGCAACCCGAAATCGCTTGTAGCGCTAGTTATTAAGCATAAAGATTTCGTTCAATATGGGTTGTTAGCTCAGTCGGTAGAGCAGCGGACTTTTAATCCGTTTGTCGAGCGTTCGAATCGCTCACGACCCACCACCTTCTCTCTTCATTTTGAAATCATAAAAGCTGTCTCAACTTAATACACTTAACTTGATAAAAAACATTAATGTTAGTCAAAATTTATTTTTAATAAATTTGAATAACACATATTTTTAATTCCACAGAGATTAATTAAGTACAAAAAGTATCGAATAATCAAAATTAGTTCCTATCATCTTCATTCATCCTTTCTTAATTTAACAAAATAGCCTTACTTATATTTAATAATATTAATATATTTCAAAAAAATATAATTAAAAACCTATTTTACAGAGCTGAAAAACATAAAATAAGTTGTGTGTGCGAATAATAATCATTATCATTATTGATGTTGTTTTAGCATTTATCAAATAACACAACAAATAATAGGAAAAATAATGAAATTAGTTAATCAAGTATTCTTACCTTGCTTATTAAGCTCTACCGCTTTTATCGCTTATGCTCAAGAAAAAGTTAATGATGATCATGATATTGAAACTATGAAAGTTGTCGCAACAATTAAGGATAATAATGATCAGCGAATAAAAAAATCATCAACAGCAACTAAATCATCCTTTTATATAAAGGATATTCCTCAAACTATTAATTCGGTTGATCTTCAACAAGAGAAAATTTATGGGCAAAATGATTTTAGTGTCATTGTAAATAAATTACCTGGGGTAGATGCAACTTATGATATGCGAGACGAAGGTATCAAAATCCGAGGTTTTTCCGCCAGCTCTGGTGATATTTATCGTGATGGTGTTCGCGCGAGTGGACAAGTTAGACAAAGCACCGCTAATATTGAGCGAATTGAAGTGTTAAAAGGACCCGCCTCAGTACTTTATGGCAGAGGCTCAGGTGGCGGAATGATAAATATGATTAGTAAACAAGCAAACTTTGATTCACCCACTACGTTAAGTTTGAGAGGGGGATCTTGGGATAAATACGGCGGAATGGTAGATATAAATCATGTTTTACATGATAATATTGCTATACGCATGACAATTGATCATCAATCAGAAAAGAGTTTTCGTAAAGGAATAAAACAACGCGATACAATGGTTTCACCAAGTATATTGTATGATAATTTGGCTGGATTTAATTGGTTAGTACAATATACTCATGATAAATTATGGCGTAAGCCAGATAGGGCGCCAGCCTATTATAACCTACCTAAAGGTGTCTCAATTAAAACAGCTTATGCTCACCCTGATGACTATGTAAAAGATAATTTTAATTCATTACGTTCAGTTATGGGATATGAATTTAATCATGACTGGTCTATCAAGCTAACTAATCTATATCGTAAAGCTGATCAGAATTTCGATCATCTTTATGCAGGTAATTATTGTGATTTAAGTGGTAAACTTAGTAATCGCGCACCTTGCGACTACAAAGGTAAATTAAAATTCCGTCGAGCTTGGCAAGAAACATCGAATAAAACTTATAGTAATACCCTTGATTTAGTGGGTAAGTTTAATACGGCGAGTATTTCTCATGATATGTTAATAGGGTTTGAATATAATATTGAAAAACGAGAACCTAGATTAGCTTTAACTAGCCAATATCCGGAAGCAGTTGATCCATATCATCCTCATTGGAACTCAAAAAAACCTCGATATAACAAATTAAGTACTAAGACTAATCATAAAGCTACATCCAAAGGGGTATATTGGCAAGACCTAATCAGTTTTACAGAGCAGTGGAAATTACTTGCAGGATTACGTTATGATAATTATGAGTTTGCATCGGATAATAAATTGAATCATCAAAATCGGTCATATGATGGACACTCTCTAAGTCCTCGGTTCGGATTAATTTGGCAGCCGATAGAATCCCAAAGTTTTTATGCTTCGTATAGTAAAAATTTTGCGCCATATGGGGGACGTGGTTTAATCACACTTGCGACAGACTCTAAGACTGTTTACGATGACAAACCTCAATATTCTCGTCAATATGAAGTTGGTGTCAAAAGCGATTGGCTTAATGACAAGCTTTCCTCTCAAATCGCGCTTTACGACCTTGAGCTTTATAATATTCGTTATCAACCCGATGCAGTTAACGATCCTTATAATTGGCAAGTTAGAGGCAGTGATAGAAGCCAAGGTATAGAATTAAGCGTAATAGGAAAATTGAGCAATAATTGGTACATCAATAGCGGTATTGGCTATCAGCAAGCAAAAGTTCATAAAGATAAAAAAACACCTGCTAACAAAGGCAAATATTTATCCAATACAGCCAAACATAGTGGTTATTTAAACGTACGTTATTTGCCTTATGAAAATTGGTTTACTGAACTGGAAGTTAATTATAAGGGCTCAATGTATAACGATGATAACAATCAGATTAAACGTCCTGGTTATGCATCATGGAATGCGGCAATTGGTTATCAAACTCAATCCGTTGATGTGACTTTAGCGATAACTAATTTATTCGGTAAAGAGTATTGGCGTTCAAGTAGTATGCCTGGTACACCTCGAGCCTTTTTATTAACTGCAAGTTATAAATTATGATACTTAATTAATGTTTTTAGGATTTAAAGATAATCGGTTAACTACTTATGTATTCGTAAAAAGTAAGCATAAATAATAAGTTGCTACAGTAAAGAGGGAATAGCATTCCCTCTTTTTTTATGATGTTTAAACTTTAGCTGCTAATTCAATAATTTTCATTGTTACTTCAAATGATTTTACAAATGATGATAACGGTAAAAATTCGAAACATGAATGAAAGTTATGTGCACCAGTAAAGTAGTTTGGTGTAGTCAGGCCTCTTGCCGATAGTGCTGAACCATCTGTTCCGCCACGCATAGCAATTGTATTTGCCTTAATATTTAATTGCTCAAATGATTGATAAATTAAATCAATTGAACGCTTATCTTCACCTAAATAATTAGCAATATTACTATAAGTATCGGTTATTTGACATTCGATTTTAGCTCTTGGATATTTACGGCTTATAAAACTTATCACTTCTTGAATATAAGTTTTACGTGCTTCATATTTAGCTAAATCAAAATCTCGGATACTCATTTTTAACGTTGTCGTACTTTGGTTACCAATAATATCGTTAAACCAGAAATAGCCTTCTTTATTTTCAGTATGTTCAGGCGTTTCGAAACTATCAAAACAGTTAATAATATCGTTAGCAATACCAATAGGGTTGATTAAAACATTTTTAGCTGACATTGGGTGTGCAGTTACACCTTCAATTTCAATAATTGCTGAACCTGCATTAAACGTTTCATAAACGACTTCACCTAATTCGCAACAGTCAATTGTGTAAGCAAAATCGGGTTTAAAACGATTCAAGTCAAGTTTTTTCGCGCCGTTTAAACCGACCTCTTCATCAGGTACGAAAGCAACATAAATATCACCATAGGTACAATTTTGCTTTTGTAATTGATCTAACATTGTCATAACAACAGCTATTGCAGCTTTATTATCGGCACCCAGCACACTTGTACCATCAGTAACAATTAATTCTTCATTGATGTATTTATTCAATTCAGGATGCTCAGCAACTTTAAACCAGATATTTTTATCTTTATTTAATAAAATATCTTCACCCGTAAAAGTGACTCGTTGTGGGTTAATTTTATCCGATAAGGCGACATCAACTGTATCAAGATGAGCGACGTAACCAATTTTAGGCGCATTTGGATTATTTCCAGGTAACTTAGCAGTGACAATACTGTGTTCATCAAGATGAACTTCTTGAAGATTAAGATCAATTAACTCTTGTTTGAGTAAATTGGCTAATTGTGTTTGTCCTGATGTAGAGGGAACATGTGCACACCCCATCGCACTTTGACTTGGTATACTAACGTAACGTAAGAAACGTTCAACTAATTGTTCGGTAATATTCATATTATTTTGACTCCTTATTGATGACTAATGATTCACGGGTGGATAAACATAACCACTATCAAAGCCGATAGGCAGTCCTAGGAACCAAAATAGCAGTAAATTAATTGTTAAAGCAATAAGTAAGCCCGCAGTATATGGGATCATCATAGAGCTTAAAGTACCCACTCCAGTATTTTTACAATACTGCTGACAATAGGCAATGATTAAAGGATAGAAAGCAAACATTGGTGTACTAACATTGACTGCTGAGCTAATACGATAGGCCGCTTGTGTTAGTTCTGGTGAAATACCAACAGACATGAGCATAGGAACAAAGATCGGTGCTAAAATAGCCCATTTTGACGAAGCAGAAGTAATTAATACATTTAACATGCTAGTTAAAATGATCACACCAAATATAGTGACAACCGATGGTAAATGTAAGGCTTTTAAAAATTCAGCACCACCAATAGCAATCAATGTCCCTATTTGGGAGTGTGAAAAGACATATAAAAACTGTGCACAAAAGAATGCAAAAACAATAAAAGGAATAAGAGATTGAGTAATCTTTTCCATTGATTTGACAATATCACGTGATGATTTAAATGCGCCAGTGATTACGCCATGGATTAAACCAGGAATAGCAAAAAAAACAAATAATAAAGGTACAATGATTTGCATAATTGGTGCTTGATTGCTGGTTAAACTACCATCAGGTGCACGCAGTAAAGAATTTTCAGGTAACAGTAACAATACTAATCCAATAGCAATAATCAAAAATACACAAGAAGCGATTTTAAAAGCGCGATTTTCTAAAGGTGTAATAGCTGGTGAATTAGCCAAATTATTAAGTTCAAGATCGTTATTTAGTGGCATCGTTGCTTTTAAGCGAGGTTCAACAATTTTATCTGTTATAAACCAACAAGCAATTAACACAAAGAATGTACCGCCAAAACTTAAAAAATAGTTACATAAAACATTAACTTGATAAGATGGATCGATAATTTGTGCCGCACTTTGAGTAAAACCTTGCATGATCGGATCGATGATTGATGGCGTATAACTTGAACTAAAACCACCTGCTAATCCTGCAAATGAGGCCGCTATACCTGCAAGAGGATGACGACCTGTTGCATAAAACATCATTGCCGAAACTGGCATTAAAATAACATAAGCAGAGTCAGCCGCAATATGACAAACCATACTGACAAAGATAACTGACGGAGTAACTAATTTTTGGGGAGTTACAGCCAATAATTTTTTAAGTAATACATGAATATAGCCACTACTTTCGGCAATTCCTATACCTAATGTGGCAACAATAGTAATGCCTAGTGGTGGAAAACTAACAAAATTGGGTACCATTTTAGTAAAAAATGTTACTAAATGATCAGGCGCTAGCATATTAATGACCACCAGTTTTTCTTTAGTTACTGGATTTATAAAATCGAAGCTTACAAAGGAAAGTAATAATGAAGCAACAAAACAGATAATTAAAGCGAAGAAAAAAAGTGTAGTGACATCGGGGATTTTGTTTCCAATTCGTTCTATAGTATTTAAAAAGCCGCCGGTTCTGATCGGTGACGAATTTGTAGTTTGATTCATAAAAAAATAAGTATATATGTTGTTCGGACCGACAATTTAGCACATATCAATACGGTAGGTAAACCAAGTGTTAGTTAAGTTTTATTCTGTTTCATTAAGTTAATTTGAACGCTCTCATCATTACTATAATTTATATAACTTGTTATTTTTAAAATATCTTTGATATGCATCTTAATTCATATTTCGTTAGTATAGCCTATATCAGCGCTCATCTTTCATGCAAATTATGCTCAATTATTATTAACAACAATGTAATTGCATAAAAATTTTTTAGTGATATATTAATTGAATATTTAGTCACTAAAATAGCATAAATATTCAATTGAGTTAAACGTAACACTTTAGGAAATATTATAATACACGCAGTGGGGGTTATCATGGTTTTCGATATTGATTTAATTAAATATATCTATCAGCACTATCCACAAAAAATTGACCTCATTCGGCAAAGAATCGGAAAACCATTAACCTTAACAGAAAAAATTCTTTATGCACATCTAGCACCAGGAGAAGAGCTTAAAAATTATAAACGTGGTGAAGATTATGTTAATTTTGCGCCAGACCGAGTGGCTATGCAAGATGCAACGGCCCAAATGGCGCTCTTACAATTGATGAATTCTGGGAGAAATAGAGTTGCTGTACCATCAACAGTTCATTGCGATCACTTAATTCAAGCGTATAAAAATGCTCATGATGACTTAATTATTGCTGAAAGTAATAATCAAGAGGTCTATCAATTTCTACGAGATGTATCAAACAAGTATGGTATTGGGTTTTGGAAGCCTGATGCCGGCATCATTCACCAAGTTGTTCTTGAAAATTATGCTTTTCCAGGTGGGATGATGATAGGTACGGATTCACATACTCCAAATGCAGGAGGCCTTTCAATGATAGCTATTGGCGTCGGTGGAGCTGATGCTGTAGATGTCATGGCTGGTATGCCATGGGAATTAAAAATGCCTAAAATTATTGGGGTAAAATTGATTGGTAAATTATCTGGTTGGGTCTCACCTAAAGATGTTATTTTAAAACTTGCTGGTATTTTAACGGTTAAAGGTGCAACAAATTCAATTATTGAGTATTTTGGTGAGGGCGCTCAATCTTTATCAGCAACAGGAAAAGCAACAATATGTAATATGGGGGCAGAGGTTGGTGCTACAACATCCATATTTGCATATAGTAAAAAATCTGCCGATTACTTGGCGATAACTGGTCGCCAAGAGGTAGTTGATTTAGCGAATAAATTAGTTGACTGTTTTAATCCAGATTCTGCTGTTTTAGATCAACCAGAAAAATACTATGATCAAGTAATTGAAATTAACCTTTCCGAACTTGAGCCTTATGTAAATGGGCCTTTCACGCCAGATTTGGCTTATCCAATCTCACAACTTGCAACAGCAGTTAAAGAACATAATTACCCAGATAATATGGAAGTTGGATTGATTGGTTCATGTACTAACTCTTCCTATGAAGATATGATGCGTGCTGCATCGGTGATTAATAATGCTAACCAATTAGGGCTCACCGTAAAAGCCAAATTAATTATTAATCCTGGATCCGAGCAAGTAAAATATACTTCCAAGCGAGATGGTATATTAAATCATTTTGAACAAGCTGGCGCGGCCATCATGGCAAATGCTTGTGGACCTTGTATAGGACAATGGCGCCGTGATGAAGTAGCCGATGAACATAAAAATTCGATAGTAACCTCGTTCAATCGTAACTTTGCTAAACGTAATGACGGCAGCCCAAACACTTATGCTTTTGTGTGCTCTCCTGAAATTGTAGTGGCATTATCTATTGCTGGAAAATTAAGCTTTAACCCATTAACCGATAACCTAATTAACGATAAAGGACAAAAAGTCAAACTTCAAAAGCCAAGTGGTGATGAATTACCGAAACGTGGATTTGAGGTAGATGATGCAGGTTATGTTGCTCCAATTGCTGATGGCAGTTTAGTGGAAGTCCATATTGCTACAAATTCTGAACGGTTACAGCAACTTGCACCTTTTTCACCTTGGGATGGAAAAGACATTATATCGCAACCGTTGTTAATTAAAGCGACAGGAAAATGTACCACAGATCATATTTCAATGGCTGGTAAATGGCTAAAATTTCGCGGTCATTTAGATAATATTTCAAATAATATGTTGATCGGCGCTATTAATGCTTTTAATCAAAAAAGTAACTCAGTGTTAGATACTCAAACAGGAAATTACATCGAAGTTCCAGCATTAGCTCGCAAATTGAAAGCACAAGGCGTTGGTTCAATAGTAATTGCCGAAGAAAATTATGGTGAAGGTTCATCGCGAGAACATGCTGCGATGGAGCCACGTTTCTTGAATGTTAAAGCGATAGTTGTTAAATCATTTGCTCGAATTCATGAAACCAATCTTAAAAAACAAGGAATGTTAGCACTGACATTTGTTGATAAGTCTGATTATGACAAAATTCGCGAAGATGATCAGATTAGCATTACTGGTTTAACTGATTTTGTGCCTGAAAAACATCTAACATTAACGCTTCATCATCATGATGGTACAACTGACTCTTTTGCTGTTGCTCATACTTATAATCAATCTCAAATAGATTGGTTTAAAGCGGGTAGTGCCCTAAATAAAATGAAAGAACAATTTAATGAAAACCACAAATAAGAGGAATATAAAATGAATCAGCAAGTTTTGATTGAAAATGGACAACTCATTGTACCAGATAACCCGATAATTCCTTTTATTGAAGGTGATGGTATTGGTAAAGAAATTTGGGCGGCAGCGAATAAGATCTTTGATAAAGCGATAGAAAAAGCCTATCAAGGTAACCGTAAAGTTGAATGGCACGAAGTACTTGCAGGTGAAAAATCATTTAATTTGAATGGTAATTGGCTGCCCGATGAGACTATGAATGCTTTTAAAAAATATTTGATTGGCATAAAAGGGCCATTAACAACCCCCGTTGGTGGGGGCATTCGTTCTCTTAATGTTGCACTTCGCCAAGAGTTAGATCTTTATGTATGCTTACGACCCGTTCGCTGGTTTAAAGGTGTTGAATCACCTGTAAAATATCCAGAAAAAGTTAACATGACTATTTTTCGAGAAAATACTGAAGATATTTATGCTGGCATCGAATGGATGCAAGGAACACCAGAAGCTGAAAAATTTTATCAGTTTTTATCTGAGCAAATGGGGGTAAAAAAAGTGCGTTTCCCTAAAACTTCATCTTTTGGTGTTAAACCTGTTTCAATAGAGGGCTCTGAACGATTAATAAGATCTGCAATAAACTACGCATTACAACATAATCTGCCTTCAGTTACCTTAGTTCATAAAGGGAATATTATGAAGTTTACTGAAGGAGGATTTAAACAATGGGGATATGAACTTGCTGAAAAAGAATTTACTGATGCGGTTTTTACAATGAATCAATATGCGAAGATACAAAAAGCAGATGGAAAGGTCACAGCAGATAAAGCTTTAAATGATGCTATATCAGCATCTAAATTGATTGTAAAAGACGTGATTTGTGACGCATTTTTACAAAATACCTTATTAAATCCGCAAGACTATTCCGTCGTCGCTACATTAAATCTAAACGGTGATTATGTATCAGATCAACTGGCAGCCATGGTTGGTGGTATTGGTATAGCGCCCGGTGCAAACATTAATTATTTCACTGGACATGCCATTTTTGAAGCAACACATGGCACAGCCCCTAATATAGCGGGTCAGAACCAAGCAAATCCCTCATCGCTATTACTTTCTGGTGTTATGATGTTTGATTATCTTGGCTGGCATGAAGTTGGTCAACTGATTACTAAAGCCATGGAAACTTTATTTCAACAAGGAAAAGCTACAAACGATTTAGCTCGTTTTATGCAAAATGGACAATCCTTATCAACCACTCAATTTACTCAAGCAGTAATAGATAACTTATAAAATTAAGGAGTAATTACAAATGAAAGAAAAATTTTTAGTTTATAAGCTATCTGAAACTGTCAAAAATACCAGTAAGATTCAATCACAATTATTTGAAAAATTTAATGTAAAACGTGGATTACGCAATGCTGATCACACTGGCGTCCTAGTCGGCTTAACTAAAATTGGTGATGTATTGGGTTATCAACATTTGGATGATGGCACATTAGAACCAATACCAGGGAAATTATTATATCGAGGCATAGATATTGAAGATCTGGTTCACAATGCTCAAGAAGAACAACGCACAGGTTTTGAAGAAACCATCTATCTACTTTTATCAGGAAGGTTACCGGATACAGAAGAACTCTGTGACTTTTCTAGATTACTTGGTGAATCAATGGCATTGGAAAAACAGACAAAGATAGCCATTATGGAACTCGAAGGCCACGATATAATGAATATTTTGGCCAGAACGGTTCTAGAAATGTACACCTATGATTCACAAGCGGATGATACTTCGCGTGATAATCTTATGCGTCAATCTATCGACCTTATTGCTAAATTCCCTGCAATTATTGCTTATGCTTACAATATGTTGAGCCATAGTGCTAAAGGTAAATCATTGCACATCCGCCATCCTCATGAACATTTTTCAATAGCAGAAAACTTTTTATATATGATGAAAGGCTCGGATGGATATACTGATCTAGATGTGCGTGTTCTTGATTTAGCTATGATTATTCATGCTGAACATGGCGGTGGTAATAATTCAACATTTACCGTTCGTGTCACGAGTTCAACAGGTACTGATACCTATTCATCAATTGCAGCAGGTATTGGCTCATTAAAAGGACCGTTACATGGCGGCGCTAATTTGCAAGTTGGTAAAATGTTAAAACATCTCGCAGAACAAATAAAAAACTGGGCGGATGTAAACGAAATTGACAACTATCTACAGCGGATATTGAATAAAGAAGTATTCGATAAAAAAGGGTTGATTTATGGTATCGGCCACGCAGTTTATACTGTATCGGATCCTCGTGCCGTATTACTTAAAGAGATGGCACATGAACTAGCAAAAGAAAAAGGACGAGAAAAAGAATATAACTTCTTAAATCTGCTTGAAGAAAGGGCAATTAATGCTGTTGTTAATCGAAAAAATGCCAGAACAAAAAAACTAGTATGTGCCAATGTTGATTTTTATTCAGGCTTTGTTTATGACATGATTGGTTTACCTAGAGAAGTTTATACACCACTATTTGCTATGTCTCGAATCGTTGGATGGTGTGCACATCGAATTGAAGAACTTAATTTTGATGATCGACGCATAATTCGACCGGCCTATAAAAATATTGGTGAGCTTATGCCGTTTATTTCATTAAAAGATCGTTAAAATTATCATCCGTCAGTTTGATTCTGACGGTTTGCACAAAAGCTTATTTTATTAAAAAAAGCATGGTGATTTAAAGCAATAGTTTGTAGACTATCCCACATTGTCGGTTTTTGACTCTGTATTATATAAATGAATCTTTTAAAATCTTTAGCTACAGTAAGTTCCATGACCATGGTATCTCGTGTATTAGGTTTTGTGCGTGATGCTATCATTGCTCGCTTTTTTGGTGCCGGTATGGCTACCGATGCCTTTTTTGTTGCCTTTAAACTCCCTAATTTATTGCGGCGTATTTTTGCTGAGGGCGCATTTTCACAAGCCTTTGTACCAATTTTAGCTGAATATAAGAATCAACAAGGAATAGAAGCAACGCGGACTTTTGTTGCTTATGTCGCTGGTTTATTAACTTTAGTATTAGCCATTGTTACCTTAATTGGCGTAGTGTGTGCTCCTTTTATTATTATGATAACCGCGCCTGGATTTATGCAAGAATCGAGTGATAAATTTGATCTTGCCACAACGATGTTGCGTATTACCTTTCCTTATATCTTTTTTATTTCACTTGCATCATTGGTTGGAGCGATATTAAATACTTGGAATCGTTTTTCTGTCCCAGCTTTTGTTCCAACCTTGTTAAATATTAGCATGATTACGTTTACGCTATTTTTGACACCTTACTTTAATCCACCAGTATTAGCACTCGCGGCATCAGTTGGGGTAGGAGGCATTTTACAATTACTTTATCAGCTTCCTTATTTAAAAAAAATTGGAATGTTGGTTTTACCAAGAATTAACTTTAAAGATAGTGGCGTTTGGCGAGTATTAAAACAGATGGCACCTGCTATTTTAGGGGTATCAGTTGGACAAATTTCTTTAATTATTAATACGATTTTTGCTTCATTTCTTATTTCTGGTTCTGTATCGTGGATGTATTATGCCGACCGACTTATGGAATTTCCTGCTGGCGTACTAGGGGTTGCACTGGGCACTATTCTATTACCTTCACTATCCAAAAGCTTTTCTAAAGGTGATTATAAACAATATTCAGAGTTGCTAGATTGGGGATTGCGACTCTGTTTTCTTTTAGCATTACCAAGTACTGTTGCTTTAGGTGTTATATCTCGTCCACTTATATCAACCTTATTTGAATATGGGCAATTTACCTTAAATGACGCCTTGATGACTCAGCGAGCATTGGTTGCTTATTCTGTTGGTTTACTTGGCATGATTTTGATTAAAGTATTAGCCCCTGCTTTTTATTCACGACAAGATATTAAAACTCCCGTCAAAATTGCAATTGTTACCTTAATTTTAACGCAACTGATGAACCTTGTTTTTATTGGGCCATTACAGCATGCAGGACTTTCACTCTCAATTGGTCTTGCAGCTTGTTTTAATGCAGCGTTATTATTCTGGCAATTACGAAGAAAACAACTATATCAACCACAGCCGGGATGGTATAACTTTTTAGCTAAAGTAATTATTGCTGTTATTTTAATGTCTGTTGTTTTATGGTTTGGCGCGCAACTATTACCTGATTGGTCAACTGGATCGATGTTAATGCGTATTGGAAGACTACTGGTGTTAGTCATAGCTGGTATTATTATTTATTTTGCATCATTAATCGCAATGGGCTTTAAGATAAAACATTTTATTAAACGTATTGATTGATAACAATTATTACAGTTAACAAAATTTTGTCAAAAAGTTTCAGGTTAACATAACGTTTCAGTAAAAAATGTAATCAAATTAGAGATTAGGTCTGATATTTCAACATTAATGAATAATTAGACATTTATGATTTTAGAATTAATTTTTATTTTCTTATAAATATCTAATTTAATTATCATGGACCGATACAATTATCGGTCCAGCTATTTATGAAAACAATCGATTAAAATTATTTTTAAATTGATAATATTATATTGTTCAATCAAATAGATAGGTTTAAATAATTCCTATTCTTTTTACAAGAATGAACGATATGGCAATTCTGGTTCATCAGTAAAGATATCTCTAAATCCTCGATAATGCTGATAATGCATTTTATGTTGATCAGTAGGATATGTATATTTACCCCCAACTTGCCAGAAAAATGGTCTAAATTGATATTCAAGACGATCTTTTTTCATTTCCCAAAGAACTTCAATTTCACGAGGATCACTTTGGAAATTTGACCATATATCATGATGGAATGGAATCACCACTTTGGTATTAAGCGATTCAGCCGCACGTAAAATGTCTGACGAAGTCATTTTATCGGTAACGCCACGAGGATTTTCGCCATAAGAAAGTAAAGCCACATCAATTTTATAATCATTACCATGTTTGGCGTAGTAGTTAGAGTAATGGGAATCTCCTGAATGGTAAAGTGATCCTCCTGAAGTTTCAAATAAATAGTTAACCGCACGATCATTCATACCATCTAGAATCGATTTATCGGTAGAAGATACACCTTTTGGTAACGTAACCAGTGATGTTCTATCAAAAGAATCTAAAACGCGAATTGTAATATCACCTACTTCAATTGTTTCGCCAACTTTAGCAACGATACAACGATCTTCTGGAACTCCCCAACTTTTCCACAATTCAACACAAGCTTTTGGACCAATAAATTTAACTTTTGGAGAGCAATTTTGAATTACAGCAGCAGCGACATTGACATCAATATGATCGGCATGATCATGGGTTGCCATTACTGCATCAATTTCCTTAATCGCGAATGGATCTAATACAAATGGACTGGTTCTTAAATTAGGTTGCAATTCACGAACACCACCCATGCGCATCATTTGATGCTGTTTGTTCATTAATGGATTAGCATGTGTTTTTTTTCCTGTACCGCACCAAAAATCGACAGAGATATTAGTATTACCTGCTGATTTTAACCAAATCCCGGTACAAGCTAACCACCACATGGTGAAAGTATTTGGTTTCACAACGGTGTTTTCAATCTCTTCATTTAACCAAGTTCCCCATTCAGGAAAAGTGTTCAAAATCCAAGAATCTCGGGTAATTTCATTTACTTTACTCATACTATGTTCCTTTTTTTATTTAATAGTTAGACTAATATCACTTCAACTCCTTGCTTTTTAATGCATTCAATTACTTCCTTATTTGCTTGCGCCCCAGTAATCAAAATATCAATTTTATTTACTGGGCAAAAAAGCATGCCAGAGTTTGCTTTGGTATCGATCTTTGAGCTATCAACCACTACGACTAATTTTTCTGCTTTTTCTAATATCTGTTGTTCAGCAACAGCACTTAAAATTTCACTTTTATAAAGACCTGTTGATGTTAATGTTTTTCCACTGGTAAACATCCATTTTGCGGCATAAGAATCGGTGATACTTGCAATAGGATTGAGTATGATATTTTGTGTTTTATTATATAATCCACCCATAATGATCACATTTTCATGATCATGTTCAATTAAATAACACGCTAAAGGAAAATAATTAGTGATGATTGATACCTTTTTCCCACAAAGTTCTCGCCCTAATAAAAATGCCGTTGAACCACAATTAATCACTATATTTTCATCGCTACCGCATAACTTAGCTGCTCGAATCGCAATCCGTGCCTTTTCGTGATAGTGATCAGTATTGTTATTACCTATTGGAACCCAAATTGGTTTCTGTTCTTCAAGACGTATAATGCCATTGCGTACTTTTTTGACACGACCATCTTGATCTAATTTTGTGATATCTCTTCGAGCAGTAGCGGGTGATATTGAAAAATGACTGATTAATTCGGTCACTTTTAATTCACCTTTCTCGTTAACCAAAGCGACGATCTCGTTATGTCGCGTTAATTCATTCATTAAAATCCCTTATTTCAATTTGAGCATTTTTGATTATTTTGATAATAATTTTCATTATTGAAATTGTCAATTATCTTATTGTTTTTATTTGTCAATATTAATTTAATTTATTGATAATTATAAATATAGGTTTAAATTGATGTAGTTTTTTTTCATTATTATGTGAAGTTGATCACAGATATGGTTTCTGATTTTAAAGAAAAGTGATCTTCATCAAAATAATCACAAATAATCATTGTGTGATTTATTTTGATTATAGAATATAACAAGCGTTAATCAAGCAATCTTAATTTGATTAACAAAGTATAGGGTTAATTTAGCTCAAAGATTCACTCGACAGTGAACAACTATATAAAAAGGGCATTAGGATAAGTTTTATTATCGCTTTGTAAGCACGATATAAACTTCAAATTTAAAAAAGCCCATAACCAATGAGAGGGGCATATGGAAGTAATCTATAACGTATTTTATATTTTTTATAGTCAAGTCATGACTAAAGCACCATTGTTACTCGGCTTAGTAACAATGTTAGGTTATTGTCTTTTACGCAAAGATATCACTACAATTTTGAAAGGAACAATCAAAACCATTGTTGGTTTTATGTTGTTACAAGTTGGTTCTGGTGTACTGGTTTCAACATTTAGGCCAGTGATTGCCAAATTGGCTGAGTATCACGGTATTAATGGATCGATTATTGATGTTTATGCTTCTATGATGACTGTAGAACATAATATGGGTGATAAATATTCTTGGGTAGGCTATGCCGTATTACTCGCATTGGCTATCAATATCCTTTTGGTCATTTTTCGCCGTATCACAGGTATTCGCACCATTATGCTAACAGGTCATATTATGTTCCAACAAGTGGGATTAATTGCCCTGTTTTATTTTCTGTTTGGTTACAGTATGTGGGAAACAATAATCTACTCCGCCATTATTACTGCATTATATTGGGGAATATTTTCTAATATGATGTTTAAATCTACAGAATCTGTTACTGGAGGAGCGGGTTTTTCAATTGGTCATCAACAACAATTGGGGTCTTGGATCGCTGTTAAATTAGCACCTAAATTGGGCGATAAAAATGACTCAGTTGATAATCTTAAATTACCTAAATGGTTACATATTTTTCACGATAGTATCGCTGCAACAGCGATTGTGATGACATTCTTTTTTGGCATCATCCTTCTTTCATTTGGTTTGGATAATTTGCAAACCATGGCAGGGTCAACCCATTGGACAATTTACATTTTAGAAACAGGTCTTAAATTCGCTGTCGCAATACAAGTCATCGTCGGTGGGGTCAGAATGTTTGTGGCTGAATTGTCTGAAGCGTTTAAAGGTATTTCTGAAAAATTAATTCCTAATGCCGTATTAGCCATTGATTGTGCTGCAATTTATGCTTTTTCACCAAATGCAATGGTATTTGGTTTTATTTGGGGGGCATTAGGACAATTTTTAGCAATTGCCTTGTTACTTATATTTAAATCACCAATTATGATCATTCCTGGTTTTATACCAATGTTTTTCTCTAACGCAACAATTGGGGTATTTGCTAATCACTTTGGTGGTTGGAAAGCCGTTATGAAAATCTGTTTTGTTATGGGAATGATTGAGGTATTTGGTTCAGCTTGGGTCATTCATATCTTTGCAAAAAATGGCACTCCAATTGACTCTTGGATGGGGATGGCTGACTGGGCGATATTATTCCCACCTATTATACAAGGTTTATCTTACTCCCACTTATTTATCTATCTGATTATTGCATTGGCTTTAGTGTATATGTTCTTTGCCGCTAAACAATTACGCCAAGAGGAAGCAAACGCAAAAATTGAACCAAAACAAAATAATATTCATCAAGATGTTAATGAAAATGTTGTTGAAAAATTGGATGAAGTGGCAATAAGCGAAGGGCGAGCAGTGCGAATCTTAGCTGTATGTGGTAGCGGACAAGGCTCTTCTATGATGATGAAAATGAAAATAGCTAATTATTTAGATAAGAAAGGCATTGCTAATGTCATGGATTCTTGCGCGGTGACAGATTACAAATCACGGTTACCTAATATTGACATTATTGTGGCGTCTAAACATTTAATTAACGAGATTGAAGTTAATGAAGGACAACATGCTTTAGGTGTCCAAAACATGTTAAATCCAAATACATTTGGTGAAGAACTTATTGAACTTATTAAAAAAGTGCTTGCTCAATAACGAATTGATTAAAAAAGGAGTACAACAATGGCATTGAAAGAATCATTAATTGAAAATAACTCTATTTTACTAAAAGCGGATGCATCAACTTGGCAAGAGGCGATCAAATTAGGTACAGATATGCTTGTTGCTTCCAAAGCGATTAACCCTTCTTATTATGATGCGATTATTAACTGTGTAAAAACAATGGGACCTTACATTATTATTGCACCAAATTTTGCGATGCCTCATGCCAGACCGGAAGATGGTGTAAATCGCACTGCTTTTGCTTTAGTGACATTAAATTCTCCAGTCTATTTTGAAGGTGAAGAGCAACCTGTTGATGTGTTAGTTACCTTAGCGGGCAGTACCTCAGATGAGCATATGCAAGGCTTAATGGAAGTCACGCAAATATTAGATGACGAAGACAGCCCAACAGGTATCGATCTTGATAAGTTGAGAGCATGTAATAGCAAAGAAGATGTTTATGCTGTTATTGATAAGGCTTTATTAGGAGACTAATTTTATGTATCAAGCATTAAAAGAAAGAGTATTACAGGCTAACTTAACCTTACCTAAATACCATTTAGTCACTTTTACTTGGGGTAATGTTTCTGAAATCGACCGCGCTAAAGGTGTTATTGCTATCAAACCTTCAGGTGTTGAATACAATAACATGAAAATTGACGATATTGTGGTCGTGTCATTAACGGGTGAAATTATTGAGGGTAAATTAAATCCGTCTAGTGATACTGCAACCCATATAGAACTTTATAAAGCCTTTGAAAATATTGGTGGTATTGTTCATACACATTCTCGCTACGCAACAGTTTGGGCGCAAGCTGAATTAGATGTTCCAGCTTTGGGTACGACTCATGCCGACTATTTTTATGGTGATGTACCTTGTACTCGTCGTTTAACTGATAGCGAAATCAATACTGATTACGAAAAAAACACTGGTTTGGTCATCATTGAAGAGTTTAAACGAAGAGGTATTGATCCTACAGCGATGCCGGCAGCTGTTATTTCTGGACACGCTCCATTTTGTTGGGGAAAAAACGCTTCGGATGCTGTACATAATGCTGTGGTTCTTGAAGAAGTAGCCATGATGGCCATATCAACCAGACAACTTAATAAAACAATTAAAATTCAACAAACTTTATCTGATAAACACTATTTTCGTAAGCATGGAGCAAATGCTTATTACGGACAAAAATAGTATTTATAAGGGAGAAATAAAATGACAAAACCAAAATTACAAATTGCATTAGATCAAACAGAATTAGATCCAGCTTTAGCAGTAGCCAAGAACGTAGCTGGATTTGTAGATATTATTGAAGTTGGAACCATTCTTGCCTTTGGCGCAGGTATTAATGGCGTAAAAACTTTAAGAGAAAAGTATCCAAATCATATTTTAGTTTGTGATTTAAAAACCACTGATGGAGGTGCTATTTTAGCAAAAATGGCTTTTTCGGCAGGTGCTGATTGGTTAACTGTTTCAGCTGCCGCTCACATTGCAACAATTGAAGCTTGTAAAAAAGTGGCTGATGAATTTGGGCGTGAAATTCAAATCGAACTTTATGGACATTGGACTTTTGATGATGCAAAAGCATGGCGAAAACTGGGTATCAAACAGGCAATTTATCATCGATCTCGTGATGCTGAATTAGCTGGTGTTGGTTGGGGTGAAGAAGATTTAAATAAAATGCGACAACTTTCTGATTTAGGTTTGGAACTATCAATAACAGGCGGTATTGTCCCTGAAGATATTCATCTGTTTGCGGGTATTAAAACGAAAGCTTTTATTGCTGGACGAGCTTTAGCCAATGAAAATGGTCAAAAAACTGCTCAAGACTTAAGAGAGCAGATTGCTAAATATTGGTAGGGGTGCGCACTAACAGTCGGGAAATCGGCTGTTAGTTTTTTTACCTTAATATTATCGGATCTAAATTATGACAAATAATACAATCAATATAACCAGACAAACTCCATGTATGGGTATTTATGAAAAGGCACTACCTAATACACTTTCTTGGCAACAAAAAATGCTAGAGGCAAAATCTTTAGGATTTGATTTTATCGAACTTTCTATTGATGAGTCTGATGAACGTCAAGCTAGGCTTGATTGGTCTGATGAAGAAATCTATTCATTGCGTCATCTATGTGAAGAAAATGGCGTTTTTTTTCACTCAATATGTCTTAGTGCACATCGCAAATACCCGTTTGGTTCTGCTGATGCAACGATCAGAGAACACGCTAAAAGTATTATGTGTAAGGCTATTACCCTTGCTTATAAACTTGGTGTTAGAGTGGTTCAACTTGCTGGGTATGATGTTTATTATGAGCCAGCTAACTTACAAACCCATCAACGCTTTATTGCCGGTATGCAATGGTGTGCAAAACAGGCAGAAAAAGTAGGTGTTATGTTAGCTGTTGAAATTATGGATACTAATTATCTAAATTCACTGAGTAAGTTTGAAATTTTAAAAGCCGAGATAAATTCACCTTATTTTATGGCATATCCTGATGTGGGAAACATATCCGGTTGGAATTATGATGTTAGTACTGAGCTATTATTAAGTCGTAACCATATTGTTCAAATTCATTTGAAAGATACCTATAAAGTAAAACCCAATTATGCAGGACAGTTTAGAGATTTGGTGATTGGTGAGGGTGAAGTTGATTTTTCAGCAGTATTTAGAACACTTAAATCTATTGATTATTGTGCGCCATTAGTGATTGAAATGTGGGCGAAAGATAATCAGTGGAGAGAAAATATTATTACTGCCCAACAACGTTTAAAATCCATTGCTGGTCAAGCCGATTTTCCACTCTTTAACGCTTAGATTGAAGCATACAAATAAATTCTTATCTTATAATTTGCTTCATCATACTTTAAATGATGAAGCATTAATCCTGTTTTACATAATAATTCGTCGAAAAATTGCGCTACTTATTAAGGTAATCATCTAAAAAATATAATGTATTATACTAATTATCAATAATATAAGTTCTGATGATCATTGTTGATTAAAAAAGTCTTTGGTATTATTGTGAACATATTTTAGCTCAATATGACCTTTTAATGACTCAATAGGACATTACCGTTGAGTTTAATTTTTGTTGTTATCAAATTGTTTTTTTAAAAAGAGAGAATTGACTGATTTTGAGTATCAAAATGGAAAAATTAGCTTTTTTTAAGCTACCTTTTATTTTTATTGTACTATTTTTTTTCTGTAGTGCTTTTATTTCTATTATTAAATTTGGTATTACCTTTATATCAACTTTTCATGATTATAAATTCTTATGGGGTATATTATATAAACTTGCTCCATATCAATTACTACGTTCAATCCCTGAATGTTTATTGTTATTCGGTATCTCAGCGATCAGTTTATATCGAGTTAATGTTCATCGAGTGACATTTAAAAATATTACATTGTTAATTTTTAATGTCATTATTGTTTGTACAATTAGCTATTTTATCAATGCGATAGCTGAAGCTATTTTTGATAATGTATTAATAAACATGATTAATGTGGCTTCATGGTTATTTATTTTAGTCTTATGTATTATCCCCAGCTGTCTATTTTACTTATTTGCAGGATTATTTACCTATTTTTATATCAAAGTATTAAATAATCATTTTGATAAAAATAAACAGATTTTCGAACTGACTATAATCAACAGTACTAAAATTCATTTTATTTTGTTTTTAGTATTTTTCTTTTTTATTTTAATTGCTTTTCCTTCTTTTATTTTAGATGTTTTAGTACACAACAATTACTATTTTATTTCAGTTGGGAAGCATATTTTCTTACCAATTTTTTGTTATTTATTTAGTTTATTAGTTGTTATTTTGGTTAGTAAAAATATGTTTACCCAAATGTTTGTTGTATTACAAACGGATAGAATAATTAAGTGTGCCGTCTCCTTAAATATCATTATTTTTATTTTAAATATTATTTTATGGAGAGTAGTCAATTGGTTAATTAATCATGCGTTATTACAAAATACAGCTCTAACATCCATAGTGATCATATTGTTAGGCTCTACATCATTTATTCTATCATGCTTAATGATTCGAAAATTGACTAAGTATTATTTTTATCCATCAATTAAATATCAGATTAATTTATAGTATTGGTTTTAACATTTGTTGTTGTTTTAAGAATGTATATATCTCTTGTTGCGATTTTAGTGTTCTAATATTTTGTAACATCTCAGATGCTTCTACATAATAGTGCCTTAAATAAGCAAGCCATTGTTTAATGCGAGCAGAATGATAAAGCGGTTTTACATCATCAATAGAAGAACTTGCATAGCGGATTAAAATTTCCAACACTTGCGACCAACTTAAGGCTGGTTGTTTGTTGCGGATCATATTGGCTAGATTGGGGATAGTTAAAATCCCACGTCCTAACATAATGTCTTGCGTTTGACTTTGAGCAATGCATGTTTGTGCATCTTCAATAGAGAAAATTTCACCATTGGCAATTACAGGAATTGTTAGGTTTTGTTTGATTTTAGCTATTGTTTGCCAATCAATTTTATCCGCTTTATAGCCATCCTCTTTGGTTCTGCCATGAATTGCAATTTCATTAGCTCCAGCACATTCAATTGCATTGGCGATTTCATAGCAATGTGATTTATCTGACCAACCTAAGCGAATCTTAACGGATAATATTTCTGAGCGACCAATAGCTTGTCGAACTTGACTAACGATATTAAAAATTTGTTCAGGATATTGTAATAAATAAGCTCCTCCTTGACTGCCAACTACGGTTTTAGCGGGGCAACCAAAATTAATATCAATACCAAATGAACCAAGTTCAATCGCTTTTACTGCATTTTCTGCCATCCATTGTGGTGATTGACCAAGAATTTGCACTCGAATAGGGGTACCTGAAGCAGTTTTGCCACCATTATGGAGTTCAGGACAAAGGCGATAAAAGGTACGGTTGGATAATTGATGATGCGTGACTCGCACAAATTCTGTTACACAATAATCAAATTGATTAATCTCAGTTAAAATTTGTCTCACTTGATAATCAAGAACCCCCTCCATTGGAGCTAAAATAATTCGGTTATTTTGTTTCATACTGTTTATTGGTCAGTTTGGTGATTACCACAGACAGGGCAATTTGCCTGCTTAGATATAGTAAATTGATTAAATTGCATGTTCATTGTATCAATCATCAATAATCGACCTGATAACGGGCGACCATAATGAGTAAGGATTTTTATTGCTTCTATGGCTTGCATTGAGCCAAACATACCAACTAAAGGCGCCATAACACCGGTTTCAACACAAGTAAGCTGATCATTCCCAAATAGACGACTTAAACAGTGATAACATGGTTCGTTAGGTTGGTAAGTAAATACACTTAGCAAACCTTCCATTCGTATTGCAGCGCCTGAAACTAAAGGTTTCTTTTCTTGAAAACAACAGCGATTAATCTGTTCACGGGTAACTAAGTTATCTGTACAGTCAATAACAATATTATGTTGCTTAATAAGTGAAATAAGATCGCTGTCCTTTAGTTGCTGATTAACCGTTTCAATCACTATATTGGGATTTATATTGGTTAAAGCGTGTTTAGCCACATCAACTTTATTTTGATTAATTGATTTATGGGTATATAAAATCTGACGATTTAAATTTGAAGCCGATATGGTATCAAAATCATTTAAAGTTAACTTACCAATGCCAGATGCAGCTAAATATAGAGAAACAGAACAACCTAATCCCCCTAATCCAATAATTAATACTGCACTATTTTTTAAAATTTGCTGCTTTTCAATGTCGAAACCCTGCAAAGTTATTTGCCTGTCATAACGAAATAATTCTTGATCGGTAAGCGTTAACATATGAAGTGATTATTGTTGTTGATAATGAAGTGGGTAGTATAACAAAAACTTGGCACAAGGTTGTGCCAAGTTTTAAATTTTATTTGTCAAAACCAGATAGGAATTTTAAATATTCCTCTTTTGTCATAAGAGGTTTGTAATTTGTCATGAGTGTTTGAGCGGTTTGAGCGTCATCATATAGTAGATCAATAATTGTACAAGCCATCATTTGAGCAGGGCGTATATAAGCCATCTCTTCATCAAATACGGTGTAATCTTTACCATGTAAAATCCCTCTAACCGAACCAATCCAAGGATGACTTACTGGCATAATATGTGATAGATCACCCGTATCTGTACTTCCAGTCATATGCGGTGCGATTGAAACGTTTTCTTCACCAATTAAATTTTCAGCGTTTTGCTTTAAAAGATCATTAAGGGTTGAATTATTATGTAACGGTAAATAACCTGGTAAATCTTTAATTTCACAATTTGCACCAACAGCCATTGCGCCAGCTTTTAATGCTTGATTAATTCTTTCATTGGCATCAATCATGGCTGGAACATTGCCCGCTCGTACATAGCTTTCCATTCTTACATCGCTTGGTACAACATTCACCAAATCACCGCCTTGGGTAATAATTGGATGGAATCGAATGTAATCTTTTTCTTGAAATGTTTCACGAATAGCATGAACGCCCATCATTCCCATCATTGCTGCGTTTAAAGCATTTACTCCTGCATGAGGGGCTGCAGCAGCATGGGCTGCTTCACCTTTATATTTAATTAACTTACCGATAAAGCCATTACTTGTTGTTGAAATTTCTATAAAACCGTCTTGGCGTTCATTTGGTACACTCGTTAAATGTATCTGTAACGCCATATCAACATCATCAAAATCACCACGTGAAATTAATTCTGGTTTACCGCCAATGTATTTGATTTTACCTTCTTCAATTAATCGATTGCGATAGGTTATTTCAACATATTCTTCTGCTGGGACAGCAAATGGTACCACATCACCGGCTAAAAATTGCATCGCACCTGAGTCAATTAATCCCATAGTAACCGCCATCATATTAGCTATTTGTGCATTATGACCACAACAGTGAGCGGCTCCAGATGTCTCATCCGCAGCAGGGTGGTCGGCACAAATAATTGCATCAAGTTCTCCAATAACTGCGATGCTGTATTTACTTCCTTTACCACCTTTAAGACGACCTTTAACCCCTGTGAGTGCTAATTTATTTTTAAAAGGAACACCCAATTTTTCAAAAGCATCTTCTACTTTTTTAGCCGTTTTGTGTTCTTTATAGCCAAGCTCTGGTTCGGACCAAATCGCTTCAGCAATCGACTTGATGTCTGCTTTTCGGTTTGCAATCGCATCACAAACTTTTTTCTTTAGTTCTTCTTTAGTCATAAATTAAATCCTTATCTAAATTAGATCACGCCTTCCCAATGTAAAGTGACTTGAGCAATTAAGGCTGCAAAAATAAACGTACCCGAAAACACAGCCAAAGATACGGGAATAATGCGCCAAGAGATATTTTTAAATAGTGCAAGATCTTTACCTATGGCGAGTCCTGCATAAGCAAGTACTGGTGTACAGACTGCAAGTAGAGAAACTTGATCTGTAATTGCAACCAATTCTGTATGGTATGGAAATATTGGTGAGGAAACTACGGCTGCAACAACCGATACCCATAAAATCACTGGAAATTTTTTAAGTCCGGGTAACTTACTTAGTAAAAATCCTACAATAGAGATAACAGCTAGCACAGCTAATGCTTCAAACGATGAAATAATATCAATTTTATAACCCACACTGTTTCCAGCAGCCATAATAATGGCGACTAAAATAAGCACAAAAATTGTTTCTAAAATCTTCATTATTGGATCCTTATTTATTGCGTCGAAGACGGGCTAACGTGTTATACATAAAAGAAGCAAAAGGTAAAGAAAAGAGCGTATAAATATATATACCAACCATACTAGACATTAAATTTGCTGTTGATGCATAAGCGTTAATATTTTCTGATAAATCTGGATATAAATCACTTATCGGGGCAAGTGATGCCGCCATCATACTTCCACTTCCTACGCCTGCCCCCATAGCTAAAGCATAAGGATGAAGAATATTCAAATGAGCCATTATACTAGCAAGAATACTCATCCAAATTGCACCATAGAGTGTGCCACATATATACATAGCCATTACACCACGACCTTCTGGTGAATCTAAACCATATTTATCTGCTACAATGGCTATATTGGGTTCGCGAGCAACGGAATAGGTAGCCCCAACAGCCTCTCGTTTCATACCTAATAGCATTGCTAATGGTAACCCGAGTAAAATTGTTCCAGCAAAATGACCTAATTCTTGAAAAATTAGAGCTAATTTAGCATCTTCTAAAATCATATCAATTTGGGGACCTACCGCTACACCAAGTTTTGCAACAAGTAACATTAATGTAACCATCATAACGATACTTGCATTTTGCATATTTTTATTGGTAAGTATTTTAAGCTTTGGCAAACTAATGATTCCGCCAAAAACCATCGCATATAACATTGGGTAAACGGCAATAATCCATATCGATTGCTTGCCGATAAGTTCACAACTAACTACTACTAAAAGTGCAATTATATGCAATTTAAAGTCTCGTAAAACTTCCATTCCTGCTCCTTTTTTTAATTGTTATCTTTTTATATTAACGTTGCCCCTAAGGTATTTTTAAAGTGTTTTAAAGCCCATTGATGGCCAATAGGATCAAAACTTGCAACTGCATTTTGATGAATCACTATTTTATAACCTAAGTTATAGGCATCTACGGCTGTATGCAAAATGCAAATATCCGTACAAACACCAATTAAATGGATTTCCGTAATATGCCTTTCGCGTAAACGTAGATCGAGATCTGTACCACAAAATGCTGAATAGTGGCGTTTGTTGATCCAGTATATATTGGTTGAATTTTGATGCCTTTGATAAAGTTGATGTAAGTCACCGAATAATTGTTGTCCAACAGTTCCAACAATATTATGAGATGGAAAAAGTGAATTTTCAGGGTGATATTTATCCGTCGGATCGTGGGCATCAATTGCAAAAACGATAAATTGATTATTTTTAATAAATGAGTTAGTTATGTTTAACATTTCTGATTCAATTTGTTGACCGGCTGAGCCTGTAGTTAAAGCGCCATCATCCGCAATAAAATCATTCGTGTAGTCAATTGAAATTAAAGCTTTCATATCAAGTTAATAATATTTAAATAATACTTAAGCTTATTAATAAATATTTGATATTACAAGTTAATAAAACAAACATTTTTCAAGTACAACTAAATAATCCGAGTTTATGTTAATTATCTTATTGAATTTCAATGAAATTATAAAAAGACATATAAAGTAAAATTATTATCATTAACTTAGTATAAATAAAATAAATAGCGATTATTTTAAAACATAGTCTTTATACCCTGATAAATTGCTCTATAATAATTATTATTTTCGACAATTGTACACAGGATATATTTAATGAGAACAATTTATTGCGGACAATTAAACGCAAGTTATGTTAATCAAGAAGTTACACTATGTGGATGGGTTAATAAACGCCGAGACTTAGGCGGAATGATTTTTATTGATATGCGTGATCGTGAAGGAATTGTGCAAGTTTTTTTTGATCCTGATTATCCGCAAGCATATCAATTAGCTGGCGATTTACGTAATGAATTTTGTATTCAAATTAAAGGAAAGGTAAGAGCCAGACCTGAAGGTCAAATTAATAAAGATATGGCAACCGGTGAGGTTGAAATTTTAGCGACCGAACTTACTATTTTCAATCGTAGTGATGTATTACCTCTGGATTTTAATCAAAATAATAGTGAAGAACAGCGGTTAAAATATCGATATATAGATTTACGCCGTCCAGAAATGACCTCAATCTTTAAAACTCGTGCACAAATTACCGCATTTGTTCGTTCATTTATGAATGAGAATGGTTTTTTAGATATTGAAACTCCTATGTTGACCAAGGCTACGCCAGAGGGTGCTCGCGACTATTTGGTACCGAGTAGAATCCATAAAGGTGAATTTTATGCATTGCCACAATCACCACAATTATTTAAGCAATTGCTTATGATGTCTGGGTTTGATCGTTATTATCAAATTGTTAAATGTTTTCGTGATGAAGATTTAAGAGCCGATCGTCAGCCAGAATTTACACAGATAGATGTTGAAACTTCATTTATGACAGCTGAGCAAGTGCGTGAAATCATGGAAAAAATGATACGCGAACTTTGGTTGCATGTTAAAAATGTTGATTTAGGCAAATTCCCGATTATGTCTTTTAGCGAGGCAATGCGTCGTTATGGTAGTGATAAGCCTGATCTACGTAATCCACTTGAAATTATTGATGTGGCTGATTTGGTTAAAGATGTCGATTTTAAAGTATTTTCAACTCCAGCAAATGATCCTAAAGGCCGGGTAGCGTTGCTTTGCGTGCCAAATGGTACTCAATTAACACGTAAACAGTTAGACGAATATACGCAGTTTATTTCTGTTTATGGTGCAAAAGGCATGGCTTGGATCAAAGTCAATGAACGCAGCAAAGGTTTAGAGGGTGTACAAAGCCCAATCTCTAAATTCTTTAATGAGTCACAAATGAAAGCATTGCTAAACCGTGCTAATGCAAAAGACGGTGATATTTTGTTATTTGGTGCTGATAGTTATAAAGTTGTTAGCGATGCATTAGGTGCATTACGTTTGAAAGTTGGCAAGGATTTAGGCCTTACCGATGAAAACAAATGGGCGGTACTTTGGGTTGTTGATTTTCCAATGTTTGAAGAAACAGATGAAGGTTTAAGTGCTATGCATCATCCGTTCACATCACCAAAAGATTACACACCTGAAGAGTTAATTAACAATCCTCAAAATGCTGTGGCGAATGCTTATGATATGGTAATCAATGGCTATGAAGTCGGTGGAGGATCGGTACGTATTCATCGCAGTGAAATGCAACAAGCGGTATTTTCAATATTAGGAATTGGTGAACAAGATCAACGTGAAAAATTTGGTTTCTTACTCGATGCATTAAAATATGGTACACCACCTCATGCAGGTTTAGCTTTTGGGTTAGATAGATTAAGTATGTTGCTCACAGGAACAGATAATATTCGCGATGTGATTGCATTTCCTAAAACAACAGCGGCGACGTGTTTGCTTACTGATGCGCCAAGTCCAGCAAATTCTGCTGCATTAGTAGAACTTGGTATTGAAGTAGCTAGAAAATAACGATATTTTGATGCGAGAATATAAAAAACCTGAGTCGGTACTGGTGGTGATTTACTGCCAGACAACCAATCGTTACCTTATGTTACAACGCAAAGATGATCCATTATTTTGGCAATCAGTAACAGGTAGCATGGAGGCAGATGAATTGCCACGTCAAACCGCAATTCGTGAAGTTTTGGAAGAAACAGGCATTGATATTATAAAGGAAAATCTTGAACTAATTGATGCTAACTACACGGTTGAATTTGAGATTTTCCCACAGTTTCGACATAGATATTCGCCAGAAGTTAAGATAAATAAAGAACATTGGTTTTATTTGCCTCTTGCTAAAGAAGTAATTCCAGTTCTAACCGAGCACTTAGCTTATCAATGGCTGACTATGGGCGATGCAGTTAACCTAACTGCGTCGCCTAATAATAGTCAGGCTATTTGTAAAATTAACAACTTTCTTAAATTGAGTTAAGAGGTAAAAAATGAAATTAAGCCAGTATATCATTGTATTTTTTTGTTTATTTTTTTCAATAACGTGTAGTTATGCCGAAGTTAAAATTGAAAAATGTAAAACAAATGATAGTGATTATATTATTTTTGATGAATATGATTCTCAAATTGCTGAAAAAATAATTGATTATAAACTACATAACCAACCAGAAAAGCGAGAAAGTAGTATTATTAAAATATTTGCGAATGAAAATAGTGATGATCGTAATTATTGGTTAGCTTCTTTCCAATTTGATGATCAAACTCAACAATATCTTTTTTACCAAGTTGAACCCGACACATTTATCGAAATTGATAAAAACCAATTTGAAGCTTTACTACCTAAAATTGTAGAGTGTAATCAAAATCAACAAACACCCATTTACAGTGAAAATTTTGATGAAGACTAATTGCGATTAAAAAGATAACCACTTTAAGGATTAAAAGGTACCTTTGGATATGATCTACAAAAGATCAATAAGTAATAGAGAGTGATAATAATGAACTTTCCTGATTTTCGTGAATTTTTAGATTATCTTGAACAACAAGGCGAATTAAAAAGAATTACTTATCCTGTTAATCCTTATCTTGAAATGACAGAAATTGCCGATCGGGTATTACGTAATGAAGGGCCAGCCTTATTGTTTGAAAATCCGATTGGTTATGATATGCCAGTCTTGTGTAATTTATTCGGTACGGCTAAACGCGTAGCTATGGGGATGGGACGCGAAGACATTTCGGCTTTGCGTGAAATTGGGGAATTGTTAGCGTTTTTACGCGAGCCAGAACCACCTAAAGGCATTCGCCAATTTTTTAATGTATTACCTAAATATAAACAAGTCTTAAATATGCCAGTTAAACAACGATCGTCAGCGCCCTGTCAAGAGGTGGTCTTTGAAAATGATGAAGTTGATTTAACGCGTTTACCCATTATGCACTGTTGGCCCGAAGATGTCGCACCTTTATTATCTTGGGGATTGACTATTACCAAAGGTCCTTATAAAGATCGACAAAATGTCGGTATTTATCGCTTACAGCTCTTAGGTAATAATAAATTAATTATGCGCTGGTTATCACATCGTGGCGGTGCGCTGGATTTTGCCGAGTGGCAACAATCACATCCTAATGAAAAATTTCCAGTTAGCGTTGCCATTGGCGCTGATCCTGCGACCATTTTAGCAGCAGTTACACCCGTACCTGATACTTTACCTGAATATGCTTTTGCAGGATTGTTACGGGGTAAACGAACAGAAGTAGTTAAATCATTATCCAACGATTTGGATGTACCAGCAACGGCTGAAATTATTCTTGAAGGTTACATTGACCCCAATGAGTTAGCACAGGAAGGTCCTTATGGTGATCATACTGGTTATTATAATGAAATTGAACAATTTCCCGTCTTTACTGTAACTCATATAACACATCGTAAAGATGCGATTTATCATTCAACTTATACTGGGCGACCACCTGATGAACCTGCAGTCATGGGACTTGCATTAAATGAAGTGTTTATTCCAATTTTGCAAAAACAATTTCCTGAAATTGTAGATTTCTATTTGCCACCGGAAGGATGCTCATATCGTATTGCTATTGTCACTATAAGAAAGCAATATCCAGGGCATGCCAAGCGTGTCATGATGGGGGTATGGTCTTATTTGCGTCAATTTATGTACACTAAATTTGTGATTGTCTGTGATGATGATATTAATGCACGAGATTGGAAAGATGTCATGTGGGCGATTTCAACACGTATGGATCCACATCGTGATACGACTTTTATCGACAATACTCCCATTGATTATTTAGATTTTGCTTCACCTATTTCTGGGTTGGGTTCTAAAATGGGGTTAGATGCAACCAATAAATGGGTAGGTGAAACCAGTCGAGAATGGGGGAAAATAATAAAAAAAGATCCCAAAATTGTTGCTCGTATTGATGAAATTTGGGACAAACTTGGAATATTATGAATTAAATATTGCAAGTGAAAAATAATTATAGTTAAAATTAGGTACTGTAGATAAATGAATCAATAAAATAAAAACTATTTTTTTTAAGATGGTTATGTATAATTATCGACCATGGTATGGTAATAAAAAATTATGAAAAAATTTCAAATCTTATTAGTACTAGTTTTATCCATCTCTTATGGTGCTTTGGCAAATGAAACTAAAGTGCAATCAGATATGGATTTGCAAGTTGCCGAACCAGGGGCATTGATTCCTTCTTTGCGTGTATCTGCTGAAAACGGGAATGCTGAGGCACAATATTCTCTGGGTACAATTTATAAACAAGGATTAGGTGTTGAAATTAGCGATATTAGAGCACTATTCTGGTATAAAAAAGCCGCAGAGCAAGGTTTAGCGAAAGCACAAAATAATTTGGCATATATGTATCAAAAAGGTTTGGGGATCGTTGCTGATCCCTATGAAGCGTTCAAATATTACAAACTTGCTGCAGATCAAGATTATGCATTGGCCAAATATAATTTAGCCTTAATGTATAAAAATGGTGAAGGTGCCGACAAAAATCCATCAAGTGCGGTTAACTACTTTGTTGAGGCGGGTAACCAAGGTGTTTTAGATGCTTATCTAAATCTAGGTATTATGTATTTTTTTGGTGATGGTGTCGAACAAGATCGTATGTTGGCTGCAGATTGGTTCAGTAAAGCTGCGACAGAAAGCAATCCAGAGGCCCAATACTATTTGGGATTGATGTCAGAGCATGGTGATGGGTTGACTAAAGATTATGTCGCGGCTATCTATTTTTATACTCAAGCAGCTACACAAGGTCATGTGCTTGCTATGTATAATTTAGGTATTATGTACGCAACGGGGACGGGTACTAAACCTGATAATGTACAGGCTGCAAATTGGTTTACTAAAGCTGCTGAAGCAGGTAACGCTGATGCTCAATATAATATTGGGGTTATGTATGATGTAGGTGGAGGCGTTTCAAAAGATATTACAAAAGCCATTGAATGGTATATCAAAGCGGCTGAACAGGGTAGTGTTGATGCTCAATATAATCTCGCTATTAAATATTTAGATGGCGAAGGAACAGAAAAAAATATTAATAAAGCGATATATTGGTTTACTAAAGCGAGTGAGCAAGGTGACCAAGATGCTAAAGCTTATTTAGATGAATTATTAGAAAAATAAAAAGAGCAATTGCTCTTTTTATTTTTTCCTGCTTTTAACTATCCTGAGTTACGCATACCTGCAGCAATACCAGAAATAGTGATCATTAATCCTTGTTCAACGTTACTATTTTCATCTTCATTTCGATTACGCGAACGACTTAATAATTCAGCCTGTAATAGATTTAGAGGTTCAATGTAGGTATTACGTAATGCAACAGATTCTGCAATCCATGGTAGATCAGCCATCAAACTGATATCATCGGTTATAGTGAGTACCGTATTGATATCTTGAGTTAATAAGTTTCTTAACTCTTCTCCCAACGGCCACAAGGCTGGATCGACAAGTCTTTGTTCATAATATTCATGGATATTTGGTGCTGCTTTAGCATACACCATTTCGAGCATACCTAAACGTGCATTAAAGAAAGGCCAATTATGATACATATCTTTAAGTAGATTTTTGTTACCTTCTTCGATAATTTGTTTAAGTGCTGTTCCAGCACCAAGCCAAGAGGGAACCATTAAACGATTTTGTGTCCAAGCAAAAATCCATGGAATAGCTCTTAAACTTTCAATACCGCCACCTGTTCGTCTTTTTTGTGGACGAGAACCGAGTGGTAACCTACCCAATTCAGCTTCTGGCGTTACTGCTCTAAAATAATCGACAAATTCAGAACGTTCACGAATGTAACTACGATAACAACGACAAGAGATATCAGACATTTCGTCCATAATATCTCGCCAGTTTTGTTTAGGTTCAGGTGGTGGTAATAAATTTGCTTGCAAAATGGCTGATGCGTATAACATCAAACTACTGAGTGCCACTTCGGGCAAACCGAGTTTAAAACGAATCATTTCACCTTGTTCAGTGACTCGAAGTCCTCCTTTTAATGATCCTGGTGGTTGTGATAGCAATGCAGCATGTGCAGGAGCACCTCCACGACCAATTGAGCCACCACGACCATGAAATAAAACTAAATTAATATTATATTTTTCGAATAATTTGACTAACTCTTCTTGTGAACGATACTGAGCCCATGATGCAGCAAGCGTTCCAGCGTCTTTAGCTGAATCAGAGTAGCCGATCATGACCATCTGCTTACCATGAATCTTTTCGCGATACCATGGAATATCAAGCAGTTTTTGCATAACTGTCTTGGCATTATTTAAATCGTCTAAGGTTTCAAATAATGGTGCTACAGGAATTATTTTTTGGCAGTCAACTATTTTTAATAGTAAGTAAACAGCCAAGATATCTGAAGGCGCTTTGGCCATTGAGATCACATATGAAGCAATGGATTCTTCACCTGCTTTTTTAATAACTCGACAAGTATCCAAAACTTCTTGAACCATTTCATTTGGTTGCCAATGGTAAGGTAACAATGGGCGATTTGATTGAAGTTCAGTTAACAAAAAAGCTTGTTTTTCTTCTTCTGACCACTCGGCATAACTGCCTAAGTTAAGTTCTTTGGTTAATGCATCCAGTGCTTCAGTGTGCACTGAACTATCTTGACGAATGTCTAATCTAACCAGTTGCAGACCGAAACTTTTTATACGCCGTAAAGTATCAAGCAATGGTCCGTGTGCAATCGTTGACATGCCATTTTCGATTAATGATTCATAACACGTATAGAGTGGCATCCACAATTGTTCGTTTTTAATTAAAATATCCGCTGGAGGTAATACTTGTTCGTTATTTAATAATGACACTATAAAACTGTGGGTTTTTACTAAACGTGCGCGCAATTGTTTCATTACCGCGCGATAAGGTTCAGTTGCTGTTTTATTATTTTCATCTAATAGATCAATGACAGATTGACTGCACTCAGTCATGGATAATTCACGAACCAGAATTTGAATGTCTGCTAAAAAAAGCTCAATTGCTTTTAATCTGGCTTGCAACATGACTTTTTCAGTCACTTTTGCTGTTACATTAGGATTGCCATCGCGATCACCACCCATCCACGAAGTAAATTTAATTGGAACGTGCTCAACAGATAATTGTTCATTAAATGCATCGACTAACTGATCATTAAATTCACGCAAGAAAAGCGGTACCCCTTCCCAAAGACTATCTTCAATAACCGAAAAGCCCCATTTAGCTTCATCAAGTGGTGTTGGTCTTTTTTTACGAATCTCATCGGTGTACCATGCTTGACAAACTAACTGTTTTAAACGGCGCATAATGCGCTCTATTTCATAATCAGCTAAATCGTCATGATCAAGTTGCGATAAACAGTTATTAATCGCAGTATAAGTATTTATCATGGTTCGACGATTGATCTCTGTAGGGTGGGCAGTTAACACAAGTTCAATCGAAAGGTCATTAATGGCTTGAGTAATCGTCTGATTTGAGAAGTTAAGATTTTTTAACGTACTAAACAGTTCTGTCATTTTTTTGGGGCTGCTTGATGCTTCACCATGTGGGGATATTCCATAATATTCTGCCGCGGTGTTAACTAAATTCAAGAACTGATTAAATGCACGAGCCACATGTAATAAATCTTCATCGTTAAGATTTTCAATTAGTTTAAGTAATTTATTATGAGCTTGCTTATTACCTTGTTGAGCTGATTTTGATAATTGTCTGATTTGTTCAACTAAATCAAAAGTATCATTGCCTGCTGCCCGTTTAATTGCATCACCTAGTAAAGTACCTAGCATATTGACGTTGCTTCGCATAGAGGAATATTCACTGTTCATTATCTTCTCGTTTTTATCTTTATTAAGTCAAAACAAACTTTAAGCTGCCTAATGAGCATGACAATTTAAAGGTGTTGGGATAAATGTTAGTTAATGTGTTTAACTTATACACTTTATAACAATACTGTATTGAATTTAAATCATAAAATTTTATAATTTTTATTTTTTTTAAGGTTTTAATTATATTTGTTATACTTTATTGATTGATAAAAACAAAATTTTCTATCATTTTTTAACCAAATTTCATTTTTTTATGTTTGTTTTCTGTTAACACAATGTCAGTAAACTGTATCTTGATATGATTTGGGTATATACTAACAAAACTATAAATGCATATTGGATTATTATTTGATGCTTATTGTTTTCTATATTGCGTCGATTATTGCGGTGTTTGCCGGTATAAAAGCAATTAGTTGCTTACGTGTTGATAAGGCTCTTTTGTACTTTATGGTTTCACTTTTTTCTTCGGCCTTAATATTTATTTTGCTTGATGCATATTTTTCTGTTGTTTTATACATTCTATTATTTATTGCTGGCACAGTGACTTTGTTTCTATCTGTTGCCATTGTATTGCGAATTCGTATAGATAATGTTGAAAATAGAAAAAGGGGTATCAGCCCTAAAATTTGGTTAGGGCCTTTAGTTTTAGCATTTATTTTACTCGTTGTTCTTATTTATGGTGTAGTTAGTACTGACTATTCACAGATCAACGAATCGCATGAATTGATGCACGAAATGTCAGTATATGCTTACATTTTGATATCTGAACTCGCTGGCTTTTTATTATTAGGTGCAATTGTGATCTCTTATCATTTTATGCATCGACTCTTGTCGGAGAAGTAATATGATTCCTCTTATGTATAGTCTTATTCTTGCCTCAATTTTATTTGTGATAGGTTTATTAGGGGTAATGATTCGACGTAATCTCTATTTTTTGTTATTAAGCCTTATGATTATGAATAATGGTGCTATTGTTGCATTAGTTTCTGCAGGTAGCTATTGGCAACAATCGGAAGGAGAACTCCTTGCTATTTTAGCGGTGATTACTGTATTAGCTCAAGCTTGTGTAGGACTTGCGTTGCTTACGAAATTAATTTATCGCCGTAAAATCTTTAACATTGATTCACTGAGTGAAATGAAAGGATGAATTTACTTTACTTAACTATTATTATTCCCTTGCTGTCTTTTCTATTGCTAGTTTGCTTGGGTAGGCATCTTCGGCCGATTAATGTCATGATTATCGGTTTTAGTACAATGCTAATAATAAATCTTATTACTATGTTTACCTGTATAGATTTTATAAAAAACACAGTACCGGATATGTTGTTAGTGTATACCAGACCATTATGGACTTGGTTTTCAGTTGGGGATTTTGTCGTACCTTTATCATTAACATTAGACGGTTTATCGTTAACTTTTTTAGTTATAATTGCTTTTTTGGGATTACTAATTTATTTCTTTGCAGCAAGTTATTTAACATCAAAAAAAGATGTTTATACTTTTTATGCCTATAGTAATTTATTAATCGCTAGTATGTTAACCATTATATTGGTTGATAATCTATTAGTTATGTTAATAGGTTGGGAGGGTGTAAGTATAAGTACTTACTTACTTATTGGCATCTATTATAAACAATTGCGCAATGGTTATGCTGCCGTTAAGGCTTTTGTGCTTATGCATTTAACGGATATCTTTTTAATCATTGGTGTATTTTTACTTTATCAAACCTTAGGTACTTTAAATATAGGGAATATTTTAACCCAAGCTCATGATAATTTAGCGATTGATTCCGATATTATCTTTTGGATCACATTAATGCTATTTTTAGGTGCTATTAGTAAGTCTGCTCTTTTTCCAATGCAATCTTGGTTTGTCGAAACAACATTAGCGCCAATGCCTGCGGTAGCTTTAATGCAATCATCTACTGTCATATTATCTGGTGTATACTTGATTTTAAGATTAAGTAACTTGTTTATCATGTCTAATGATACGTTAGACATCATGACTATTTTCGCTTCGCTAACAATCTTATTTGCAAGCTCAATCGCCTTAGTTCAAAGTGATGTTAAACGAATTGTAACTTATATTAATTTAGCTCAAATTAGTTATTTGTTTTATGCTTTTGCAACTCAAAGTTGGTGGTTATCGCTTAATTGCTTAATTAATTATGTTATAACTAGTACTTTATTAATTTTAGCATCGGCAATATTACTCAAAAAATGTCAAGGTGAGCGAAATATTAATAAACTCGGTGGACTTGCAAAATCATTTCCAGTTCTTTATGCCATATTTTTGATTATTATGTTATCGTTAAGTGCGATTCCTTGGATTTCAGCTTCATTTTATATTAAGGGTGATATTATTTGGGGATTAATGATAAAAGATCATTTAATGGCAGGAACGATAGGTTTATTAGGTATTTTGTTATCCAGTTTAAGTATTTGGCGCCTAATTTTTATGGTCTTTTATCATAAACCAAAAATTGCTGAATTTGCGAAAACTAAATGGATTAGTTATTGTCCAATTTTTATCTTACTGATATTTACGACGGCCATTTTTATCTATTTTCCTATACTGTCTCAAAATATTATTCCAATTGCCAAACTGGATACTAATAGTCTGCTATCGTTTCAATTATTGTTAGCAGCAGTAACTATATTAAGCTTTGTTATTGCTTATATTTTTTATGCTCACCCAAATAGTGAAGTACAAGAGGTATTAAATACGCCAATAGTTAAATTTATCGTAAGATTATGTAATTGCGATTGGCGATTTGATTATTTACTGAATATCATTTTTGTTAAACCTTATGTGTATTTAGCTAACATGCTTAAAAAAGATCCATTAGGAATTTGGGACAATTGGATTATGTTGGGCATAAAAAAAATAAACTCATATATTGTCAGCTTAGAAAATGGGCATATTCGATGGTATATGGTATCTATTGTTATAGGTAGCATTATTATATTAATGTTACTGGTTTTTATTTAATAAAGGTGTAATCATTCATGTTGTTATGGCTTGTTTTTTTACCTGTTATAGGTGGATTTATTAGTTGGTTATGCCATGTATTTTTATTGCGGATTGTAAGATCCTCTCGAATGGTATCGCGTTGGTATCAATTACCGATGATTATTGCTTTCATAACTATTTTTATAACTTTATTGTTATCATTTAGTTTATGGCAAGAGGGGATAACGGTTTTACAACAAGGCAATAATTGGAAAAAAGAAGTTAATATTGAGTGGATTCCTTTGCTTAATATTCACTTTCATCTAGTCTTAGATGGCTTATCATTAGTTTTAATTACCTCAACTCTATTTATTGTGTTACTAACGATTGGTTATTCAAGCAAAGAAAGCCCTAATAATTTTGGTTTATTTTATTTATGCATTTTATTTATGACATCTGCCATTATGATGTTATTTGTCATAACCGATCTATTTTTAATGTTCTTTTTTTGGGAAGCAGTGGCAATCCCGATCTATTTCCTAATTTCTTTATGGGGAAGGCGAGACTCAAATTCTCAACTACGTTTTAATGGAGCAAGTAAATTTTTAATTTATACACAAATTAGTAGTTTACTGATGTTAATTTCAATTGTCTCATTAGCTTTAATTAATTGGACTTTATCTGGTCATTGGACATTTGATTACCAAGAACTAACCAAAACACCTATTTCAAGTTACACTGAATTTATGTTAATGTTAGGTTTTTTAGCTGCCTTTATTATACGTATTCCGTTTGTACCTTTTCATAGCTGGTTTATTGATGCGCACATTGAATCATCAACTACAGGTTCAATGATGATAAGCGGATTATTACTCACAACCTCGACATTCGGTTTGTTACGTATTGTTATTCCGCTCTTTCCTAATGCTTCAATTATGATTATGCCGTTAATTATGATAATGGCATTACTCACGGTTATCTACTCAGCATTACTGACGTTTATTCAAACCGACATTAAAAAATTAATTGCTTATGTACATATCGCTTTGATGGGATTTGTAACTGCAATTATCTATAGTGGTTCTGTTATTGCTTATCAAGGCATTGTAATACAAATGATTGCTATTAATTTAGTTATCGTTGGCATGTTCATGATTAGTGGCTTGTTAGTAGAATGTTATTCAACACGCAACATTAATCAATTTACGGGGCTTAAGCAACAAGTACGTTATATCTCTTCTTTTACCTTATTTTTTATGTTAGCAATTTTAGGTATTCCGGGCACAGCTAATTTTGTTGGAAATTATATGATGTTGCTTGGTAGTTATTCATCGTTTTCATCTTATACAATTTTGCTTGTTGTTGGTCTATTACTATTGTCTATTTCTTTTATTATTCGGATGCAACCTATATTTTATGGCATTGTTGAAAAAAGCTGTGTAACAAAACATCAACTTGGTAAAAGAGATCTTTTGCTACTTGCTAGTGTATTTATTGTACTTGTCTTTATTGGCTTATATCCGCAAATAGTTTTAGATATGTCTTATTCTGTGGTGAATCAAACACAGCAAAATATAACTGCAGAACGAGTAGGAGAGTAATAACTTATGATAGCATTATCGCCTATATTTGTAATAAGCTTGACTATCATTGTTTTGCTTATCTTATTAGCTTTCTTAAAAATAAATACAAAAATATGCGCCTTGACAACCATATGTGGTTTAGGATGTGCGTTAGCTTGTGCCGTCATCATTGGATACAATATTTCATCTAGCACCCAAATGATTACTAATATTAGTAATGATAATATGCAAATGTCAGACAATTCTGATGCATCGATTCAAGACGCTGTGCCTTCAAACGAGGAAACTATTGCCGTAGATGCTGTTCCAACTGAAACTGTTGTTTCGCCTAATGAAAATAGTGTTAATACACAAATTGATACCAATACCGAAGGTAATAATAGTGAAATTAATACTAATTCAGAAACCAATACAAATACTGGACCTAGTACTAACATTAATAGCGAAACTAATACTAATTCAGGGACCAACACTAATACTGAAACTAGTACTAATACTAATGGAGAAACTAATACTAATTCAGGGACTGACGCTAATACTGAATCTAGTACTAACACTAATGGAGAAACTGGTACTAATAATGTAACGAACGCTAATACCGAAGCGAGTACTCCTGCTGAAAGTAATGCTAATACTGATGCGACGGCTACGACGGTTGATAGCAATAAAAGTGATATCAATCCAAAAATAGATTCTTCTGTAGAATATTGGAAAGCTCGTCAGATCACTGCGCTTTTTACCTGTGATGGTTATGGATTGTTATATACTAGCTTAATTTTAATTATTGCCATTACCGTATCTTGTTTGGCTTATCGTTGGTTTGTACAAGAGCATTTACCTCATGGTCTTTTTTACGTCATTCTATTGTTCATGACCTTAGGTGGTATAACGCTTGTGTATGCTAGCCATTTAATTGCATTTTTTATTGGTATTGAATTGCTTTCAATACCTTTTGTCGGATTAATAGGATATCAATATATACAAACGCACTCTTTAGAAGCCGCCGTTAAATATATGATTTTATCGGCTGTGGCGAGTGCATTTTTATTAATGGGAATTGCTTTTTATTATGCATCAACAGGAGAGCTTACTTTTAGTGGTTTAAGTTATCAACTCTCAACGATGTCTTATCCAAGTAATTTATTACTAATGGGAGTTTGTTTAATACTCGTTGGCATAGGCTTTAAACTATCATTGGTTCCATTTCAGCTTTGGTTACCTGATGTTTATCAAGGCGCGCCTACTGTTGTGGCTTTACTATTATCAACTGTTGGTAAAGTTGCATTATTCTGTGCTATTGCAAGATTGTTTTTATTGGCACCGATTGTTAATAATGAAACTATTCGTATGATTTTGGTCATGATGGCCTTTTTGTCTATTTTATGGGGTAATTTAGTCGCGTTAATGCAAACTAGTTTGAAACGGTTGCTTGCTTACTCCTCAATTGCACATTTCGGTTATTTATTGATCGCTTTAATCTCTGTTCAATATCAAGTGCTTGCTTTAGAAACCATTGGCGTCTATTTAATCGGTTATATTTTGGCAAACATCTGTATTTTGGGTGTTATTAGTCTAGAGTCTCATTCAAACGAGCTACAAGATCATGAAAACGAAGTTGACCTCTCAGGTCTATTTTGGCGTAGACCAATATTAGCATTAACCATGGGAATTGGCTTATTATCATTAGCGGGGGTTCCGCTTACAGCAGGCTTTATAGGTCGTTTTTTACTGGTATTATTAGGCGTCACTGCGGAATTGTGGTGGTTGATAGCCGCTGTAGTAATAGGTAGTGCATTAGGACTCTATTTCTATGCACGTTTGATAATCAATCTTTATATCAGACCGACTTATCGCGATGATCAATTGCTAAACAATCCAGTAATTAAATTGAAATGGCAAGATATAAAAACAAGTGAACTTATTATTGGTTTATCTGCACTATTAATTTTAATTTGTGGCATTTATCCAAAATGGTTATTCAACTTGGTAAGCATGGCGCAATACTTAACAACCTAATAAATACGTTTCCGCCTTCATTATTATGTTGGCGGAATTATCATAGTATTATCCAATATAGAACGCTATTTTTTATACTTAAATGTATAGTGAACCTGAAACTTCTTGACAAGAAATAGTTAATAACAGATTTGTTTCTTGTGTTATAATTCTGACCTTTAATATTATATTTGAATCAAGAGGACCTGTATGGACTTTTTAATCTCTAATGCTTATGCTGCTGATGGCGCTACAGTTGAAAATAATCCTTATTTCTTACCTATCATGCTAGTTGTATTTGGTTTGTTTTTCTATTTTATGATTATGCGCCCACAACAAAAACGTGCTAAAGCTCATCGTGACTTAATGGCTGCTATTTCTAAAGGTGATGAAGTATTAACTAATGGTGGACTTATTGGTCGAGTAGCAAAAGTTAACGAAAATGGTTATATTGCGTTAGAATTAAATGATTCAACTCAAGTTGTGATCAAACGTGACTTTATCACATCTGTTTTACCAAAAGGGACAATGAAATCACTATAATAGTGTGTTTCCTATTATAGTTCATTGTGTTAATTACCTAATCCCACAAGAGAATACGTCGTGTTAAATCGCTATCCTTTGTGGAAGTACATTATGTTGGTCGTCGTGATTTGCGTCGGCCTTCTTTACGCACTTCCAAATATTTATGGTGAAGATCCTGCTATACAGATTTCTGGTTCAAATACTTCTGACATTGATATTACCACGCAAGATAAAATCAGAAAAATTCTGGCAGATAACCACATTGAAACCAAATCATTTGTTTTTGAAAATAAATCTATCTTAATCCGTGTTGGTGATAATGATACTCAGCTAAAAGCTAAAGAGTTGATTTCCAAAGAGCTAGGTGACGCTTATATTGTTGCTTTGAATTTGGCCCCAGCAACACCAAAATGGCTTACTGTATTAGGTGCAGAGCCGATGAAACTCGGTTTAGACTTACGAGGTGGTGTTCATTTCTTAATGGAAGTTGATATGACCACTGCATTAAGTAAACTCACAGAACAATCCATTGAAAATTTAAGATTTGAATTTAATAATAGTAAATTAAAATATAAAGCTCTTAATAAAGACGGTAACCAACAAATTGTCATGCAATTTGATAATACCGAAGATCGTAACAAAGCTATTACTAAGATCAATGGTATTCCAGATTTTAAACTTATCTCTCAAACTGAAAACAGTATTACCTTAAGCGTTAGTGAACAACGATTACAACAAGCTAAAAATGATGCAGTTCAACAAAATACGACCATTTTACGTAATCGGGTAAATCAATTAGGTGTAGCTGAACCAATTGTCCAACGCCAGGGTGCAGATCGAATTGTCGTCGAATTACCTGGTATTCAAGATACAGCATTAGCTAAAAGTATTTTAGGTGCAACTGCTACCCTTGAATTTAGACAAGTAAATGAAGAAAACACGGCTAATTTACCAGCCATGCTTGCAGGTGAAATGCGTGTACCTTACGGATCTGAAATCAAATATATGGAAAATGGGCGTCCTGTTTTACTCTATAAACGCATCGTTTTAACGGGTGATCATATTACCGACTCGTCGTTTAGAGTTAATGAATATGGTCAACCAGAAGTTTCCATTACGCTTGATAGTTCAGGCGGTAAGGCAATGTTAAACTTCACTCAAAAAAATATTCATAAAGCAATGGCTACATTATTTGTTGAATATAAAGATACCGGCAAACGTGATGAAAATGATAAACCGATTCTTGAAAAACAAGAACGTGTTATTAACGTTGCGACAATTCAAGGTATTTTTAGTGAACGATTCCAAGTAACGGGTATAAGCAGCGTTGATCAAGCTAGAAACTTATCCCTACTATTAAGAGCGGGGGCATTAATTGCACCAATTCAAATTATTGAAGAACGTACAGTTGGACCATCAATGGGACAAGAGAACATTACACAAGGTTTAGAATCTTGTGTATGGGGCTTATTAGTTTCTGTCATCTTTATGTTAATCATGTATCGTTTGTTTGGTGTATTTGCGAGCCTTGCATTAATCGCTAATCTTATTTTAATTGTCGGAATCATGTCTCTATTGCCTGGAGCAACATTAAGTATGCCTGGTATTGCAGGAATAGTGTTAACGGTCGGTATGGCGGTTGATGCCAATGTTCTGATTAATGAGCGAATAAAAGAAGAGCTTAGTAATGGTCGTGGTGTTCAACATGCAATAAATGAAGGATATGCAGGCGCTTGGAGTAGTATTTTTGATGCTAACCTAACTACATTAATTACTGCGGTTATCCTTTATGCCGTCGGCACAGGATCAATCAAAGGTTTTGCTATAACATTGGGTATAGGTATCATTACATCAATGTTTACATCGATTGTAGGTACTCGTGCATTAGCCAATCTTATTTATGGCGGTCGCCGTGTTAATAAGTTATCAATTTAGAGGTTTATTGTGATTGTTAATAAAAATGAAAATCATGATGTAAGAGAATTGAATCATGGCCGCAGAGTCCTCGACTTTTTAAAATTTGGCTTTGTTGCTTTTGTTATCTCAATGTTATTGGTAGTGGCATCGTTTGTTATTATCTTTGTCAAAGGTTTTAATCTTGGACAAGATTTTACAGGCGGTACGACTGTTGAAATAACCGTAACCAAAGACGTTAATCTTGATGATCTACGTAATAGTTTGCGTAATGAGGGTTATCATGAACCGATTGTGCAGTACTATGGTAGCAGTAAAGATATTATCATTCGATTACCTTCCGCTAAACAAGAGGACGGTGGTATATCATCAGTAATTGATAATGAATTGGGTGCAAAAATTTCTAATTTAGTACATAAAGAAATTGATGAAGATGCACAAATTAAACGAATTGAATTTGTTGGACCAACGGTTGGTGCAGAACTTGCTCAAGATGGTATTTTGGCAATTTGTGCAGCATTAGTTTGTATTCTGATTTATATTGCATTTCGTTTTGAATGGCGATTTGGTACTGGTGCGGTAGTTGCATTAGCACATGATGTTGTAATAACTGCTGGGTATTTATCACTGTTTGAACGTGAATTAGATCTAACAATTATTGCGGCGATGCTATCAATAATAGGTTATTCACTTAATGATACGATTGTGGTATTCGATCGAATTCGTGAAAACTTTAGAAAAATACGTCGAGCATCACCTTACGATGTTATTAACATCTCTTTAACTCAGACATTGCATCGAACCTTAATGACATCAGGTACAACGCTTGCTGTGGTTGTTATCCTTTATATTTTTGGTGGTTCTATGTTGAAAGGCTTCTCAGAAACATTAGGCGTTGGTATCGTACTTGGTACGATTTCATCGATTTATGTGGCTGCGTACATGTCACTTAAACTAGGTGTTAAACGTGAGCACTTTATGCCTCCAAAAGTAGAGGCTGAAGGCGCCGATCAACCTTCAATATTACCTTAAACCCATATTCTGCCACATTTATTGTGGCAGAAATTTTTTGATTAATTATCAGACAAATAACATCAAATAGATTGACACTTAATCTTTAGTTGCATATCATTACCCGCAGTTTCTACCTTTCTATTGGGGCCATAGCTCAGCTGGGAGAGCGCAACGCTGGCAGCGTTGAGGTCAGGGGTTCGATCCCCCTTGGCTCCACCAATTCACTATTCAGTAACATTCTTTTAAATCCTTTAAAACCCAACAAACACAAGGCTTGAAGTCTATTTTATTATTCATTAAGCTCCAGTAAGATACATTTACAACCAGAATTTTTAGGTATATGTTGAGTCATACCGACAGTATTCCTTTAAAAAAATATATCATCCTATAAATATTGGTTGTACTTAGATTAAATATAAAATTAAATTAGCGATGCATAAACTGAAAAATTAACACGTAGTGTATTTAACAAACAAAATTTTTCAGCCAATCTTATTAAAATTATGTTATTCGACAAAAAAACTAATAATGTTAGTAATTTTATAATTGAGTTACTTATTTGAAGTAACGGTGTAGTATATTTGTTGCTGTTATTATTATATTGAACAAGCCAAAAATTATATTGTGGATAAAGTAAATGAGCTTTGTTTCCTGAAATCAATTTAATTGAAGATCATGGACTCATTAAACTTTAGTAATAAAGTTTTAGAGATAACATACCATCATTATCGCTACAATATTAATAACTATCTAAAGGTTAACTAACATGGAATATAACTCTACCCGATCACCTAAACAATGTTATGATATGAATGATATTCGTACTGAGATTGATAAAATTGATCATACTGTTATTAAACTATTTGCTACTCGTTTTGAGTATGTCAAAGCGGCCAGTAAATTTAAGAAAAATGCTAATGACGTACAAGCAAAAACCCGTTTTGACAGTATGCTTGAACAACGAAAGCTTTGGGCAAATGAGTTAGGACTAAATGGTGATGTGATTAAAGAGTTATATGCTAATTTGGTTCGTTATTTTATTGATGAAGAATTAAAACAATTTAATAATAAAGAAAAATAAGGATAGTTTCTGTATGGCTTATGCAAGTAAACAACAGTTATTGGATGAAATAAATAAAACCGCCAAGCTATTTATCAATGAATTTACTGATTTATCAGAATCTGAAAAAAATCTTTTAATTGATGGTGTTGATCGTACACCCGCCCAAATGATTGCTTATCAGTTAGGCTGGTTAAAATTAGTTAAATCTTGGGATGATGACGAACTAGCAGGAAAAACGCCCGAGTTACCTGCACCTGGGTATAAATGGAATCGTTTAGGCTGTTTATATCAAACATTCTATGATACCTATCAAGATCTTCCTCTATCAGAATTAATCCAATCATTTAACCAACAAATTACGATTTGGAACAATTGGATTGAGTCTTTAAATGATGATACCTTATTTATTAAAGATGTTCGTAATTGGACTAAACCTTATCCTGAATCTTGGACAGTCGCTCGTTTTATTCACATCAATTCTGTTGCGCCATTTAAATCGTTTAGATCGAAAATCAGAAAGTGGAAAAAACTCAACAATCCAGTTTAAAAGTAACTTAATATTAAATATAACTATATAACCTAATAGGATGAATATGGCTTTTTCAGAAACCGAACGCCAGCAATTATTAGAACTAAAATTTGTTGGCACTAAAATTATTGAAAGACTTGAAGAAATGCAACTTGATTCTTTCGATAAATTACGCAATGCTTCTTTGGATGAAATTCTTAACAAAGGCGCATTATTAACAGGCTCAACTTGTTGGAAAAATAGTCATCAAGCAAAAACTGCAATACTCAATATTTTGCATTTAGTACAAAAAAATAGCTAAAATATTTATAGTTACAAGATAAAATGAAAAAATAATCATTTTAGTTGAGAAGCTCTGATATGAAAAAAATGTTCTTATTACTGTTAGTGATGACAATTAGTATCGTTTGTCACGCCAAGGAGCCTTGTACCAATAAAACCTCTGTTAAAGATTATCAATTTGATATTAACAATCAACCTTATAAATTCACATCTTACTTTTGTGAAGATGAAGATCAAGATAGAGTTTTTCCATATCCCGCTATATTAGAAATACACGGCAAAAATTTTAATAAAACATTTAAAAATGTTATTGGAATGGCAGGTAAGATTGGTGTCATGTTTTCAAACTGGGATGATAAAAATACACCCGTATTCCATTATACTTTCAAATCACCAAAAAATGTTGAGGCTTATATTCCCATAATCATTGATGATAATAATGTAATGGTTGAATGTTCATACATGGATAAGACATTAACAACTGGAATAAAAGTTAAATATTCTTATTGTGGTGATTTGCAAATTGTTCAAGATGGCTTTGGAGAAGTTGAAGAGGGATTTGACAATTTACTTCCTGAGTTTTATTTAGAATTAATATATGATTTTTCAGATTTTACTGAGAATAAGAAGAGTCTGAAATACAAAAATTTTGATGTTTTTATCGGCAAAATCGATGATATCAGTTTTTACCGTCGCTATTCATCCATAAAAGATTATAAGTTGAATAAATATATGGTTGTTATAGCAAACAAAGAAAAAGAATACCAATTTAAACAACAAGATGAAATTTATCAACGTATGGGTAATCCTTTTATTCCAGAACGTTTTATTGGTCTGGATATTGTTGACTCTAAAGGGAATATAAAGTTTTATGATAAAAATGCCTTATCGGCATTATTAAACGAATCGCCAATAAAAAGAAACATCAAATCTTATATACAGAATGATAAAAAAACACAACTTTATAATCAACCCGATGATAACTCGGCAACAAATATTTACCTAGTCAAACACGATTTTGTTACAATTTTAGATGAGATTTTGAATGAATACCAAGACGATATTCTTTGGTACAAAATAAGTTATAAAAGTGAAGAACACGGTAACATAACTAAATGGATTAAAGGAAAACCGTTTATCTCTAATTTAGATTAGTTTGAATTTGAATATTTGGCATAAAACAAGTTATCACAGTAACAAGCACAGTAAAATAATTAAATGGATTAAAGAAAACTCATTTAACTTTAAGAGAAATGATTAACGAGAACACTTAATTAAATAAATCAGAATGTATATTGATTAACCAGCTAGAGTCAGCAATATAGCTAAATTACAATCCTTAATATTATTGTTATTTTGTCAAAAAGTTTGAGGAAATGGGTATGTTTCAGTATAAAACTAAAAAAATTGGTAGCGTTTTTAATTGATTATTTTAATTATTTAACAGGTGGTTATAATTAAATTGTTTTTTTCCTATATAGGGATAAACGTTTCCTATATACATAAAGTTAAATTTGTCTGCTAAGGATCAAATCAATTTTAGTTACCTTTACTGGTAAATAAATTTATTATTTAAAGGCGATACAGTAATACATATGATTTTTAATACTATTCTTTAATAAATTCATTAAATCTAAAAGTTGACCTATCTATTTTATGGATAGAATGTTTTTTTAAATCCTCACACTCATTAGTAATTAAACTTATCCCTCATTTTGATGAATTTAATGTGATCAAAAACACAATTTTACTATTATCGGTGAGTTTATACACAAAAAAGTTAATGCGGATAACCTGTTGAGAATGATAAGATAGCTTATAGCAAAAGGTTTTATAACTTTAGCTTTTTATACTATGATGTATTTACAAATTAAAAATTGTAGTTTTATATCATGTTCTTTACAAAAGAATATTTGTCAAATAATTAAATTGTTGTAAAGTAGGCAGTCTTTTTTTAGTAGTCAATGGATTAAGGATTTTTATGAAAACATGGCAGCGAGTTTTAGCTTGTTTTTTGGGTGGTTGTTTGATTGTTGGCGCATTTTGGTTTTTTACACAAACTTCATTAAGTGATGGTGATAATCAGATAGAAAAAGAAAAAAAAGCGCTCATTTCTGAGTTTAATTCAAATAAAGAAAATATTTTTTCACAAATTAATCAGCTAATCACTGAAGAAAAATATGATGAAGCGATTTCTTTAGCCAGTAAATATCAGGTTACAGAAGACGAAGCATTGTTAAAATTGAAAGATCAGGCTCAAGCAGAGTTAACAAAAGTTAACACCCAGAAACAAATTACAGATTTGTCAAATGAGCTTAATGCAACCCCTGAATCTGAATTACAGAAACGATTTGATTTATACAGTAAATTATTAGAACTCGTTCCTGATAATTCGGAATATAAAACTAAACACGCTGAGTTAAAGCCAATAGTAGAAAGACTACAAATGATAAGCTCTCAATTTATGGGTGAAAATGGTGCTCATCGTAAACTTGAAAAATTTATAAAATTTAAAATGAAAGATGTAAGCAATTATAAACATCTTGAAACTAAATATGTTGAAAATGACGATAATACGTTAACAATTACTACTACGTTTAATGGTAAAAAGGGTGATAGTGGTAAGATTACTAAAAATACTGTCACAGCGATTGTTGATTCAAATGGCAATCCAATTCGTATTGTAAGTTGGAAATAAAAGGAGCAATAGCTCCTTTTTTAAAGTTATTAAATATGTGGCAACACTGCATAATAATGCGATATTTCTTCACTTTCTGCTTGTTCACTTATTTTTTACTGCATTTCATCTCTAATTTAAATCAGTTAATTTTCCTGAAATTTAATAGTTAGTGTTTCGATCAGTTAGCATGAAAACCTAATGATTTTGAGTAAAAAGATGGACCATCTCCTTTTTCAAGTAAAACAATGATGGCTTGCGGTCTATGCAGTTGTTGCCTTTTTTTTTCTAAACTTATGTCATCAAGTTGTTTAATACTTTTTTTTATTCTTTTCCATTTGGATAGGCTGATTGAAACTCGGCTTTGTTCCCATGCATATTCGCTATTAACACTATAAGGGATTATTTCGTGTTCTTCATTATAATAAGCTAAATATAGATCGATATTATCTTTAGATAATCGGGTGGACAATTCAACATTCTTATCCCAATAGCTATCGGAGTCTCGTCTATAACCACTGTTAATATCTAATACACTCTGATTGGCAATAGAAGAGTGACTAAGCGATTTTCCTTTTTCCTTATAGTAAACTTCTGATAACCCTGACGGAGGCTCAATATCTTGAGCATAAACAGAATCAATCAATAAACGTGCCTCTTGAGGCATTTTGATATATTCTTGCTTAAGTAGGATTTTTTGAGTGAGCCATAAATAAGCGTGATTAGGGTATACATAACTGGTATTGCGAAAAGCAGGATTATCCAGCCAATCTTTTTGCGGTTCATCTTGCCAAGGTGGTGCAAACACAGTAAGAACAGGTGGGTCTCGCTCATCCTTTGATTGATTCTCTTTATTATCAGGTTTGATATTACCGTGTTTATCTCTTACATGCCGTTGTAAACGCCCAGCACGTTGTATCAATAGATCGATAGGGGCTATGTCACTTATCATTTCGTCAAAATCAAGATCTAAAGATTGTTCTATGACTTGGGTTGCAATGATCACTTTTGCTTGGCGAATTTCACTATTTGAGGATTTTCCTGCCCATGTTAAGGCTTTTTCTTCAATTTCCAGTCGATCACAAAAAGCAAATCGACTATGAAAAAGTAAAATATGATCAGCGTCTATATTCAAGGTATGTTGTCGTTGTAGCTGTAGTTGCTGATATAACTCAATAGCATCAGCTACACTATTTTTAATCCAGCAGATAATTTTACCTTGTTCTATTGATTGTTGAATTTTAGTTATACCGGTTTCAATGTCCTCAATCCATGCTATTTTAACCTGACGTTTTACTTCTTCCCGGGTATCTATTGGTTGTTCAGTCAGACCATGATAATTAAGTCTCGTTATAAGCGGAAACGGTAATGACTGATTTAAAGATAAGGTTTGTTGGTTATTTGTTAAACCTTTATTGAATGCATTAAGTAACTTTTCACGTAAAAACCCAGGTAATGTGGCAGTTAAGATAATGGCGCTACCGCCTTGTGAGGCGTGATAATTAAGTAATACTTCTAGCAGCGTTACCATGTAGCTGTCATAAGCATGAACCTCATCTAATATAAGTAATTTATGTCGCAGACCTAATAAACGCAATGATTGATGTTTAAATGGCATGATAGCCATTAAAACCTGATCCAGTGTACCTACGCCAACTTCTGCTAATAAGGCTTTTTTACGAGTATCAACAAACCATTCGTTACATTCAGCACTGACAGATTGTTCACCATTAGAATATTTTTGTTGGCTGATATGATCGTTCGTTAAAATGGATTGGGTAAAATTTGGATTCATATAGCTAGCGCCGTGAGTCAACACTAATGATGGATGACTACCTGTTTGATATAATTTTTCGTAGACATTTGCGGTGCGTTGATAAATGGCATTAGCTGTTGCCATAGTTGGTAGACCAATATAAATTCCTTGTACTTTTTGGGCTGACATTAATCGGCTTGCTAAAATCATTGATGCTTCGGTTTTTCCTGCACCCGTCACATCTTCCATAATAAACAATTCAGGGTGCTTATCAGATAATTGACAGGATAATGCGTACTCTTGTAGTGGTGTTGGCCTTTCAATAAAGGGAAAGAGATTTTTAATATTCTTAAATTGAGCAACAGAAGATAATTTGGGTAGAGTTGCTATGGCATTTTCAGCTTGAATGATTGCATGATTTTGCCAATATTCCGATAATGGCATCACTTGCCAATTAAATGAGAATAACTGCTCATTTGATCCTAACCAATCGCTGATAACCGTTAAACCAGCAATCAACCAACTTATTTGGTTCAGTTTTTCTTGATGTGTTTTATCGATAAAAAATTCTGGATAATGTTGTAATTTATTATCTTTAATAAAAAGCTGATTAATTGCTTGAATATAATCGGATGCACTTTCTTTATCTTGTTCATTAAATGCTAAAATGCCTTTTATATTTTTTAGTAGTTCAGGAGGCTTTCCATGATGCCCAGTCATGATTAATAACCAAATATTATATAAATTCTTAATTTTTATATCATATTTGTCTAGTTGAATTTCTGGCTTGAGTGATAAGGATTCACGCCATAACCACCAACCCAGTGAGTCATGTCTTGATAAATATTCTTTTGAGGGATCAGCGGCAACAAGTTGTGGGTTATTGTGCTTAAATAATTTTTGAAATCCATTAGCAAATTTACCAATATCATGCCAAGCTAAAAAATAGGCAAACCAAAGTGCGGCTTGTTCTTTGTCATTTGAAGAAAAACCTATTTTTTCAAATAATTCAAAAGAATTGAAATAATTGTGTTTGACTATCTGATAACCGCATGCCGCTACATCCAAATTGTGGTAAGCAAGCAAATGATAGGAAGAATTATCGGTATTTTGTCGACATTTTCCCCAATATTGATAAAAAGATTCCGCCATTATAATTATTATCCTTTTTTAATTGTCGATAGATTGATTCATATTTTTTATTGGATAACAGAACTAAAAATATAAAGAAAAACCAAATAACTTCATATAATTAATTTTATTATATGCCCTATCGTTTAGCTAAACAGATATTGTGCTAGTAAATCGATTTTTTGTGGTTAATTCTTTTGTTAAGGTTGTTTACTAATCTATTTAGATTCTAATGAATAGAAAGCTTATAATTTGTTCTGATACTAATATAACTGGTTTAATATAAAAATACAGATAATAATTTAGAGTTTTATACTGAAACGTTATGTTAACCTGAAACTTTTTTACAAAAAACTTGTTTTTTTAAAAGGCTAAATGGATTAAGTGCTATGTTTATCTACTCATAAAGACAGCTATTAATAAATGTAATATCGGTATTAATGTTAACGTTTGTATTTATTCTTGAGTTTATGAATTAGGTTTTGCTCATTTAGTTGAAGTTTGGCAAAATAGATGACCTATTATAGGTGGAATAGTTGTTTGGAATTATGATGACAATAATTTCAATACTACTCATCAATATTGATATGAGTAATTAAACAGGAATAACATTAGGATGATTAACCAAATCAAACAAAAAATAAACGCAATACTTATAACAAGCTGTATAAGTGGGTTAGTTATTTGTTCTATGACGGTTAATGCTCAAGAAACTCAGCCAGAACAATCACCATCAGCAATAGAGATTAAAACTGATACTGATTTATCAAATCAACCATTAATAAATGATGAAACTAATTTTGTTGGTCCTGTTCAAGTTACTGAAAAAATCTATCATAAAACTACTTTTTCTTTATTAGGTGAGCCTAAATATCCTGAAGATTTTGATCATCTTGATTATGTAAATCCAAAAGCACCAAAAGGTGGAACGATTAAACTTGCTGAAATAGGCACTTTTGATAATTTTAATCGCTATGCAAGTCGAGGTGCGCCAGAAAAGAACTCAGGATCATTATACGACACCCTTTTTACAAACTTAGCGGATGATATTACCAGTTTTTATCCACTAATTGCGACATCGGTGACTTATTCTGACAATTATCGTTGGGCGGAAGTTGCCATTAATCCCGATGCCCGTTTTCAAGATGGTAAACCGATTACGGCACATGATGTTGAATTTACCTTTCAAAAATTTATGACTGAAGGCGTACCACAATATCGTGTATATAATCAGGGTATTACTGTTAAAGCGCTGGATGATTACCATGTGCGCATCGATTTACCAGAAACAGATCGAGAAAAGTTATTATCTTTTATTGGTAATATGCCTGTTATACCTCAACATTTTTGGCAAAATCATAATTTTGCAGAACCAATTGCTACACCACCTGTGGGCAGCGGACCTTATTATATCAGTAATTATAAAATGGGACATTATGTGGTTTATCGACGCAATCCTAACTATTGGGCAAGCGATTTACCCGTTAATAAAGGGATGAATAATTTCGATGAAAAACGCATTGAATACTATATGGATAGTAGTATTTCATTAGAAGCTTTTAAAGCGGGTGAATATGATCTTCGTGGTGAGGGACAGCCTAAAAACTGGTTTACCCAATATCAAGGCCAATATTTTGATTCAAATAATATTATCAAACAGGAAAAACCGATTCAAACGGCTGTAGATACCAAATGGTTAGCGTTTAACTTGCAAAAAGATTTGTTTAATGATGTTAAAGTTCGTGAAGCAATTACTTTAGCGTTTGATTTTCAATGGTTAAATCACGCTTTTTATTATGATAGTTACAAAAGACCTTACAGTTTTTTTGAAAACACCATTTATGCGGCGATAGGTACGCCAAGTGAACAAGAGTTAAAATGGCTTAATCAATATAAAGATATTATTCCTGAACGGGCGTTTGATAATGCCTTTTACATTCCTAAAAGTGATGGTCTTGGATTTAATCGTGATAATTTATTAAAAGCGACTGATTTACTTCAACAAGCTGGATGGATTATTAAAGAAGGTAAACTCGTTAATGCTAAAACCAATCAACCTTTTGAATTTGAACTTGTTACATATCTTGGGGATGATATTAAATATGCGATACCTTTTCAGCAAAACTTAGCTCGTCTAGGTATCACCATGAAAATCGTGTCACTTGATTATGCTCAGTTTACACGCCGTTTGCGTGAGCGTGATTATGATATGATGCCACGTACTTATGGTGCTGAAAATTATCCCTCATCAGACTTAATGATCCTTTGGGGAAGTAACTATCTTAATTCATCATGGAATGCATCAGGATTACATAATCCAGCAATTGATGGAATTATCGCTGAAATTACTAAAAATTTAGATAATCAAGCTCAGCTTATTCCTCTTGGGCGCGCTCTTGATCGCATCTTAACTCAAGAATATCCTATGATTCCAATGTGGTATAACAGCAATACTTACTATGCATATTGGAACAAATTTGGGCAGCCAGCTGTTCAACCCGCTTACGCTATTGGCGTAGATAGTTGGTGGTATGATGCAGATAAAGCAGCTAGCCTGACTAAAAATCGGAAACATTAACATGCTTAATTATCTTATTCGACGATTATTACTCATTATTCCTACGCTGTTTGTTATTTTAACGATTAACTTCTTTATTGTACAAGTAGCGCCAGGTGGCCCAGTTGATCAAGCATTAGCACTGATTGAAAATGGTCCAGAAGCAGGACAAGCTATTTTGCCGGGAGGAGATAATAGCGCTGTAAAATTGCAACAACCTAAAAATGAGTCAACTTATCGGGGATCGCGCGGGCTTGATCCACAAATTGTGGCTATGATCGAAAAACAGTACGGTTTTGATAAACCAATAATTGAACGTTATTTTGAAACATTAAAAAAATATGTCATGTTTGATTTTGGCAATAGCTTTTTTAAAAGTGAATCTGTAATAGGTTTAATTATTAAAAGTTTACCTGTTTCGATTTCACTCGGCCTTTGGAGTACCCTCATTGTCTATCTTATTTCGATTCCTTTAGGGATCCGCAAAGCGGTTAAAGATGGATCGGCTTTTGATTTTTGGTCAAGTACGTTAATCATTATTGGCTATGCGATACCCGCTTTTTTATTGGCGGTGTTACTCATTGTGCTGTTTGCCGGTGGAAGTTATTGGGATATTTTCCCATTACGAGGATTAGTTTCCAACCATTTTGAGCAGCTCGATTTTTGGGGTAAGGTAAAAGATTATGCTTGGCATATCTGTTTACCGACTATTGCAATGGTGATCAGTGGTTTTGCATCGTTAACCATGTTAACCAAAAATTCATTTTTAGATGAAATCCGTAAACAATATGTCATAACCGCTAGAGCCAAAGGTCTAAGTGAACGACAAATTCTTTATAAACATGTGTTTCGTAATGCAACTTTACTTATTGTATCGGGCTTTCCAGCTGCATTTGTCGGTATCTTATTTACCGGTTCGTTACTGATAGAAATTATTTTTTCACTCAATGGGCTTGGGCTATTGGGGTATGAGGCGATCATTCAACGAGACTACCCGATTATTTTTGGCTCGTTGTATATTTTTACGTTAATCGGACTAATTGCTAAACTATTATCCGATTTATCCTATATGATAATTGACCCACGCATAGACTTTGAGGCTCGCAATTGATGACTAGTAATTACTCTATTAATCAGCAACGTTGGCAACGATTTAAACACAATCGGCGTGGATACTATTCGCTTTGGTTGTTTATGATTTTTTTTGTAATTAGCCTATTTTCTGATTTTATTGCTAACGATAAACCGATTTTTATTAAATATCAGGATAATTACTATTTACCTATTTTTCATTTTTATCCTGAAAGTGAATTCGGTGGACAATTTGATACTCAAACAAATTTTTTAGATCCGGCTGTGCAACATAAAATAGAAGCAGATGGTTGGATTTTATGGCCTCTATTTCGTTATAGCTATAATACGTTAATTTATGATACGCCAAGCACTTTTCCAACTTCGCCATCACTTTCTCATTGGTTAGGTACGACCGATGCTGGTTTTGATGTATTGGCAAATATATTATATGGCTTTCGTATCTCTATGTTCTTTGCCATTTTATTAACATTCTTTACCACGATTATCTCAGTTATTATCGGCGCTGTTCAAGGTTATTATGGTGGCAAAATTGATTTGATTGGACAACGTTTTATCGAAATTTGGTGTGGATTACCTGAGCTATTTGTGATTATTTTACTGGCGAGTATTTTACCACTTGATTTTTGGTGGTTACTCGGGATAACGGTATTATTTGGTTGGATGGCTTTATCAGGTATTGTGCGTACTGAATTTTTGCGTACCCGTAATTTTGATTATATCCGTGCAGCCAAAGCAATGGGTGTCGGCGACAGCAAAATTATGTTTCGTCATATTTTACCGAATGCAATGGTCGCAACATTAACATTTTTACCTTTTATTTTATGTGGTTCAATTACGACATTAACTTCTCTGGATTTTCTAGGTTTTGGTTTACCGATTGATTCGCCATCTCTTGGTCGTTTGTTGCTACAAGGTAAAAATAATTTGCAAGCACCTTGGCTTGGTATTAGCTCATTTTTAATTATTGCAACTTTGCTATCATTGCTTATATTTATTGGTGAAGCAATCAGAGATGCTTTCGATCCAAACAAGGGAGTGTATCGATGAGTTCTACTTTATTATCTGTTGAGGATTTAAGTATTGCTTTCAAACGTGATACACAATCACAATCGCGTGTTGTAAGCAATGTTAGTTTTAATATTGATGAACAAGAAACACTTGCTTTGGTTGGTGAGTCAGGTTCAGGCAAAAGCGTAACTGCATTATCCATTTTACGTTTATTACGTAAAGAACAGGTGAGTTACCCAACGGGTGATATTTTATTTGCAGGGCAATCCTTGTTGCATGCACCCGATAAAGAGCTTCGTAAAATTCGTGGTAATCAAATTAGTATGATTTTCCAAGAACCGATGGTATCGCTCAATCCATTACATACTGTTGAAAAACAGCTTTATGAAGTACTTTCATTGCATCGTGGTATGCGGCCTAATGCTGCCCGTAGCGAAATATTGCAATATCTTGATCGTGTTGGAATTAAAGAGCCTAAAAATAAATTATCTGCTTTTCCTCATCAGCTATCGGGTGGGGAGCGACAGCGAGTCATGATTGCCATGGCAATTCTAACTCACCCTAAATTATTAATTGCTGATGAACCTACCACCGCTTTGGATGTATCCGTACAAGCACAGATTATTCAATTGCTTAAAGAGCTTAAAAATGAATTGAATATGAGTTTGTTATTTATTTCGCATAACCTTGGTATTGTCAAAAAGTTAGCTGATAAAGTGGCCGTTATGCAACAAGGTAAAATTGTTGAATATAATAGTAAACAACGTATCTTTTTGCGTCCTGAACATGAATATACTCAAACCTTGCTAAATTCCGAACCAAGTGGCGATCCGGTTGTTTTGCCTCAAACGCCAGGAATATTGCTTAGCGTTAACCATCTTAATGTTGATATAATAACTAAAAAAAGGCTGTTTAGTCACGAACAAAAAAGAATTGTTGATAATGTAGGTTTGACGATACACCAAGGTGAAACAGTGGGTATTGTCGGCGAGTCGGGTTCAGGAAAAAGTACAACAGCTTTGGCTATTTTACGATTGATTAAATCTGAAGGTGAAATCTTATTTGATAGCCACCCAATACAGAATTTAACGGGTAAAAAACTGTTACCATTTAGAAGCCGAATGCAAGTTGTGTTCCAAGATCCATTTTCGTCACTCAATCCTCGTTTTAATGTTGAGCAAATTATTAGCGAAGGTTTAGTTACTCATAAAAAACTGAGAAAAAATGAACGTGAAAAAGCGGTAATTGAAATTATGCAAGAAGTCGGTCTCGATCCTGATTTACGTTTTCGTTATCCAACCGAATTTTCTGGGGGACAACGACAACGTATTGCTATCGCTCGAGCATTAATTTTACAACCAGAATTATTGATTTTAGATGAACCAACTTCATCTTTAGATCATACTATTCAAAAGCAAATCATTGAGTTACTCAAATCTCTACAGGAAAAACATCAGCTCAGTTATCTCTTTATTAGTCATGATTTAGCACTAATATATTCAATATGTCATCAAGTCATTGTTATGAAAGATGCACAAATTGTCGAGCAAGGTTCACGAGAAAAGATCTTTTATTCTTGCGAACATGAATATACCAAAGCGTTACTGTCATTTTTAGACAAACCTCATCGCAGAGGAAGCAGAACCCTCATTCATGCTGATAAAGCTGAAAAAATAGAAAAGGGTGATCACAAAAATGATAATTCACAAAATCAAAAACAAGAAAAAAAGGTCGATTGGGAAAATGCGCTATTAATGCGCAAAAAATAGTTGTACGTAAAGCTATGGTTGAATTTAGTTCACTGTTTGCCAATGGATGAATATTTATCTCTATTTATAGGTTAGTTATGAAAAAACAAACATTACCTTGTTCTATAACACTTTGCTCATTGTTACTTTCACCAACTGTAATGGCGTTAAGTTGCAGTGAAAATCTTACTCAAAATAGGGTTCAAGCAAATAATTATATTTTTCAAATTTTGGATTTTATTGATTTACCCGCTCAAGGAATTAAACAAGAAGTTAGAACATCAACAACAATAATTAATAATCGTAATGAGTCAACAGCTAAACAGATTCTCAATTATGATGAAAATGGATTAATTACTCAAAGCCAATATATTTTGTTCTCGGATGATAATAAACGTGTTTATTCCGAAAATTTGCAAAAAACAACCGCCGGTTGGGAAAACTTTATTGAAGATCTGGAATATAAAACAAGCAGTATCATTCAATTTAAAACCGATGAACAAGGTAAAATCGTTGAGTCACAACAAGCAAAAAAAGCGTTAGACTTTATCTTCACTGAAACGGATAGCTACCAATATGATAGTAACAACTGTCTGATTAGCAAACAGGTACAATGGAAAGTTAAAGGGGTTGATGATGAGGGTAAATTTACCGGTGTTGATCAAAATGGTGCGTCAGCTTATACCTTTAATTATCAACAACAGCAATTAGCTAAAGTTTTATATCAGTTCAGTAATAATACCCAAAATGAAACTAACTTTTCATATCAATACGATAATCAATATCGCTTAACTGCAATACAATCAGCTTATCTATCGGCAAACAAAGATGAAGTGAATTATACCACTCAATTCTTAACCTTTGATGGCAAAAACGATTGGCTCACCGCGTCTAAAATAAGACACGATCAAAAAAATAAACAAACTAATATTGTTAGAGAAATAACCTATTACTGATGTTTAACATTAATCAGCGTTATCCAACTGGATAACGCTTTTTATCGATTAATTATATCAAACTCTATTTTAGTTAACTTCGGACAAACAAAATATAAACGGCATGCATAGTCCATGCAAGGGCTAGCGCAACGGTAAGTATTTTTTCCCGTTTTGGATGGATTTTATGCTGATGCAAAATAGTAATAATCTTCTGTAATGCGCACCAAATCGGCAATGAAATCATTAAAAATAAAAATAATTTACCCGTTTCTGTATTTACTACTTTAAGTATATAAGAACGCGTTGTTGCATTACCAAAAGGAATAATGAATGCAATTATTATCATGATGGCTGGCAAAAATATCGCAGCCCATGTGCCACCTAAAACAAATAATCCTTTTGCAAGACTTCCCTTTGAATGTGTAGTTTGAATTTCTTGATTTTTCATCGGATAAATACCATCTATTTTAAAACAAATAACACTAAGCAAATTGAAATAGCGATTGTCACTAACCATAAACCGATAGTGAATAAATAATCTTGTGCTCTCTTATTTGATCTTGTTGAAAAAATAACTTTAGGGACTAAATTAAACCAACTTATTGAATGACAAATAGCAACCAATAATGCTAGGCAATTGAGCACAACAACAAAAGGACTACGTAAAAAGAAGATAAAGCGGTAAAACTCATCTTGTCCCATACTATTGGTATACATGCATATTACGCCATACATTAACATTAAACTGCCCCAAAGCATCGCAAAGGGGATTAGTTTATTGATGATTGACCAAAAACGAGATTGCTTTTGTGGTAAATCACTATATTCAGACTGATTACTTATATTATTATGTGATTGATAATTATCATTATTTTTGTTAATCATAACTTTCTCAATGTGGGTACCATTATTAGGTAGTTAACGTTTTTAGAGTTTAATTAAGTATTATAAACACTAAGCTATCCAAACCGTCAAATTAAAGTCGCACATAATATCGGCTTTTGACCTAACAACACTAGGCAGAAAGTGCGCTAAAGGTCAATAGCTATAATCTTAAAATATTGAGTTATCAAATAAATAGAAAGAGTAGATAAAAAAACAAAAAATTTAAAAAAAGAAGCTAAGCTCACATTTTTTAAGATTGATATTCGTTAAACTAATAATAATGTTTTATCTATTTAACTTTGAGATGAAAATCCCCACGAGAGTGGGGAACGTATCTTAATTGTTGCTAACTACTGGTTTATCCCTATTAATATAAGGAACTATTTTTTAGCGATTTAATTATAACATATTATTAAAAGTATTTCATATTTGTAATAAAAATTCATTATTGCTGACTACTTTTGCTTTTTATTGCTTTATTTAAATTCCTATGTTAAATTAGAAATGGCTAGAACATACTAGCTATACATTATCAGCATTGAATGAAATAGCCATTAGGCGTACAACCTGTGATTATATATGCATTGCTGATATTTACAAACAATTATTTAACTATTAACCCAAGGAGGTTGATAATGCGTTTGATAAAATATTTTTTTGGTTCAAAATATCAGTTAGGTATCAGTGATAAATTTCGAATAAAAATATGGAGTTTTGAAATTAAACAGAAAATAGGTGAACATGAAACTCGATCCTATAGTTTAACTATACAAAAACAAATTCATTAAAATTTATTTTTTATGAAAACCGATAAGCGGTGTTGTGTAAAATGCCGCTTATTATAAATAAAAAAGGAGTAAATTTTGTTTTCGTTATCATTGTTAGATGAAAAATGGATTCCTGTAAGGCATTTTAATGGTCAGATAAGTAAAATTAAGCCCAGTCAGTTAATTGATGAAACCATTTCTGATTTAGCCTACTTTAGAGCCGATTTTCAAGGCGCTGCATACCAATTTCTTATTGGTTTACTACAAACTGCTTTTTACCCCAAAAATAATGATGAATGGTTAGACTATTGGGGTGAGGGGATACCACAATCGCAGCTAGATAAAGCATTTGAACAAATTAAACCAGCAATGCAATTTGGTGCCGCTAAACCTGCTTTTATGCAAGACTTTACACCATTAAATGGTAATAAAGTGCCAATATCGGGTTTATTGGTTGAGGCACCTGGTGAAAATACATTAAAGAAAAACACCGATCATTTTATTAAGCGGGATTTTGTTAAGGCTATCTGTCCACATTGTGCAGTTATGGCATTATTTACTTTACAAACTAATGCCCCATCAGGTGGACAAGGACATCGAGTCAGTTTGCGAGGTGGAGGACCAATTACCACGTTAATAATGCCTGAGCTGAACTCGCCAACACCATTATGGAAAAAGTTATGGTTAAATGTAGTGCCACTTAATGATGATGAAAAACCACAATGCTATGATGAAACCGTCTTTCCATGGTTAAACAAAACTATAACCAGTGAACCGCCAAAAAATTTAAGTGTATATCCTGAACAAGCTAATTTTTGTCAAGCTTTTTGGGGCATGCCTCGCCGAATTGAGCTAGATTTTGACAATATAACGCAAGGCAATTGTGATCTTTGTGATGAGGAGTCGTCTGAGCTTATTAGCCAGTATCAAACTAAAAATTATGGTGTTCAATATCAAAACTGGCGGCATCCTTTATCTCCTTATCGAACAGACAGTAAAACGGGAGCACCGATATCCATCAAAGGTCAGCCTGGTGGATTAAGTTATCGCGATTGGTTAGGAATGGTTACTACTAATGATGAAAACCAATCAGCTCATGTTGTTATCGTTCATAATTATCGTGATTTGGAATCTCACGGAAAATATCACCTTTGGTGTTTTGGTTATGATTTTGACAATATGAAGGCTCGCTGCTGGTACGAACATAACTTTCCTGTCTATCCAATATTTGCTGACCCAGATAGTGATATTAAAGAGTTAATAGCACTAGCACTTGAGTTTAGTAAAGATACTTTACCAATACTACGTAAAGCCTTGGCTAGTATCAATAAACAATCAAGTTCCGTTGATATTGCTTATTGGAAAGAAACTGAAATACCTTTTTATGAATTTGTTAAACAACTTATTGATGAAAAAGATAACCCAAATGGTCGCTTTCATTTGTTGTTAGATTGGACAAATACCTTATTAAAATATATCACCCAAATTTACGATAAGGCTGCTTTTTCAGACCCTGAACAGCTATTTAAAATTCGTAAAAATAAAAATAAAAATAAGGATAAGAAAAAATATGATAAGTTTTGTTATCAAATTGTTGCAAGACAATTTTTACTTAAAGATTTTACTAAACTTAAAAATATCAAAAAGATTAAAAATAATAAATCGTCTTGATTGCATGTAGGGAGAACAACATGTCAGATACTACCCAAAAAAAGCTGATCATCTTAAATGATAACCATAAAAAGATTATTGATGAATGGTTTTCTATGTTGCAGCAACGGCGAGGTAAATTCAATGGTATCACTTATAATGGACGCAAATTGCGGGCTGAATTACGTCGAAATTCATTATCTGAATTAATATTTTTACAAGATGGCTACACTATTTTAGCTAATAAACTTATTAATAACGACAGTAAATTAGCTAAAACAGAAGTTCATTATTATGCATTACAGATATTTGTCAATGTGGCTACTTTCGTAGAATCAAATAGTGACAAAATACCATTTGCTGCACAATTAAGTGAAAAAATTAATGGAGGCGAACGTAATTATTTATCTGAATTGCGATTTGAACGTCTTCTTGCCAGTGAAAACCCTGATGAATTTTGTCAGCGTTTAATTCGTGCTGTCAAGTTACGAGGTAAAAAAGGGGTTAATCTAACTTCCCTTGCTGATGGCATCTTTTTATGGATGCAAGAGTGGCATGCGCGTGAACATGGTTGGCCAGCTGATACTAACCCGTTTAAACGCCTTTCTGTTCGTTGGGCAATGGACTACTTTTTAACTAAAAATAATACTAATACTAATACTAAGGAATAATCATCATGACTACATTTATTCAATTACATCTATTAACCGCTTATGCTCCCTCAAACTTAAACCGTGATGATTTAGGTCGACCAAAAACCGCTAAAATGGGTAATACTGACCGTTTACGCATTTCGTCACAAAGCTTAAAAAGAGCTTGGCGAACCTCTGACTTTTTTTATCAATCATTGAGTGATCATATAGGCGTTCGTTCACGCCGTTTTGCTCGAGATTGGGTGTATAAACCAATGATTGATAATGGTATATCTGAAAAAATAGCTAAAGAAAGTGCAATTAAAATAGCCGATCAGTTTGGTAAACTAAAAAATGAAAAATCACCAAAAGATCCATTGAGTAATTTAGAAACCGAACAATTGGTACATATTAGTAATTATGAACAACAAGCAATTAAACAATTAGTTGATTTATTAACTAGTGAAAAACGTGAGCCTACCGATATTGAAATTAAATTATTGCGTAAAGAAAATAGTAGTATTGATATTGCATTATTTGGACGAATGTTAGCTGATAGAACGGCATTTAGTATTGAAGCTGCGTGTCAAGTTTCTCATGCATTAGGGGTAAGTACCGTGACTATTGAGGATGATTTTTTTACAGCCGTTGATGATTTAAATAATAATGGAGACTCAGATGCCGGTTCAGGTTCAGGGCATTTGGGCGAACGTGGATTTGCCTCTGCACTGTTTTATACTTATGTCTGTATCAGCCGTGATTTATTATTAGAAAATTTAAATGGCGATGAAGTATTGGTTGAAAAAACCTTAAAAGCTTTAACTGAATCAGCCGCCAAAGTAGCACCAACTGGTATGCAAAATAGTTTCGCTTCACGGGCATATACTTCCTACTTATTGATAGAAAAAGGGAGTCAACAACCTCGCTCTTTAGCGGTAGCTTATTTTAATCCAATTCGTAGTCAAGATCTGGTTAATGATGCCATTATCCGTTTAGAAGAGCAACGTGATAAATTTGATAAAGTTTATGGCCAATGCGCTGATAGTCGCTATGTTCTCAATAGTGAAACAGGAGAAGGAACCCTTAGCGCGGCATTAGATTTTGTTGCGCAAAAATAGGAGAGCCGACAAGATGATAGCCCATCTTATTTTTCAGATTTATGCCCCTTTTACCTCTTGGGGCGAACCTGCTGTTGGCGAAGTTCGTCACAGCAATATTATTCCCTCTCGCTCTGCTTTATTGGGATTAGCCTCGGCGGCGCTCGGAATTCGACGTGATGATAATCAAATTGATCATTTTAATCAGCATTATCATTTTGCGATTCGTCCTTTTATTGCTAATAATAGCTGGTTTAGAGATTTTCATACTGTTCAAACTCCGAGAGCTAACAAAAAGCTAATCTGGTATACGCGCTTTGATGAAATCCGACAAAACCCCCTTGAGCTGGAAACTGTATTATCACAACGTGAATATTATAATGATGTTTACTATCAAATTGTAATGTCTGAAACTGAAAATGCACCCTATAGTTTAACCCAAATACAACAAGCATTACTTAACCCCGTTTTTCCATTATACGCAGGAAGGAAAAACTCACCTTTATCGTTGCCATTGTCACCTATCTTGTATCAAGGAACATTGTGTGATGCTTTTATTTTTGCAGATAAACATTATCAAGAGTGTCATCGTCAAGATCCGGTTCTCAATAAATTATTAAAAAGCAAGGCTAATGAATATTATTGGGAACAAGACAGTCAAGAAGATCACTTTAAGGTAATTAAAATTCAACTTCGGCAAGATCAACCAATAAGTCGTGAGCGCTGGCATTTTAGTTGTCGTCAGCAGTTTTCAGGCAAGTTGAAAGGGAGTGAATAGATGTATTTTTCTCGAGTTACTTTAAAACTAAACCAACTTCCTTATGTTATGCAACAAAAATTGCAAAATTCGGGACCTTATGCAATTCATCAATGGTTATGGCAACTCTTTCCTAATCAAGAAAAACGGACCTTTTTATTTCGTGAAGAGCGAATTGGTAAAGGTTATCAATATTATCTATTATCGGAAGTAGCACCACTCTCAAATCATCAGTTTTTTTTAATAGAAACTAAACCGTATCAACCAAAATTAACCGCTGGAATGAGATTGTTTTTTTCACTGCGGGCAAATCCAGTAGTGTTTAAAAATGGTAAGCGTAGTGATGTGTTGATGAACGCTAAATATCCGATTAAAAAACAACATTTAGAAATGGAAACTAATGAGATAAAACTTCGCCAAAATCAAGCTGCAATAAATTGGTTAATTAAACAGAGTGAAACCAGAGGATTTTCATTATTAACGACTAATGATCAACAAGTAAATTGTGCAGTAATTAGTTATGTCCAACAGCAATTTATTAAAAAAAGTGATCTTAAACCAATCATTTACAGTAGCGTTGATTATCAAGGCGTGTTGACAGTGACGGATGCTGAATTGTTTTTAAATACCATCTATCAAGGAATTGGCAAAAGTAAAGGATTTGGTTGTGGTTTATTCTTGATAAAACATTATCAATAGGATAAACGGTTATGGTTTTTATTCCACTTAATCCCATTCCTTTAAAAAATAGAACTTCAATGATTTTTTTGCAATATGGACAAATTGATGTTCTAGATGGAGCGTTTGTATTAATTGATAAAACAGGCATTAGGACTCATATTCCAGTGGGTTCTATCGCTTGCATAATGTTAGAACCGGGCACCAGAGTTTCACATGCTGCTATCAAATTGGCCGCAATGGTTGGAACTCTGCTCGTTTGGGTAGGTGAAGCAGGCGTAAGAATGTATTCATCGGGGCAACCCGGTGGAGCAAGATCTGACAAACTGCTTTACCAAGCTAAATTGGCTTTAGATGATGATTTACGTTTAAAAGTGGTCAAAAAAATGTTTGAGTTACGATTTGGCGAACCTGCACCTAGTCGTCGTTCAATTGAACAGTTACGAGGTATTGAAGGATCGCGCGTACGTGAAACTTATTCATTACTGGCTAAACGTTATCATGTTAAATGGCACGGAAGAAAATACGACCCTAAAGATTGGCAAAAAGGCGATACGGTTAATCAATGTATAAGTGCAGCCACATCTTGCTTATATGGGATCACTGAAGCGGCTGTTTTGGCGGCTGGCTATGCTCCAGCAATCGGATTTGTGCATAGTGGCAAACCACTCTCATTTGTTTATGATATTGCCGATATTATTAAGTTTGATACCGTTGTTCCCAAAGCATTTGAAATAGCTGCAAAAAACAAGATTGATCCTGATCGGGAAGTTCGTGTGGCCTGTCGTGAAATTTTTAGAAGCCAGAAGACATTAGCAATATTAATTCCGCTTATTGAAGAAGTTTTGTCCGCTGGTGGTATAGAACCGCCTCTACCACCTGATTATGTCCTGCCACCAGCTATCCCAGAACCTCAATCTTTAGCCGATAGTGGCTTTAGGAGCCGCTAATATGAGTATGTGTGTTGTGGTAACTGAAAATGTTCCACCTCGATTACGTGGTCGTTTAGCAATTTGGTTACTTGAAATTAGAGCCGGAGTTTATATCGGTGACATATCAAAACCAATAAGAGAAATGATATGGCAACAAATTGTTAAACTTGCAGAAGAAGGCAATGTAGTCCTTGCTTGGGCGACTAATACAGAATCAGGATTTGACTTCCAAACTTATGGCGCTAATAGAAGGGTTCCGGTAGATTTAGATGGACTAAGATTAGTCTCTTTTTTACCTATTGAAAATCAATAGGTTAACGTTCTTTAAAAAATTAAAAAAATTGGTAGATTTTTGGGGTACCAATAAATCTAAATAAAACAATTATATATATTTAGAGTGTTCCCTGTATACACAGGGATAAACCGCATTAACATAATTAACAAAGCCATGATCACAGGTGTTCCCTGTATACACAGGGATATGTAGTTAGATTAATTAGGTAAAATAATGAAAAGCCTTTAGCTACAAGGCTATAAGCATATACTCTCCTTAAAGTCTTAATAACGTTTTAACTTTATTTCTTTACTAATATAGGCATATATTCACTTTTATTTTTTTATGAATATAAAAAATCGAATGAGATTTATTAAAAATCTTAAATAGTTATGAATTTCATTTTAAAACATGAAAATTGAAGGTAACTGTTAACTAAACTAATAATCAAAAATAGCGTACAATAGCGCGTTATTAAACATATGATCATCATAAATAGTTTAGGAATTTAGCATGACAGGCAAATTTATTGTCATTGAAGGTCTTGAAGGTGCGGGTAAAACGACAGCAGTTAATACCGTTGCTCGTATTTTGAATCAATATAACATTTGCGATTTACAATTTACTCGTGAACCAGGTGGTACACCAATTGCTGAAGCATTACGCAATCTTATTAAAAATGGTTTGGATGATGAACCTTTGACGGATAAAGCCGAATTGTTGATGTTATATGCCGCTCGTATTCAATTGATTGATAATGTGATTAAGCCTGCTCTTAATGCTGATAAATGGGTTATTGGTGATCGGCATGATTTATCAACGCAAGCTTATCAAGGCGGTGGTCGCCAGTTAGATAAAGTTTTTATCACCACATTAAAAGAGCAAGTTTTAGGTAATTTTAAGCCGGATTTAACGTTATATTTAGATATTGAACCACAAATTGGTTTAATGCGCGCTAGGGCAAGAGGTGAACTCGATCGTATTGAACAACAATCATTACCTTTTTTTGAGCGAATTCGTCAACGTTATTTAGAACTGGCAAATCAAGATGAAACCATTTTTACCATTGATGCATCTAAATCAATCAATCAGGTGACAATGCAAATTGAACAGATCCTAACAACATGGTTAACACAACAGGTTACTAATGTATGATTTTAAATGATTATCCTTGGCTGATATCGCCTTATCAACAATTTGCTGAAGGAATTATACATAAAAAAACTCATCATGCGTTATTGATTAATTACCTGCAAGGAAGTGGTGAAGATGAGTTCATTAATATGGTGGCTAATCGTTTATTATGTTTGTCTGGAGAGCAATTAGAACCTTGTTCAAGTTGCCACAGTTGTAAGTTATTTATGTCCCATCATCATCCGGATTTTTACATCATAACGAATGAACAAGATAAACAATCTATTGGTATTGATCAAATTCGAAAAATTACCACTAAAGTGTACGAAAAATCCCAACAAGGTGGCAATAAAGTTATTTGGATTAAGCGGGCTGCTTTAATGACAGAAGCTGCAGCTAATGCATTACTTAAAACATTAGAAGAGCCTCCAGAAAATACCTACTTTATTTTAAGTGATGAGCATAATAGCCATTTATTACCAACAATTCATAGTCGTTGTTTTTCTTATTTTTTATCTGTACCTAAATTGGAGCAATCCATCGAGTGGTTAAAAAAGAAACATAATCAGCAAAGTAGCGATAATGAGCTTGCCTCTGCGCTGTTATTGAGCGAAAATGCGCCATTAGCTGCACTAGCTTTACTAAAACCAGAAAAGTGGCAGCAAAGAAAAGCATTTTGTGACCATTTATTACGTGTTGTACCTCATAATGATTATTGGCAACTTGCAAAAACATTTGATAATGAAGAATTTATTGAATGTATTATTTGGTTTTGTGCTTTATTAAGCGATGCATTAAAGGCAAAACAAAAAGCTGGTCGTTTTATTGTTAATCGTGATCAAGTACCATTAGTAAGATTATTAGCAACTAAAAGCAATGAAAAAATTTCTGCACTGTATGAATTATGGCTGCAGGCTAGGCGTTTATTATTGTCTGTAACAGGGCTAAATAAAGAATTAATTGTTTATAATGTGCTAGCTCAGTCTGAGATGATTAGTAATTAAGGCGTTAATATACTTTCTAAAGAACTTTCAGGTTCGATATATGTTTATAAAAGGAATGCAGTGAGTTATTTATCTATTGAATTTGGACTAATCTTTATCGTTTTTTTTGCGTTATATTGGCGGTATCGTCTTTTTCCTAAATTACAAAATAAATTACTTTTAGTTTCAAGTTATCTTATTGTGGCCAGTTTTAGCTTGCAGTTTGCGCTAATTCTTTTTATTTATACCTGTGTAATATATTTTTTCTCAATTATGATTGCCCGGTCAGATGAAAATGGTAATCGGTGGTTAATCTTGGCATTATGTTTATCAATAGCTAATTTGTCGCTGTTTAAATATTTTGATTTCTTCCGTTATGAGTTACAGGCCTTATTTAATTTCCTCCATATACCAATCGCACTACCTGTTGTAACAGTACTTATTCCTATTGGAATATCATTTTATACTCTTCATTCAGTTAGCTATATTGTCTCAGTTAAAAAAAGTGAATTACCTGTAGCTAAATTTTGGGATTTTGCACTGTTTTTATCTTTTTTCCCGAGTGTTATTGCTGGTCCAGTTAATCGTGCTAAAGACTTTTTACCTCAAATAACCACCCGTCATCCCCGCAAGATTTTACAACCTTTTAGAGCTTTTACTTTAATAATTTTATCTGTAATTAAAGTCTATTGTTTAGGCGGAATTATAAGTGAAAACTGGGTTACGCCAATTTTTGCTAATCCTTTAGAATTTAGTGTTATTGATTTGTTAGTAGGGCTTTATGGTTATGCAATTCAAATTTACTTAAATTTTTCAGGCTATACCGATTTAGTTACTGGTATTGCTCTTTTATTAGGATTCCGATTACCAAATAATTTTAACTTCCCTTATTTAGCTTGTAATTTGCGAGAATTTTGGAGCCGTTGGCATATTAGTTTATCGCACTGGATTCGTGATTATATCTATATTCCTCTTGGTGGTAATCGAAAAGGGCTTATTCGTACGCAAATTAATGTGATGTTGGCGATGTTAATATCGGGTTTATGGCATGGTGCAGGAATTAATTTTATTATTTGGGGCGCATGTCACGGAGTTGGTATTATAGCGCTTAATATTAGTGAACATTATTTTGGTCGAGGTTGGGTAACTGAGCGTTCTCCTACATTAGCTAGGTTTCTCACTTGGCATTATGTGTGTTTTTCATGGTTATTTTTTAATTGTGAAAGTTTGCCTGATGCATTAGATTATTTAACCGCATTAACACACAACTTTTTGATTGAACCAAAATATATTGTAACTTTTTTAAGTATCTACGTAGTATTTTTTATTTATCCGATATTAAAAAATATTCCAGATTGGTTTACTTTACTAATAAGTAGAATAAATCTGATTTACTTACCTATCATTTTTATTTCAGTATTATGGTTGACAATATATATTGCACCATCTGGTGTGCCAAACTTTATTTATGCTAACTTTTGATTATGATGATAACTTATTATGGAATATAAAAAATCGGTTACGAAAAACAAGAAAAAAACTTACCTGAATCTGAAATGGCAATCTCCTAATACATTGAATAAAAATACTTTCAAGCGTTCAAGAAAATTTGCTAAAAATAATGTTGTTTCTGAAATTGTTAGAAGCACTTTATCCGCTCGGTGTATTTGTGTGATTTTACTTTTGACAGCGATTGTATTGATGTCAATTTATTACAAATCAATACTCATTTATTGGCAACAAACTTATCATTCAGACCTATTAGATTCCGATACACTTGCGCAAGATGCTCTCCCTGAAGAATTAGAAAAAGATACAGGCAAAGACATTACTATCTCTCAAGATGATGATTTAGTCTCAGATGAAAAAGTGGTTACTGATGAATCTAATCAATCCGATGAACCCGATGAACCCGATGAATCTAATCAATCTGATGAACCTGATGAATCTACTAAACCTATAGAAGCTATTGAAGAAAATCGATCCGAATCAAAAGAAATTAAACTTGAAACAAAAGAAGATATTCTAAGATTATTTAGAGACGAAAAATTACTAGAGGATGAATCACCTACATTAGCGATTATTGAACCAGACACTAAGTCAGAAACCACACAAGAAATTACGCAAGAAACAAAAAGCAATATTGAAGATAAACTTGAAGTTAAAGAGAAAACTGAAGTTAAGGCTGAAGCTGAAGATAAAGTTGACGAGAAAGTTCAACAAACATCTACGGAAGTTAAAACAATAGAAACGCAAGTGGCGGCGATAGATCAAGATGACCAACCAGAGGTTTTGCCTGAGGATGAATCATTAGTTAATGAACCAACACCAATTGTATTGACTCAAAATGATAAAGTTTTTTTTGCTGGAGACTCTTTAATGCAAGGTGTTGCACCTTATGTTAAAAAAATGTTATTCAAACAATATAAGATTGAAAGCATTGATTTAAGTAAACGCAGTACTGGACTTAGTTATCCTAAAGCTTTTGATTGGCCTAAAACGATTAATGATAAATTATCCGAAGATCCTTCAATTAAATTACTTGTCGTTTTTTTAGGTGCTAATGATCCGTGGGATTTTCCTGTCAAAGGTTATGCAACAAATGCAAGATTTAAATCTAAATTATGGGAAAAACAATATCGTTTACGTATCGCCAGTATTTTGGATCATGTCCAAAAACATCGTGTACAAGTTCTTTGGCTTGCACCACCTTGTATGCGTAAGCAAAAACTAAATGATGGTATGGTTTATCTTAATAAATTATATCAGTCAGAGCTTGAAAAAACTCAACAACATTTTCTAACAACCAATGAATTACTCGGTTGTTCATACGAAAAATTCAATAGTTTTATTGAAACGGATAAAGAAAAAATCAAGGTAAGGGTTGATGATGGTGTTCACTTTACACCTTCAGGTCAAAGAATTTTGGCAAAGGCCATTATGGAAAAAATAATTTTCAAAAAATTAGAGGATGTCCATAGTGAATAAGTTTTTAAAGTCTTTTCTGACTGTTATTTTTGTGACTTTCACTTTTGGATATGGTGTGACTGAAAGTGAAGCAACTACGGATTCTGGAATTATTGATTTTGGTGACCCAAACGCGAAGCTATTTGCTACCCGACTGAAATCATTAATGACCAATAAAAGAGCAAATAATGTTGTTAATATCACTCAATTTGGTGATTCTCATACTGCAGCTGATTTTTTTACTGGTGAATTTAGGACATTGATGCAGGGAAAATATGGTAATGCTGGTATTGGCTGGATAACACCAATTGCAATAAAAGGTCAAAGTCATGCGGCAGTGACTTGGAAAAGTAAAAATTGGGATGTGTTAAGTAGTAGAACACTGAGTAATAGGGATTTTCCTATGGGCGGCTTTATTGCTAAACCTAATCAAAATTCTGCAGTTTTACAGATTCAACCCAAATCAGATTCTAATACAGATTGGCGAGTTCAGTTAGTTTTTAAGCCTCTAAAAAATACGTCTAATTTATTTGGGCTTTATGATATTAACAATAATAGAATTAAATTTGATTATGTTCCTAAAGCCAATATTTGGCAAAGTGTATCTGTTGTTGCTAAAATGCCATTAAAAATAACAGGGCAAAGTACGGTTGAACTTGGAGGCATTTGGTTAACTCGTCATCAACAACCAGGCGTTATTGTCTCAGCAATAGCCACAAATGGGGCAAGGCAGGCTATATGGCAGAAATGGAGCCCAAGTTGGTTTAAAGAGTTATCTTTATCAAATAGTGATTTAATCATACTCGAGTATGGGACTAATGAGAGTTTTGATGAAACTTTAGATCTCAATGCATACCGAAAAAATTTAATCAATAATATACGGCTTATTCGTAAATCATTACCCAATGCCGCTATTTTAATAATGACACCACCTGATACAATGGTCAATCAAAAAGATATGCCTAAATCATTTTCGGCAATAATGAATATTCAAAAACAAGTAGCTAGAAGTGAAAAAACATTATTTTGGGATTGGCAAAATGCAATGGGTGGTAAATTTGCTATTAAAGAATGGCGTAAACGAGGTTTAGCTCGCCCAGATTTAGTTCATCAAACTTTAAAAGGTTATAAAGAAAGCGCACGAATATTTTATAAAGATTTAAATGAATTTGTACAAAAAAGATAGATAAAATTTAAGATAAAAAAGGGATAAATGAGTTATGTCATCACCAATTATTGTTGCTGTTGATTTTGCTGATGTTAAGTCAGCTTGGAATTTTATTGATCGGGTTGAGCCTAAAGATTGTCGTTTAAAAATTGGTAAGGAATTATTTACTCATGCTGGACCTGAATTCATAAAACAGATTATGAATAAAGGTTTTGAAATTTTTTTAGATCTTAAATTTCATGATATTCCAAATACCGTGGCTAAGGCAGTAGCAGCGGCGGCTGATTTAGGTGTTTGGATGACGAATGTTCATGCTAGTGGCGGAATTCGTATGATGGAGGCTGCAAAAGATGCACTTTATCCTTATGGTAAAGATGCGCCACTTTTAATTGCTGTAACAGTATTAACGAGTATGGAAGCGGCAGATCTTAAAGATATTGGTATTAATGTTTCACCTTTAGAACAAGCAACTAAATTAGCTATACTTGCCAAAAACTGTGGGCTTGACGGTGTTGTTTGCTCTGCTAAAGAAGTACAAAGTTTTAGAACTAGACTTGGTAGTAATTTTAAATTGGTCACGCCGGGTATTCGTCCTTTAGGCTCAGGTCCTGATGATCAGCGTCGTATCATGACACCACAACGCGCTCAAGCGGCGGGCTCCGATTATTTAGTCATTGGTAGGCCAATTACTAAAGCAGAAGATCCTGCTAAAGCATTACAATCTATTTTATCTACCCTTGATTTAAGTAAGAGTTAATTTAATTATGTCAAATAATCCTCTTGTTTATTCGACCGATCAAGGGCGAATTAAACCAATAGAAGAAAAAATATCTCATCCTAAAGGTGATGGTTTTATACGTATTCAAAGACAGACATCCGGTCGTAAAGGCAAGGGCGTATGTGTTATTTCTGGTTTTGATTTGGATGATAATCAATTGTCTAAGTTAGCAGGAGAACTAAAAAAGCGTTGTGGATGTGGCGGCTCTATTAAAGATGGAACGATTGAAATTCAAGGCGATAAACGAGATTTGCTAAGGTCGTTATTAGAAGATAAAGGCTTTAAAGTTAAACTTGCTGGCGGATGATTTAACTGATAAAACACAACTCCCATGTATAAAATTATGGGAGTTATATATTCAAAAATTAATTCGAACGATAAGTGCGCATTTTTTTGCTGATATCGCGACGTTCTTTAGATATTTCAGCATTCTTAATAATATAATCATCAACTCGATCATCATAATCGCTTTTCATATTAGCAATAATAGCTTGAAGTTCTTCATACGTCATATTTGGTTTAATGTATTCACTTAGGTTTTCAAGTAAGAGTACACGTTTTTGGTTATCGCGAATTTTTTTCTCATTATCTGAAATTTCGCGTTTTAATTTATTTAAACGACGTGATAGGCGAATGTATTCTAATACATCTTGAAACGATGGTGCACTTGCTTTTTCCTTGTCCATCTAAAACCCCTTAATTGTAAAAATTGAAAAATAAACCTTGTCTAATTATATACTAATAATTTTCTAAGATCATATTAATTATATTTTTAAATATCATCAGATTTTGTCGGAAAATTCAATAATTAATTGCCTTTTTATGATTTATTTATCGGCATTTGGCATTATTGTTGAATTTAGTCATTAATTTTATACTCAAATGTATGCACTTCCTCAAATATTTTTACAAAAAAGAGAAAAATTAAAACAACTATTAAGAATTATTACAAAATATTATACAATAGCGCAATATTTCTAAAGAATATCTAATGAGAGAATCATAATGAGCTGGATTGAGAAAATTCTAAGTAAAAATAATATATCGTCAGATCATAAAAAGGCGAATATTCCCGGAGGGGTTTGGACCAAATGTAGTAATTGTGAGCAAGTCATTTATCAAGCTGAACTAGATCGTAATTTAGAGGTGTGTCCGAAATGTGATCACCATATGCATATTGCTGCGAGAGTTAGATTATACCGATTTCTAGATGAAGGTTCTGATGTTGAAATCGGTGCAGAACTTGCTCCAAAAGATATCTTAAAATTTAAAGATACTAAAAAATATAAAGATCGGTTAACTGCTGCTCAAAAAGATACCCGTGAAAAAGAAGCTATGGTGGTTATGAAAGGCACACTACTTGGCATTCCTGTTGTGGTTGCTTGTTTTGAGTTTGCATTTATTGGAGGCTCAATGTCTTCAGTTGTTGGCGCATTATTTACTCGTGCTGCTGAACAAGCTATTGCCGATAAGTGTCCACTAATCTGTTTTTCAACTAGTGGTGGTGCGCGAATGCAAGAAGCTCTCTTTTCATTAATGCAAATGGCAAAAACGAGTGCTATTTTGGCTAAAATGCAAGATGAAGGTTTACCTTATATTTCAGTTATGACTGACCCTACAATGGGCGGTGTATCAGCAAGTTTAGCGATGCTCGGTGATATTAATATTGCTGAACCAAAAGCGTTAATAGGTTTTGCTGGTCCTCGGGTTATTCAACAAACCGTTCGAGAAACGTTACCTGAAGGCTTTCAACGTAGTGAGTTTCTGCTCGAAAAAGGGGCTCTTGATATGATTATCCACCGTAAAGATATGCGACCAAAGATTGCTGGTTTGATCGCAAAATTAATGAAACTTCCAGCCCCTTTTTATGATGTCACTAATAATGAAACAATGTAATTAATCATGCAAGTAGAAAAACCTAATGCCTTGTCTGACTTATCAGCATGGCTTTGTTATCTAGAACAACTACATCCCTCGACAATTGATCTGGGTTTGGATCGTGTCAAAACTGTTGCTCAGCGCCTTAATTTATTGCAACCAGCACCTTATATATTTACGGTTGCTGGTACTAATGGTAAAGGAACAACTTGTAAAACACTCGAGATGATATTACTTGCAGCCAATTTACATGTTGGTGTTTATAGTTCTCCTCATTTATTACGTTTTACAGAACGAGTACGAATTGATAATCAAGAATCAACAGAGCAAGAAACGATAAATGCATTTACACAAATTGAGAATGCGCGCGGTGAAATCTCACTTACCTATTTTGAATATGCTACTCTCGCTGCACTGTACCAATTCAAACAGGCTAAATTGGATGTTGTTATTTTAGAAGTCGGTTTAGGTGGTAGGCTTGATGCAACTAATATTGTCGATGCTGATGTTGCAATTGTGACAACAATAGGTATTGATCATGTTGATTATTTAGGTAGTACTCGTGAAAGTATAGGTCAAGAAAAGGCAGGTATCTTTAAGTCTAAAAGTATTGCTGTTGTGGGAGAACCAGATATCCCTATGTCAATTTTAGATGTAGCTAAGTCAGTTAATTGTCCTATTCATAGTATTAATCATGATTGGTCTTATGAGCAAAAAAGTAACGATAAATGGGATTTTTATTCTAGTCGATGTCAATATCAATCTTTACCAATTCCTAAAGTGCCTTTAGCTAACGCTGCAACAGCAATTGCAGCTTTGAGTTATTCATCGATCCAAATTGAAACAAGACAAATAAATGAAGGTTTATTGAATTCAAGTCTAGTTGGACGATTTCAGACAATAAATACAGACCCACTTGTAATAATTGATGTCGCTCATAATCCCCATGCGGCTGACTATTTAATAAAGCAATTAGCATTATTGCGGTCAGAAAAAAAACATTTAGGTAAAGTTAGATTTGTTATTGCTATGCTTAAAGATAAAGACATTAAAAGTACTTTGTCTATATTGAAAGGGGATGCTTGGTATTGTGCCTCACTTTATGGCGAACGAGGATGCCGTAGTGAAGTATTGAAACAATATTTAATAGAGGATAATAAGCTTAATGTATCAACATTTGATAGCGTTTTAGATGCTTATCAAATGGCTCTACAAGATGCTAAAAAAGATGATATCATAGTAGTATGTGGTTCGTTTTATACGGTATCTGATGTTTTAGCTAATATAGCGGCGGATTAAGTTTAATTAATCATGATGAAAAATAAAAAAAGTAGCAGTACTAATCAAAATAGAATAAGAAATCAACTCGTTGGTTTTGCAACATTATTGTTAATTTTAGCTGTAATAGCGCCATGGATCCTAATAGATAAATCTAATCAACGAACTTTAGCTACTCCAATTTTACAACCAGAAATAGTTAATCAACAAAATCAACTCATAAATTCATCTAATGAGTCAAGTTATGAATTTGACAATATTAATAATATACCTAACACTTCGTATATTTCGGGTGTAGATCAAAATTCTAACCCATTGACGTTACCGAATATTTCCGAAAATGACGAGTCAGATTCGACAGTTTCAGTTTCAGGACAAGAAACCAAAACATTTATGATTCAACTAACAGCGTTAAAAAATAAACAAAAAATTGAAGAACTTGTTGCATTGTTGAGATTAAATAATTATAACGTGAGGCTCGTACCTAAAAATCCAGAACCGAATCAAGTAATTAAATTACAAGTTGGCCCATATGCAAAAAGGGAACAAGCAGAACAAATTATTACTAATTTAAATAATTTAACAAAATTGAAAGGGATTATTGTAGCTAATTAAGAATTATCTTTTTATATCAAAGATAAAATTAATTTATAATTTAATGAGTTTACATATAGTATTATTTATTTACAATAATTAGCGGTGATAAAAATATTTTTTAACATAAAATAGCGGATTATTATGATGAATTGGGTTGATATTACAATTATAGGTATTATTGCTTTTTCAGCTTCAGTTAGTATTGTTCGAGGTTTTATACGAGAAGCTTTATCTCTTGTTAGTTGGGGATTAGCTTTTTTTATAGCAGGTCATTTTTATACTTACATCACTCCATACATGACCTACTTTGATAGCGATATCATTCGCATTGCAGTAGCAATTACTATCCTTTTTTTTGCTACATTATTAGTATGCTCAGTTGTCTCTTATGTTATTGGTCAATTAGTTCAAAAAACTGGCTTATCCGGCACTGACCGAGTTTTAGGTATATGTTTTGGAATTTTGCGTGGTATTTTAGTTGTTGCAGCATTACTCTTTTTCATTGATACCTTTACGCCATTATCAAAATCACCTTATTGGACTAATTCACAGCTTATTCCTCATTTTCATTTTATTATTCGTTGGTTTTTTGATTATATCCAAAATTCATCATCTTTTTTAGTTCGGTAAGCTTGAGGTAGTCATTATATGTGTGGTGTTGTAGGTATTGTAGGAAGTAGTACGGTCAACCAATCAATTTATGATGCATTGACTGTGTTGCAACATCGAGGACAAGATGCTGCAGGTATTGTTACAATTGATGATCAAAATCGCTTTCGTATGCGAAAAGCGAATGGTCTCGTTAAAGATGTATTCCAAGAACATCATATGCAGCGTTTACAAGGTAATTTAGGGATTGGTCATATACGTTATCCAACAGCCGGAAGTTCCAGCCCATCGGAAGCACAGCCCTTTTATGTCAATTCACCTTATGGTATCGCTCTTGCTCATAATGGTAATTTGACTAATACCGATAAACTACGTAATAAAGTTTTTGAGTTAGCTAGGCGTCATATTAACACTAATTCCGATTCCGAAGTTTTACTCAACATTTTTTCCAGCGAACTCGATAAATTTCCAACTTATCCTCTTAGCCCAGATAATATTTTTACCGCAATTCATAATGTACATATGATTATTAAGGGAGCCTATGCTTGTGTAGCAATGATTATAGGACATGGTTTGGTTGCTTTTCGAGATCCTTATGGAATCCGTCCGTTAGTTATTGGTAGAAGAGTTTTAGAAAATCAAAAAATTGAATATATGGTTGCCTCAGAAAGTGTGGCATTAGATATTCTTGATTTTAAGTTTATGCGTGATGTTGAACCTGGCGAAGCGATTTATATCACTCAAGATGGGCAATTATATTCACAGCAATGTTCAGATAATCCTCAATACTATCCATGTATTTTTGAATATGTTTATTTTGCAAGACCGGATTCGTTGATGAATGGTGTATCTGTTTATCAATCTCGCATTTTAATGGGACAAAAATTAGGGCAAAAAATAGCAAATGAATGGAAGGATGTTGATATTGATGTTGTCATACCGATTCCAGAAACATCATGTGATGCGGCGCTTGAGATAGCAAGAATACTAAATAAGCCTTATCGACAAGGATTTGTTAAAAATCGTTATGTTGGACGAACATTTATTATGCCCGGACAAACGGTACGTAAACTTTCCGTAAGAAGAAAACTCAATGCAAATCGTATTGAATTTGAAGGTAAAAATGTTCTCTTAGTTGATGATTCAATCGTACGAGGTACTACATCAGAAAAGATTCTTGAAATGGTTCGCTCGTGTGGTGCGAAGAAAATTTATTTGGCTTCTGCCGCACCAGAAATAAGGTATCCTAATGTTTACGGTATTGATATGCCTGTTGCGAGCGAATTAATTGCTTATAATCGAACAGTTGATGAGATAGCTAAAGATATCGGTGCTGATAAACTTATTTTTCAAAATCTTTCTGATTTAATTGATTCAATTAAAATCCTAAATCCAAACATAACACATTTGGAGTGTTCTGTTTTTAATGGGAAATATATTACCGAAGGTATTGATGATAACTATTTGTCTTCGCTAGAAATAAACAGAAGCGATAAGATTAAGTTAACACCAACTAAAGAATCAGAAAATCTAGAAATTTATAATGAAGGTCAATAAAAAATCATCTAAAATGAAAAAAATGTTAAAAACAGATGAATTATTAGACGGTTTGCCTGTTTTTTTCATCCAATCAATTTGTTACACATTCCTAATCATAACAAGAAAGTAATTTTAAATTAGTTATTACAATGTTTATTAAGTTGAACAATTAGTTTACTAAAATCATACTATTCTTATTTTTATTTAACTTTATGAAAAATAAATAAATTATATTTGTTTACAAAAATTAATCAAAAAATACGTAAATTTATTTTGATTTATGACAATTTTGTAATATCATCCCCCTCGTATAAAGGGTTTTGAATAATTTTAAAATCCTTAAAAAAATAAATATGGAAAGAAAACAAATTTAAAGCATTTTTATCCAGAATAAATTAATAATAGAATTTAATGGTAGATGAGCTTTATTAACAAATAAAAAAAGAACTTGTTACTGCGTAGCATTGTGTCGGTGAAATATAAGGAATAATTAAGATGAGAAATAATCTTAATTTAAAAGTTATCTCTACACTAATTATCATGGCTTTAGGCTGCCAAATGAGTTGGGCAGTCGATAATACTGTTTCTGAAACAGTAACGGCAGTTGATAGTAATAAAGTGATCGAGTTAAAAGATGGTATGAAGGTGCGTGAGATGGTCAATAACCAGCAACGTAGCCTATATCAAATAGCACTTTTAAGCGGTGTCTCTGTTTCAGAATTAAGAGAGATGAATGCTGGCCGTTATGATAAAAAAGATGTGGTAGAAGTTGGAGAGCGTTTAGTGCTCCCTGAAAACTCTCCCATATTGCCTGCATTGAAAAAAACAGATTCTGGTAGTCAAGATAAATATGCTAATTTGCCTAAATTAGGTTCGGATGATAATTATGACGTTAAAGCTGATAAAGATGCTTTAGCAAGCCAAGTTGCATCAACTTTACAGACTTTAGCTACTCAAGATTGGAAGCAAATCACCTCTTCTGAGAATGGCGGCATATCTGGGCATGTAAAAAATAAAGCAAAAGATTATGCTGAAGATTATGTACGTAATAGTGTAAGAAACCAAGTTGTTGATCCATTAAAAGGTGCTGCGCAAGACTTTTTAGGGCAATTTGGTACTGCACAATTACAGTTTGATATCAGTGACACAGGGTCATTTAATAATATCAATGCCAAACTATTTAGTCCTTGGTACGACACCGAAGATACTTTGATCTTTACTCAATTGTCTTTTCAAGAATATGAGCATAATCGACGTATTGGTAACTTTGGTATTGGTCAACGCTGGGATGTAGCTGATAAAACATGGTTATTAGGTTATAACGTATTTTTAGACCACGATTTTCAACGTTCTCATAACCGTTTAGGTATTGGTGCTGAAGCTTGGACAGACTATATGAAGTTTGCCATTAACTATTATCACCCATTATCTGATTGGAAAAATTCAAAAGATTTTGATGATTATTTAGAACGCGCAGCTAGAGGATTTGATATTCGTTTCCAAGGATACTTGCCACAATATCCACACTTAGGTGGTTCATTGATGTATGAACAATACTATGGTGATAAAGTAGCATTATTTGGTAAAGATAATTTACAAAAAGATCCTAGAGCTGTAACTGCGAGTATTGATTACACGCCTGTTCCTTTATTTACGGTTAAAGCCGAACATAAACGTGGTCAAGATAGTAATAAAGAAACTAAAGCTGAACTAACCATGAATTACCGTATTGGAATGCCTCTAAAAGACCAGATGGATCCCGATATGGTTCAAGCCGCTCGTTCAGTTAAAGGTAGTCGTTATGATCTTGTTGATCGCAATAATTACATTGTTCTTGAATATAAAGAAAAGAAAATGAGTGTTGATTTAGGGCTTGAATCACTGCAATTATTGGAAGGTGAGACTTATGACGTTAGCATTGGCGTTCATAATGCTAAAGGTATACGCAGTGTCTCATGGTCTGGTGATATGATGGAAATTGATGCGGGCGGTGGTTTCTTATGTTTTGCAACAGGAACATGTAATTCTTCAAACTGGTTAACACCTCATACCAATATTAACAATTGGAAAATTGTAGCGCCGGATTATGTTGATTCTACTGGTCAACGTCGTCCTATAAGCACTAAAGGTAAATACACATTGGCGGTAACAGTTACCGACGAAAAAGGTAAATCTGCAACATCTAACTCAATTTCATTTGAAGTATTACCAAATCTAAATACACGTAAAGTTGGGGTCTGGGTAATAGATGAAAATGGAAATAAGGTTTCAATGGCTAACAGACCGGCTGATGGTCAAAGTGCAATCACTATTTTTGCAACATTAGTTAAACCTAAAGTAGATGTCGGATCGATTACTTCTGAAGATGATGTAGAAGGTTTTAGTGATGAAGAACTAATGAATAGTATACCTGATAATTTTGCATCAGTACTAAAAGGGTGGTCAGCTACAAGCAATGGAAAAAAAGTGGCTTTAATTGATGGTACCTCAGGTAATGTTAATGCTTGCCCATCACAAGAACCTTGTGTCATTGTAAAAGGTTTTGAAAAAGTTAAGATGGGACAAAAAGTATCTGCTAATGCTGCAACGGCAGCTAATATTGATGCGATAGGTGATACTTACATTTTAGATGTCGCCTCAAATCTTGCTGGTGTTGTTGAATTTGCAATTGCTATTGATAGATTTGGTACCTCTTTCAATAAAGCTAAGGTTAATTTTACAGGTGGTAAAGCTAATACTATTAAAGTTTACCGCGCAGATGGCGTATTAGTAGCAGAAAACACAGGTAATTCTCTTAACTTTGACCCAAATGGTGTTAAAGAATGGATGGTCGATAGTGAGTATTATGTAAAGGCTTATGGTGTTGATGGTCAGGAACTTCCTACTCCATTTACTGTTTGGTCACTTGTCGGTTCCAATGAACAGGCTTGCCCAGGCAGTGCTGCAACTTCTGCATTACCAAGTTATGAGGAAAATCCAAATGGTCCATGGTTTAATGTTGCTATGGGGCCTAATGCTCACTACACAATAAGAAGTAAGAAAACATTGAGTTATGCAACAGCAGGTAAAGGTGTTGCTCCTGTTGCTGGTGCACCTGCTCATTTGAATTTAGAACAGTCGGTTACACCTTCACCGTTAGCGTGTGCGGGAGATCAAGGTTTTAAATTGCAAGTAACAATTACAGATTATAACTAATTAGTCATGCGTATAAGTAATATGAAGATATAATAATAGGTTTTAGGTTAACGAATGATTTCGGTAGCTTATATTTGGGAACACCAACAAAAGTGTTGTATTCATTTAAATACAACATATTCAATTTAAAAATAAAAATAGGAAGTTAAACATGAAAAATTTAACAATCAAAAAAATTGCATTTGGCTTATTATTAGCAGGTTATGCATCAAGTAGCGCATTTGCAACATTACATGCAACAACTAACGAAACAATACATGGTAATGCACCTGTTCTTTCCAAAATAAATGGCGATGTTGCTGATCATACTATTACTGTAACCTTTACTACTGATGCTGCCGGTAACAATAACATTGGAGCAAATGACAATGTTAAAGTTGGTGATTATATGAAAATTTCATATAAATTACTAGACAGCGATGGTGATGTAGATAATGGAAATATCAAAGATTCTCTTACTGTTTATATAAGACAAAAAGATAGCGCTGGTAATTACGGAGCTTGGACACCAATTACAGGAGCAGATCTTCAAGGTCTTTCATTTACAACTGCTCAAAGTGTAAATGGTGTACAATCAGGTTCTATTATATTTGAAATTGATGATAAATTTGCTGGTGCTGATCAAATTGGTTTTAAATTACAAGAACGTACCGAATTTGGTTTACCTAGCACCAATCAATGGTTGAGTATCTCAGACGTTTGGTCATCAGAACTTCCACAAGTATCTACAGATGGCACTGAACCAGATGGACTACCTTCTGATCCAAAAGGTCCAGGTGATCAAGCACCAGGTAAAGGTCCAATTATTAGTGATACCTTTAAAGTTGGTATCTTTAAATATGACGCAAATGATCAGTTAGATACTTCAGTTAACTATGCTAAAGCTGGTGCAACTAACCCTCAATACGGCGATAAATTTGGTGCTGTAGTTTGGAATGATGCTGATAGAAACGATAGCATTGATTCAGGAGAGTTAATTAAAACTTCAGCTTATACATATAAATGGACACTTGACGGTACTTATTTAGACACTAATGCCACTACTGATGAGTTAGCTTCAAGCACTACAACAGCTCAAGGCGATACTATTTACTTAGGTAGCACAACAGCAAATCATAACTCAATATATAACACAGCCTACAAAGCAGGTGCTCAAGGCTATCATTTGAGAGTTGAAACTAACGAATAAATATAAGTAATACTAATTACTTTAAATATTATTAAAACCACTCATATGGGTGGTTTTTCTTTACTATTAAAAAATATTTATTGATGTATATATTATTGTAAGTTATTTAAAAAAAATAAAACTGCATATTATAATGTTGCAAATAATCATAATTTTTAATCTTTAAGCTAATTTATATAATTTTATTACATGATTTATCCTCACGATTATTAGCCAAATAAAATTAAAAAATGAAATGATTCTTCTTATTTTTAAATGGATGCTTTAGAATACTAACCAATTCCAAATAATATTAATTTATCATGATTATTCCTTGGCAAAATCTTGACCCGCAAACATTAGATAACATAATTGAATATTTTGTGTTACGTGAAGGTACCGATTATGGTCTGCAAGAAAAATCCCTCCAAGAAAAGGTTACTCAAGTAAAATCTCAATTAATTGATGGAACTGTGGCAATTTTTTGGTCTGAATTACACCAAACAGTTGATATTAAACTTGTTAAATAATGGCTAAAATCCTTATCGCTTAGTATATGATTTATTGTCCAACTTTGTTATAGTGTGTAGGTTGTAAATTGAATGGAGAGAAAGGAATAATGATTGGTAAACAGCAAACGGATACAACATTAGAGTGGTTTTTATCCCATTGCCATATTCATAAATATCCAGCTAAAAGTACCCTAATTCATCAAGGTGAAAAAGCAGAAACTCTCTATTATATTGTAAAAGGATCTGTAGCCGTATTGATTAAAGATGATGAAGGTAATGAAATGATATTATCTTATTTGAATCAGAATCAATTTTTAGGTGAATTAGGTCTTTTTGAAGAAGGAACAGAGCGAAGTGCTTGGGTTAAAGCGAAAACAAGTTGTGAAGTAGCTGAAATCTCTTATAAGAAATTTAAGCAACTAGTTCAGGTCAATCCCGATATTTTAATGAAACTTGCCAGCCAAATGGCTAGTCGCTTACAAGTAACATCTGAAAAGGTTAGCAATTTAGCGTTTCTTGATGTTGCCGGTCGTATTGCACAAACCTTATTAAATCTGGCTAAACAACCTGATGCTATGACACATCCTGATGGTATGCAAATTAAAATTACTCGTCAGGAAATAGGTCAGATTGTTGGATGTTCTCGTGAGACTGTCGGTCGAATTTTAAAAATGCTTGAAGATCAACATTTAATTTCTGCTCATGGTAAAACTATTGTTGTTTATGGAACACGCTAAGTGATTAAACAAATCTTTAATAACAAGTTGATAAAATGATTTATATGACACGGTATATTTCATGATTCAAGAAAGATACATTCCTAACCATGTAGCGATCATTATGGATGGAAATGGTCGCTGGGCACAGCAACGAAAACAATTACGTGCAGTTGGACATAGAGCTGGTTTAAAAGCAGTACGTAAAATAGCTACCTATGCTGCAACTCTTGGTATAAAAGTTTTAACGTTGTATGCTTTTAGTAGTGAAAATTGGAAACGCCCAGCAAGTGAAGTTTCTGCTTTAATTTCTTTGTTTATTTATGCTTTGAATCGTGAAATGAAAAGTTTACACAAAAATAATGTTCGATTAAATATTATTGGTAATATTTCTCAATTTAATGAAGATTTGCAAAATATGATTATTAATGCAGAACAATTAACGAAAGATAATTCTGGATTAGTTTTGAATGTTGCTGCAAATTATGGTGGTCGTTGGGACATCTTACAGTCAACTAAAAAAATGGCAAAGCAAGTCTTAGATGGTAAAATAACGTTAGATGATATTACTGAAGAACGATTTAATTCGGAAATAAGTATGCATGAGTTTCCTGAAGTAGATTTAGTTATTCGCACTGGCGGTGAATATAGAATCAGTAATTTTTTATTATGGCAGATCGCTTATTCTGAACTTTACTTTACTGATGTTTTATGGCCAGACTTTAATCAAACGTTATTTGACAAAGCAATTGATGCCTTTAATACCAGAGAGCGGCGTTTTGGTGGTATACCTATAGAGGAACATTCATGTTAATTCAACGATTACTTGCTGCAATTGTGCTAATTCCACTTGTAATTATTCTACTTTTTTTTACGCAATTATCGGTATTCGCTTATATCATGATTGCTGTTGTCGGTATAGCTGCATGGGAGTGGTCACAGTTTTTGCATATAACTAATAAGTATTCAAGACTAATGTTTGCTTTTTTTATTGCAGTTATATTAGCTTTGTTATATTTTATGCCAATCTCTTTTGAACTAAAATCCAAACTGTATAATATTATATTATCATTTTCAATTATCTGGTGGTTAGTTGCATTATACTTAGTAATAAGTTATCCCAAAACCATACATTATTGGTCTAATGTTGCTGTAAAATTAACTTTTGCTTTTTTTACGTTAGTTCCATTTTTCCTTAGTATGATAGCGTTAAGATCCATTAACTATCATTCAAATTGTTATACAGGAGCAATCTTGCTGTTATATGTATTTGTGCTAGTATGGGCAACAGATACTGGAGCTTACTTTGCTGGGCGAATTTTTGGTAAACGAAAATTAGCACCGAAAGTTTCCCCAGGTAAAACTGTAGAAGGTTTCATTGGTGGCGTTAGTGTCGCGTTTTTAATTAGCTTGATTGTTTATTATTCTAATCTGTTCAATATAAAATTTAACGTTTTTTTTATCAGTTCTTTTTTTGCTGTCTTGGTTTCAGTATTAGGTGATTTAACTGAAAGTATGTTTAAACGTGAAGCCGGTATTAAAGATAGTGGTAATTTAATACCAGGACATGGCGGTATTTTAGATAGAATTGATAGTTTAACAGCCGCTGTTCCAATTTTTACAGTACTATCTTTATATTTATCATAGAGAGGTAATATATTTTGCTCTGGTCGTTGCTGCTATTTATCCTTACTATGGGTATTTTAGTCACAGTACATGAATTTGGGCATTTTTTTATTGCTCGTTTATGTGGTGTTCATGTTGAATGCTTTTCAATTGGTTTTGGTAAAAAAATATGGTCACATAAATTTTCAAGTGGAACTGAATTCGTAATTGCTATGATTCCTGTTGGTGGTTATGTTAGAATGCTTAATGAAGATGTAAAAAAAACTTCAAACCATGATAAAAAATTTGCTTTTAATAGAAAAAAAATTTGGCAAAAAATGGCAATCATATTCGCAGGGCCTTTTGCCAACTTTGTTTTAGCTGCGATAATTTATTGGATAATTTTTTTAAACGGAGTAATGGTTTATCCCGTAAAAGTAAAAGATACCATTGCTGATACTCCTGCTTCTACATTGTATATGCCTTATGGAGCAGAACTAAAAACTATTAATAATATTAATATTAATAGCTGGAATGATGTAAATTTAGCGTTGATATCTGTATTAGGTAAAAATAGTGTATCTTTATCTTATATTGATACAGATAATAATGATAACCCAACAGAAATTACAAAAAGTGTTGATATTAGCCATTGGTATTTTGACATAGAAAAAGAATCGTCCATTACGGCATTTGGTTTTCTTCCTAAAACGTTGGAAGTTTATCCAATTTTGAGTAAAATTGTACCAAAATCGGCTGCAGAAAAAGCTGGATTACAAGTAGGTGATGAAATTATCAGTTACAATAATCATCTTTATACAAATTGGAATGATTTTTCTGATGAAATAAAAAAAGCAAATGCAATGGTATTAAAGGTTAAGCGAGATAATAGTGAAATTTATCTTAATTTAATACCAACAGTTCAGAAAAATGGAGAAGGTGTAGCTGGTTTATATCCTTCCTCAGAGGCAGTAGTTAAGCAATATGGTTTTTTAGAAGGATTAGGTAAAGGTATTGAACAAACAGTATTAACGACAAAACTAACTGTTGGTTCACTTTATCAGTTAATAACAGGTGTTATTGGTCTTAAACATTTATCAGGGCCTATAACGATAGCAAAAAGCGCAGGGCAAACAGCAAGTTATGGTTTCACACCTTACTTATATTTCTTAGCATTTATTAGTATAAGTTTGGGTGTTATCAATCTTGCACCATTACCAATATTAGATGGGGGGCAGCTTGTCTTTTTATTGCTTGAAAAGTTAAAAGGGAAAGCTTTATCCGATGAAACCCAAGAGCGATTATTTCGCATAGGTTTTTTTTTATTAATATTGATAATGGGAATTGCACTATTTAACGATTTTTTACGATTGTGATGGGATGAGGTTATAAACATTTACAATGAAAATAAATAAATTACTTATAGCATCTTTGCTGTTCAGTGGTACAGCAATGTATAGTTCCAACGCATTTTGTGTTGATGATTTTATAGTAAAAGATATTGAATTTGAAGGTTTGCAAAGAGTTACTCCTGGCGCTGCATTGCTTGAGATGCCTGTCCAAGTTGGCGATTATGTTAATGAAGCTGATTTAGGGCGTATTATCAAATCCCTTTATGCTAGTGGTAATTTTGATAATATCAGTGTTTCCCGAGATGGTAATAAATTGATTGTTCATGTTCAAGAGCGTCCAACTATTGCGAGTATCACTTTTTCTGGTAATAAATCAGTGAAGGATGATATGTTGAAAAAAAACTTAGATAGCTCTGGCATTCGAGAAGGTGAAGCATTAGATCGTACTATGCTTTCGGCAATTGAAAAAGGTTTAGAAGATTTTTACTACAGTGTTGGGAAGTATAATGCAAATGTTACAGCTGTAGTTACCCCATTATCTCGTAATCGTGCTGATTTAAAATTGGTAATTGCAGAGGGTAAATCGGCATTAATTGATCAAATCAATATTGTTGGTGCTAAAGCATTTTCTTCAGAAGAACTTATTTCACGTTTTTCATTACGTGATGAAGTTCCATGGTGGAACATGCTTGGTGATCGAAAATATCAAAAACAAAAATTGGCTAGTGATTTAGATGAATTGCAAAGTTTCTATCTAAATCGTGGTTATGCTCGTTTTAATATAGATTCCACGCAAGTAAGTTTAACGCCAGACAAAAAAGGTATTTACGTAACGATTAATATCCATGAGGGGGAACAATACAAGTTATCTGGTCTTGATTTTAAAGGAAACTTTTCGGGTCATAAAGATGCGATTGCTAAAATAGCTAATGAGCGCATATCAGTTGGCGATTTATATAATGGTCAGAGAATAACAGATATCGAAGATAATGTTAAACGCTTACTTGCTAATTTCGGTTATGCTTACCCTAGAGTCGTTATTCAGCCAGAATTGAATGATTCTGAACATACTGTAAAACTAATAGTGATGGTTGATGTTGGACAACGTTATTATGTTCGTAATATTAGAATAGTCGGAAATACAGTGACTAGTGAAAGTGTTATCCGCCGTGAGCTTCGTCAAATGGAAGGTTCATGGTTAAGTAACGGTTTAGTTGAGTTAGGTAAGGAACGTTTAAATCGATTAGGTTTTTTTGATACTGTCGAAGCGAATACTGAACGAGTGCCTGGAATAGATGATCAAGTTGATATCATTTATAAAGTTTCTGAGCGTAACACTGGTAGTATTAAATTTGGTGTGGGTATTGGTTCAGATAGTGGTGTTAGTTTTAATGCAGGTATATCGCAAGATAACTGGTTAGGTACAGGTAATAGTGTATCATTTGATATTAACACCACTGATACTGATAAAACGGCCTCTGTTTCAATTGTTGATCCCTATTTTACTGTTGATGGTGTAAGCTTAGGTGGTAGTGTCTACTATAATACTTATAAAGCGGATGATGATGATGAAGAGTCAGAATACTCGAGTAAAACATGGGGAGCATCAGCAAATTTAGGATTTCCAATTAGTGAAAATAATTTCATTCGCTTTGGTACTGAATATGCCAATCATAAATTGTCTGATATGAAAGCTCAATATGGAATGTGGCGTTATTTTGAATCTATGGGTGAAAATATGAAGAATAGACGTTCTATTTCTTTCGACACTAATGATTTATTACTAAATGCTTATTGGACGTATAATTCATTAGATCGAGGATTTTTCCCTACTGATGGTTTAAGAGTGACCGCTAACGCAAAAATAACAGTACCTGTATTTGATAACCGATTCTACAAAATAATCACTGATGCTTCCTATTATTATCCATTTGATTCTGAACATCATTGGGTTTTCTTAACTCGAGGTCGTTTGGGTTATGGTAATGGTTTTGGTGGTAAAGAGTTGCCATTCTATGAGAACTTTTATGCTGGTGGTTCGACTGTACTACGTGGTTTTAAAGCCAACACTGTTGGTCCTAAAGCAGTTTATTTTAATAGTGATGATGGTTGTAGTGGTTTAGAAAATACAAGTAATTGTAAAAGATCGAAGGATGCAGTTGGTGGTAATGCTTTAGCATTTGTTAGTACAGAGTTGATCGTTCCTACTCCATTTGCTGGAGAAAAATATACAGATAGCATTCGTACCTCTGTATTCTTTGATGCTGGTACAGTATGGGATACTGAGTGGAATTTTAAGAACAAGGATATTCCAGATTATAGTTCACCTTCTGATATAAGAATGTCGGCAGGATTGGCTGTTCAATGGATGTCACCATTAGGTCCATTAGTTTTTTCTTATGCCCAACCGCTTAAGAAATATAATGGTGATTCAGCTCAACAATTCCAATTTAATATCGGTTCGACATGGTAAATCCATGTCAAAATTAATAAATAGACATAGGTGAAGAAAGTGAAAAAAATCATATCCGTTCTTAGTATAAGTGCTGCATTACTGTTTACTGGTATAGCAAATGCAGAAGTCAAAATCGGGGTTATTGATGTAATGTCTGTATTGCAAAACATGCCTCAACGAGAAACAGTTGGACAAGCTTTAAATAAAGAATTTGAAGCCAGAGAAAAATCATTGCGTGAAGAAGAAAAGAAAGCTAGTGATGCGGCAGCTCGTTTAAAGAAAGATGGTTTAACATTATCCGCTTCTGAAAAAACAAAGTTAAATAAAACAATTTCAGATTTTGAAAATAAAGCACAAGCGTTTACTACAGATTACCGCAAACGCGAATCAGAAGAAGTGGGTAAATTATTAACTAAAATCCAAGAAGCTGTTAAAAGTATTGTTACTACAGAAAAATACGATATTATTTTAAAAGCAGAAGCTACATTATCAGCATCGGATGCGGTAGATATCACTAATAAAGTATTGGAAAAGGTTAAAAAATAATGTTTGCTTTCCGTTTAGAACAGTTGGCTAAACAATTTGATGCAAAGTTATATGGTGATGGTAATATAACTATCACAGGTATTGCATCAATGAAAAGTGCAGTATCAGGACAGATTACTTTTTTGTCCGATAAAAAATTGCAGAATAATTTATCAGAATGTAAAGCTTCTGCCGTAGTAATGACAGAAGAAAGTCTTAAGTATTGGCAAGGTGCTGCATTAATTGTAAAAGATCCTTATTTTACTTATGCAAAATTAGCTCAGTACTTTGATACAACACCTGCACCAGCTAAAGATATAGCAGTATCAGCGGTAATTGATTCATCTGCTCAGTTAGGCAGTAATATTTCAATTGGTGCAAATGCTGTTATCGAAAGTGATGTTGTATTAGGTGATAATTGTGTTATTGGTGCGGGTTGTTTTGTAGGTAAAGGTACAAAGATAGGTGCAAATACAAAATTATGGGCTAATGTCACGGTTTATCACAACTGTATTATTGGAGACAATTGCTTAGTTCAATCAGGAACGGTCATAGGAGCGGATGGATTTGGTTATGCTAATGATAAAGGAAACTGGATTAAAATTCCTCAATTGGGGCGTGTTGTCATTGGCAATAATGTAGAGATAGGTGCATCAACCACAATAGATAGAGGTGCGCTGGATGATACGATTATAGGTAATGGTGTTATTATTGACAATCAATGCCAAATCGCTCATAACGATATAATTGGTGATCATACCGCTGTTGCGGGAGGCGTTATTATGGCTGGTAGCTTAACTATTGGTCGTCACTGTCTAATCGGTGGAGCAAGTGTTATTAATGGACATATGGAAATATGTGATCAAGTAACCGTCACTGGCATGGGAATGGTGATGCGTCCTATCACTGAACCTGGTGTATATTCATCTGGGATCCCACTACAAGAAAATAAAGTATGGCGAAAAACCGCTTCGTTAGTGTTACATATTGATGAAATGAATAAACGTTTGAAAGCGCTTGAGAAGAAACTATTAAATGTCTCGACGTAGACGTTTACGGTCGGTATAATGCTCGCCTATTTTATAAATTTGTTGGCTCAATTATCAATTTAAAATAATCATGAGCAGATATTATTCAATAATTTCGAGGTATAAAGATGCAAGTTTCGGTGGAAACAACAAAAGGTTTAGGTAGACGTTTATCCATTACCATTAAATCAGAAGATATTAAAAAAGCAATTGATAAAGAGCTGATTAATACTGCAAAAAAAGTACGAATTGATGGTTTCCGCAAAGGAAAAGTACCTTTAAAAATTGTTGAACAACGCTATGGTGCGTCGATTTTACAAGATGCATTAAGTGACTTAATGCAACAAAATTTCATTGAAGCGATTGTTCAAGAAAAAATAAATCCAGTAGGTGCACCAACTTATACTCCAACAGAATATAAAGATGGAGAAGATTACACTTTTACTGTTGAATTTGAGGTTTACCCTGAAGTTAAAATCAAAGATCTAGATAAGATCGAAGTTGAAAAACCAGTAGCCGAAGTTGTTGATGCTGATGTTGAAACTATGATTGAAACATTACGTAAACAACAAGGGACTTGGAAAGAAGTTGATCAATCAGCTAAAGAACAAAATCGTGTAACTTTAGATTTTGTTGGTCAAGTTGATGGTGAAGAATTCGAAGGCGGTAAAGCTAATGATTTTGTATTAGTTTTAGGTCAAGGTAGAATGATTCCTGGGTTTGAAGATGCTATTTTAGATCATAAAGCTAATGACCAATTTGATATTAACGTAACATTTCCAGAAGATTATCATGCGGAAAATTTAAAAGGTAAGCCTGCAGTATTTTCTGCAACATTGAAAAAAGTGGAAGAGCTTGAACTTCCAGAGCTTACTGAAGATGTCATTAAACGGTTTGGTATCGCAGATGGTACAGTTGAAAGCTTACGTATTGAAGTACGAAAAAATATGTCGCGCGAACTTAATGCAACTATTCGTAATAAAATTAAAGCACAAGTTATTGATGGTTTAGTTAAGAATAATGAAATTGATGTTCCTGCTGCATTAGTAGAACGCGAAATTGATGTACTACGTCAACAGGCTGTATCACGATTTGGCGGAAACATGAAGCAACCAATGGACCTTCCGAAAGAATTATTCGAAGCTGAAGCTAAACGCCGTGTATCAGTTGGTTTATTATTTAGCGAAATTATTGAAAGCAATAAGATTAAAGCTGATGATGCAAAAGTTAAATCATTAATTGATGAAATTGCTTCTGCTTACGAAGATCCTAAAGAAGTTTTAGAATATTACAGTAAAGATAAGAAAGCGATGGATAACATTCGATCTGTAGCGATTGAAGATCAAGTAGTTGATTTATTATTAGCTAGTGCTAAAGTAACCGATAAAAACTACTCGTTTTCTGAATTAATGAATCAGCAAGTGGCTTAATATCTATACACTGCTTCATTAAATAAAAAGATTACTTTTAAGCCCAAATAAGAATTATCTGTTTGGGCTATTTTGTTTAATTAGGAGATAAAAATGCCTTTAGAACCATATATGGGTGTGATTCCAATGGTTGTTGAGCAAAGCTCTCGTGGAGAAAGAGCTTACGATATATATTCACGGTTATTAAAAGAGCGAATCATCTTTTTAACAGGACAAGTTGAAGATAATATGGCTAACTTAATTATCGCTCAAATGTTATTTCTAGAAGCTGAAAATCCTGAAAAAGATATCCATTTATATATAAATTCACCAGGTGGTGTTGTTACAGCCGGACTGGCCATTTATGATACTATGCAATTTATAAAACCTGATGTTAGCACAATTTGTTTGGGACAAGCATGTTCAATGGGATCATTGCTTTTGACTGCCGGAACAAAAGGTAAACGATATTGCTTACCTAACGCTAGGGTAATGATTCATCAACCATTAGGCGGTTTTCAAGGACAAGCTTCCGATATTCAAATACATGCACAAGAAATCTTACAAGTAAAAAGCCGTTTAAATAATATTTTGGCAATGCATATTGGTCAAGATATTAGTGTAATTGAAAAAGATACAGATCGTGATAACTTTATGTCTGCCGAAAAAGCAGTTGAATATGGTTTAGTGGATGCCATATATAGTAAACGTTCATAATAAATTAGCTAGGTGGTAAAAGTGAATAATGAAAGCTCAGAAAAATTACTCTATTGTACTTTTTGTGGTAAAAGTGAACATGAAGTTCGCAAACTAATTGCAGGACCATCATCTATTTATATTTGTAATGAGTGTATTGGGCTATGCAATGATATTTTAAAAGAAGAGACAAAAAGTTTTCTCTCACATGAAGAATTTAATAGTAAACCATTACCAACTCCTCATGAAATTCGAAACCATCTTGATGAATATGTTATTGGTCAAGAAAAAGCAAAAAAAGTATTATCTGTAGCTGTTTATAATCATTATAAACGTTTACGTAATTATGCAAGTCATAATGATGTCGAATTAGGTAAAAGTAATATTTTATTAATTGGTCCAACCGGTAGTGGTAAAACATTATTAGCTGAAACTTTAGCTCGCTTTTTAGATGTTCCTTTTGCGATGGCAGATGCAACAACATTAACAGAAGCAGGGTATGTTGGTGAAGATGTTGAAAATATCATCCAAAAATTATTACAGAGTTGTGATTATGATATTGAAAAAGCACAACGTGGCATAATTTACATTGATGAAATAGACAAGATTTCAAGAAAATCAGATAATCCTTCAATCACAAGAGATGTGTCAGGTGAAGGTGTACAACAAGCTTTATTAAAAATTATTGAAGGTACTATTGCCTCTGTGCCACCCAAAGGCGGACGTAAACATCCTCAACAAGAATTTTTACAGGTTGATACCTCAAAGATTCTGTTTATTTGTGGTGGGGCATTTAGTGGCTTGAATAAAGTAGTAGAAAATCGAGTATCTGTTAATACTGGTATTGGCTTTGGAGCTGATGTTAAAAGCAGTAAAAATAAGGCAACGGAGTCCGAGTTACTCGCTCAAGTTGAATCTGAAGATTTAGTAAAATTTGGTTTGATTCCTGAATTTATTGGTCGATTACCCGTTATCGGTACATTATCAGAATTAGACAAAAATGCCTTAATTAGTATTTTAACTGAACCTAAAAACGCTTTAACTAAGCAGTTTGAAACATTATTTAGGTTAGATGGAGTTGAATTAGAGTTTACTGAAGATGCATTAAACGCTATTGCAATAAAAGCGTTGCAACGTAAAACAGGAGCTCGAGGTTTACGTTCTATTGTTGAAAATATTTTATTAGATACAATGTATGATATACCATCTATGAAGAATATTAAAAAAGTTATTGTTGAACAAGAAACAGTAGAAAAATCCCAAGCACCAGCTTTAATTTACCGAGAAGATGTTGAGTTGTCAGCTTAACTATGAAGATGCTTGTTATTGTTGAAACTTTAACAAGCATGATCTAATTTATATTATATCTAATTACATGTAGATATTGTCAAAATGTTTAAGGAATAGTATATATTTGACTCATAACAATAGGCTTGAATATCTAAAATCAATCCCAATATCAACATAATGGGTTTGTACTATTAGAGAGAAAAAAATGAAAACAAAACAAACTAAACAAATGATTATGCCTATTTTACCATTACGTGATGTTGTGGTATTTCCACATATGGTAATTCCTCTCTTTGTTGGTCGAAATAAATCGATACGTTGTCTTGAGAGTGCAATGGAAATGGATAAACAAGTTTTCCTTGTTACTCAAAAAAATCCATCACAAGATGATCCAGATGTTGATGATTTATACGAAACTGGGACTGTTGCCAATATTTTACAACTGCTTCAACTTCCAGATGGAACAGTAAAAGTTTTAGTTGAAGGTGTTGAAAGAGCTAAAATTGTTGATATTTTAGAACAAAAAGAAGACGACTTTTTTATTGCCAATATCGAAACATTGCATGAAAAAAACAAAAATGATGATTTAAATGAAGCTTTAATGCGAGTTGTACTTTCTAATTTTGATGATTATGCAAAACTGAATAAAAAGGTAACACAAGAAGTTGTTGATTCAATTCGTTTGATTAAAGAGCCTTCACAACTGGCTGATTCTATTGCCGCTACATTATTTTTGAAAGTAGAACAAAAGCAAGAATTACTGGTTACAGCTAATTTGGAAAAACGTTTTGAGTTACTTATTTCATTGATGGAATCTGAAATCGATTTATTGCAAGTTGAAAAAAATATTCGTCAGCGTGTTAAGCAACAAATGGAAAAAGCGCAAAAAGAGTATTATCTTAACGAGCAAATAAAAGCAATTCATAAAGAATTGGGTGATATCGATAATAAACCAGATGAATATGAAGAGTTAAAAAGTAAAATTACCAAAGCTAAAATGCCACAAGAGGCAACAGAAAAAGCTTTGGCTGAACTTAATAAACTCAAAATGATGCCTGCAATGTCTGCTGAAGCAACTGTAGTCAGAGGATATATTGATTGGATGATACAAATTCCGTGGCATAAACGTAGCAAAGTTAAAAAAGATATTGAGGGCGCTCAAAAAATTCTAGATAAAGATCATTATGGTTTAGAAAGAGTTAAAGATCGTATATTGGAATATTTAGCTGTTCAAGGTCGAATTAATAAAGTCAAAGGACCTATATTATGTCTAGTTGGACCTCCAGGTGTAGGTAAAACGTCTCTAGGTCAGTCTATTGCTAAAGCAACAGGGCGTAAATATGTCCGAATGGCATTAGGTGGGGTTCGTGATGAGGCAGAAATTCGTGGACATAGAAGAACTTATATCGGCTCTATGCCAGGTAAATTGATTCAACGTATGGTAAAAGTTGGTGTCAAAAATCCATTATTTTTATTGGATGAAATTGATAAGATGGCATCTGATATGCGAGGCGATCCTGCTTCTGCGTTGTTAGAAGTACTTGATCCGGAACAAAATAATGCTTTTAGTGATCACTATCTTGAAGTTGATTATGATTTATCTGATGTAATGTTTGTTGCTACTGCTAATTCGATGAATATTCCAGCACCATTGTTAGATCGAATGGAAGTTATTCGTCTTTCAGGCTATACAGAAGATGAAAAATTAAATATTGCTAAACAGCATCTTATTACTAAACAAATAGAGAATAACGGGTTAAAACCAAAAGAAATTAGTATAGATGATTCAGCTATAATTGGAATTATTCGCTATTATACTCGAGAAGCAGGGGTTCGTAGCTTAGAAAGGGAAATAGCAAAAATTTGCCGTAAAGTTGTAAAACAATTAGCTTTAAATAGCAAGTTAAAAAAAGTGACAATAACTCAGGATAATTTAAAAGATTTTCTAGGAGTACAACGATTTGATTATGGTAAAACCGATAATGAAAATCGAATTGGGCAAGTTATTGGTCTTGCTTGGACTGAAGTAGGCGGTGATTTACTTACAATTGAATCAGTTAGTGTACCGGGTAAAGGTAAATTAACTTATACGGGTTCATTGGGTGATGTGATGCAAGAATCTATTCAAACCGCATTGACAGTGGTTCGTTCTCGTGCTGAAAAGTTAGGTATTAATGGTGATTTTTACGAAAAACGTGATATTCATGTCCATGTACCCGATGGTGCGACACCGAAAGATGGTCCAAGTGCTGGTATCGCTATGTGTACATCCTTAATTTCAACGTTAACAGGGAATCCTGTTCGTTCGGATGTTGCTATGACTGGGGAAATTACTTTAAGAGGCGAAGTATTACCTATTGGTGGTCTTAAAGAAAAATTACTTGCAGCACATAGAGGTGGAATTAAAACGGTTGTTATACCGATGGATAATGTGAAAGATCTAGAAGAAATTCCAGATAATGTTAAAGCTGAAATTGATATTTGCCCAGTAAAATGGATTGATGAAGTAATAACAATAGCATTACAAAATAATCCGTTTGGTGTAGAACTTGAACAAGATAAAATTAGTTTAAAACATGCAGCTAAAAAGGCAACTAAACAAATAAAATCTAAAATTCCAGTTCAGACACAATTAAATTAATTGTATTTAATTTTAAAAAGATCAACTTAATGTTGATCTTTTTTTATCTCTTAACGTTCTGATAATAGCCAATTTAGGTAAATATGCTATACTTGCCGAATTAATCTTTAGATATATGGAGAATCGCAAGAAATGATGGATACAATCCGCACAGCTGCAAACCATATTGTAGTTAAAATTATTTTTGCAATAATTATTTTATCATTTATATTCACAGGGATAGGTTTCTTTGGGTTTGGGGGCGGCAATAATGAGCGTGATGCTCAACAATACATTGCAAAAGTTGATGGAGAAGGGATAAATCGAGCACAATTTGAAGCTCAAGTACGGGAAGTTACTTCAAGTTCAGCGGGTGATCCTGCTTTTATCAAACAACTTCGCCGTAATGTATTATTTTCACAAATAACGAATTTTTTATCTTATAAATTTGCCGAGCAGTTAAATGCAAATGTTAGTAATGAAAGAGTCAAAGAATTCATCAGACAACAACAAGTATTTTTTGAAAATGGTAAATTTAGTAATAAAAAATATTTAGAACTGCTTTCAGCAAATGGCTATACGCCTGATGGTTATGGTGCAAGCTTGAAAACCTCTTTGCAACAACAACAAGTCATTAATGCGTTAGTAAACACCAGTTTTGTATTACCTGTAGATTCTGAGTTAGCCAAGCTCCAAGATCAAACTAGAACAGTTTACACATCAACTTTAAGCCCTGAAGTAGTAAATATGGATGATGTTAAAATTACTATTGAAGATGAAAAAAAATATTATGAAGAACATAAGAACGAGTTTTATCGGAAAGAAAGAGTTAAATTTAACTATATTTTGAATAATAAATCTAATTATATAGATAAAATTCGTATTAGTGATGAAGAAGTACAACAACAATTTAAAAAAAATAAAAAAGATTATTCCTTTCCTGAAAAACGAGCTTATAGTGTAATTTATGTCACTGATAAAGAACAGGCAGATGATATTATGAAAGATCTATCATCTGGTGGTAATTTTGATTCTATTGTTAAAACGGTTAATCAGAATGCTAGTATCACTCCGTATGGAAAAAATGGTTCATTGGGATGGTTTACTATAGATGATTCTTTACCTCAAGCATTTAAGGATGCTAATTTAAAAAAAGTTGGACAAATTTCTAAGCCGATAAAAGTTGATGATGGTTATGTTATCGTCAAATTAGATGATATACAAAAATCAAAAGTTATGGATTTTGATTATGCAAAACATATGATTACTTCAAAGCTAGAAGATGAAAAATTAAATGCTATGTTTGATTCTGTTGAAAACAAGATTCAGGCAGCAGTAAACAAAAATCCTAATTCGTTAGAAGCCATTGCAAAAGACTCTGATTTACAAATAGTTAATTCAGATTGGTCTTATTATAATGATATTACTACAATCTTACGATATCCTGAAGTTAGGGATGTTGCATTTGGTGATCAAATGATTATTGATGATCAAGCAACAGGTAACGTTTCAGAAATGATAACAGTTGGTCAAGGTATTAATATGATTGATTTTATTATTCAAGTTGTTGATTATCGTAAGGAAGGGATAGCGCCTTTTGAAGAAGTCCAAGATGAAATTAATAAGAAACTTTATCAAAATATTGCTAACGAACGTTTCACATCGACTGTAGATAATATATTAACGCAATTAAACGAAACAGGTAGTTCGCCAAATGTAAACTTTTCTCAACGTTATAAACTTACTCGGGACTCAAAAGTACTGAATACGAAAGTTGTTGATATGGTTTTTGATTTGGTGCCATCAGTCACATCTAAAAGAGTTTATGGCGTTCAATATTTAGATGATAGAAGTGCTGCTATTGTGGTATTAACTGATGTAAAAACACCTAATGAACAGAAAGATATCTCGTCTGAATTATTACCATTATATATCAATAATATATATTATTATCTTACTGAAGATATTCGTTCCAAAGCTAAGATTGAAATTATGCCAGATGCAAATTTGTGATCCACATCATAAATTAGTGCAAAATTCAGCAAAAATGAAAAGTCACTTCGGTGACTTTTTTCATTTATGAAATTAATAAACCTTTAACATTTGATTAAATGAGATAGTTAAAAAGCATATTAATTGCATAACTATTTTTAAGAGGTTAATCAAATGAAACTATTTTCAATTTTTTGTATTTTATTATCAAGCATCACTTTTTCCGGTTTAAGTTTTGCAGATAGCCCACCTAATGAAGTAACTAAAAAGGAACAGCAACAAATTATACAAGTTAATATTAATACAGCTACAGCAGAAGAGTTAGCTAAAGTTTTAACAGGTATAGGGATAAGTAAAGCCAAAAAGATTGTTGAATATCGTGAAAAATTTGGGGCGTTTGTATCTATCGAACAATTGAAGGAAGTTTCCGGTATTGGTCAAGCAACGTTGGACAAAAATGTAGGTAAAATAGCGTTATAATTTTATTTTAAGCCGCCGATTTTTAATATCGGTCGGCGATTATCACATATTAATTATTGATAGGATCAATATCAATACTCCATCTTACTTTTGATGTTTCATTCCATTTTTCTATATCAATAATAAGGTTATCTAAAATTAATTGTAATAATTGCCTATTTGTGTGTTGTAACAAAAGTTGCCAGCGGTAATATCCTGCCTTTTTAGGTTGATTTGCTGGCATAGGACCAAGTTGCCATAAGGAATTATCACCATACTCTTTCAATCTGTCATGAATAAGTTGCAAAAACTTTTGTGCATGATGATTATTGCGATCAGCTGCCCGAATTAATGCTTGATAACTGAATGGAGGTAATAACGTTTGTTGACGCTCTTTTAAGGCTTGTTTAGCAAATTCTTGATATCCATTATTTAATAATACATTTAATAATGGATGCTCAGGATGATAGGTTTGTAATATTACTTCTCCTGTTTTTGTTTCTCTGCCAGCTCGCCCTGACACTTGAGTATAGATTTGAGCAAATTGCTCTGTAGCTCGAAAATCACTCGAAAATAAAGCTCCGTCGACATCTACAATGCCAACTAATGTTATATCAGGAAAATGATGACCTTTAGCTAAAATTTGTGTGCCAACTAAAATATGTGCACCACCTTGCTGAATACTTTGTAAATAATTCTCTAATGCTCCTTTTTTTGCTACTGTATCACGATCAATGCGACTTATTTTAGTGTTAGGAAAAAGAAGCTCAAGTTGTTTTTCTAATTGCTCAGTACCAAAACCAACCGGTACTAAATGAGTTGAACCACATTTTGGACATTGTTTTGGAATTGCTCTTGGTGTATCACAGTAATGACAACTAAGTTTTTGTGATTGGTTGTGAAAAGTATATGGACGATCACAACGAGGACATTCCGCAATCCAACCACAATCATGACATATTAATAAAGGTGAATAACCACGCCGATTTAAAAATAGCATAACTTGATTATTATTGTGTAAATGGATTTTTATTTGTTCAATTAAGGGTTGTGATAAGCCAGCTACAAGTGTTAAACCTCGAATATCTAAAATAGATTGCTTTACAGGTTTAGCATGACCTGCACGTTTTGTTAATTGTAACAATTGGTATCTATGATTTTTAACATTATTTAAAGTTTCTAATGAAGGCGTTGCAGAACCTAATAAAATAGGGATATTTTTAAGTTTTGCACGAATAATTGCTAAATCACGAGCATTATAACGCCATCCTTCTTGCTGTTTATAAGAACTATCATGCTCTTCGTCAACGATAATCATGCCTAGATTTTTAAATGGTGTGAAAAGTGATGAACGGGTACCAACAACAATAGCATTTTCTCCATTTTTGCTTCTTAACCAAACAGCTAGTCTCTGTTGATTAGTTAATCCAGAATGTAGAATATCTATTGGAGCATTAAATCGTTCTTTAAAACGTTTAATTGTTTGTGGTGTAAGGCTAATTTCAGGTACCAATACTAATGCTTGTTTACCTTTAGCTAATACATTAGATATTATATTGAGATACACTTCAGTTTTTCCTGAACCAGTGACGCCCTCTAAAAGAAATACTGCAAAATTATGACGATGATTATTTACTGTATCTATTGCATAGAATTGTTCTTGATTTAATTTAATCAAGTTTGGATTTGCAGAAAAATTTGTTTGCCACATTATATTATCTGCTTGGACATTTACGCGTGTTATTAGTTTTTTTTTCTCTAATTCATTATAGATAGTAGTACTTACGTTGATAGAATCAACAGTATTGTCTCTAAATGATGATAATAATAATTTTTGTTTTGGTGTCCGTGATAATGCGGTCAGATCAATATTCTCTCCTAATTCAGTTAATTGCCAATGTGTGATTTGAGTTTTGTTAGCTTCGCGTCCTTGCCTTAATAAAACAGGCATCGCATGAAATAACACTTCACCAATTGGATAATGATAATAACTTGCCGCCCAATTTAATAATTGCCAGATATCTGGGGTAAAAAGAGGTTCGCTATCAATAATTGTAGTTATATTTTTTAAACTTTTAATATCAATATTTGTTTGCTGATCTATTTTAACAATAATACCTATGGCATTGCGGGTACCAAATGGAACTTTCACCCGCATTCCAATTTGGGCGGGCTTGGTTAAATTATAATCATAAAGTTGGTGAAGTGGTACTGGTAAGGCAACATGAGCAATAAGCATTGATAATCACAACTATATTTAAAGAGAGTAATATTGTACGCAGTTTTTATTTAACTCGCAAAAACATACCAAATTTATAGATGATTTGAAAGGTCAAATCAAACTAATTTTTTATATGTTCTGATAATGATTAATTTAATCAGGTGAGTAGCTACTTGTAAAATTTTGCTATCTTGGATATATTCTAAAGAGTTGATAAATTTTTTAAGGAATCAAAAATATGCCCGAGTCATTTTCGCATATTAATCAGCGTGGTGATGCTCATATGGTTGATGTTTCAAATAAACAGCTAACAATGCGACAAGCAAGCGCAGAATCATTAGTTTTAATGAATACCAAAACACTTGATATGATTATCGAAGGTAAACATCATAAAGGGGATGTTTTTGCGACAGCAAGAATTGCTGGTATTCAAGCTGCAAAAAAAACTTGGGATATTATTCCTCTATGCCATCCGCTTTTGCTCAGTAAAATTGAAATTAATATTGAAGCTGATCGAATAAAAAGTTGTATTCGAATTCAAGCTAACTGTCGATTAAACGGGCAAACAGGTGTTGAAATGGAGGCTATGGTAGCAGCTTCAGTTGCTGCTTTAACTATTTATGATATGTGTAAGGCTGTACAAAAGGATATGGTTATTACGCAAGTAAGATTATTGAATAAGAGTGGTGGTAAGTCTGGAGACTTTATTGCCAAGGAACTAGATGAATAAAATTATTTTTTTTGCTCAAATTAGAGAGTTAGTTGAAATTGACAGCATTATCTTAGATGCTAATCAAGTGTCTATTTTGGAATTGCTTGAACAACTCAGCAAACGTGGCGATAAGTGGGCTTTAGCATTCAAAGAGAGAGTTATTTTATGTGCCGTGAACCAAGTATTGGTTGATTCTGATTATATTATTCAGGCTGGCGATGAAATTGCCTTTTTCCCTCCTGTAACAGGTGGTTAAAATGATGGATATTATTAAAGTAAATGAAGAGTCAATTGATAATCATCAGTTAATTAATTGGCTTTCAGAATTACCCCAAGATGGTGCAATTGTCACTTTTATGGGTAAGGTTCGTTGTTTTGAAAAACAGACATTGAGCCTTTATTTAGAACATTATGCAGAAATGGCAGAGAAAGTATTAGCTAATATAATCGTTAATGCTCGAAAAAGATGGCAATTAAGTCGAGTTGTGGTTATACATCGAGTTGGGGAAATTAATGCTAATGAGCAGATCGTATTTGTTGGGGTAAGTAGTGCTCATCGTGCCGATTCATTTGCGGCTGCTGAATTTATTATGGATATTTTAAAAAATGAAGCTCCATTTTGGAAGAAAGAACGAACCATTGATGGTGATAGCTGGATTGAAGCAAAAAAAACCGACGTAGATGCATTGAAAAAATGGAATTAATCCTTATTTAATATATAATACGATAGTTTATATGGCATTTTTAGGAGAGATAAGGAATGGCAAGTTTTTCGCCGAATGGTTTGATTAATGAACAAGCTGGCAGTCGTGTACAAACATATATGAGCCATGTATATGGTTGGATGACTGTTGGTTTATTATTAACAGCTTTAGTTGCTTGGTTTGCTTCAAGTAATCTTGCACTGATACAGTTATTATCTAAAGGTATGTGGGTATTATTAATAGCGGAACTGGCATTAGTTTTCGTTATTTCTGGTATGATTAATCGTCTTTCTGGTGCTGCCGCAACGACATTATTTATGCTTTATTCGGTTTTAAATGGTTGTACCTTTTCAATCTATTTTAAAGTTTATACTTCATCGTCAATAGCAAGTGTATTTTTTATTACCGCAGGTATGTTTGGAGCTTTGGCTTTTTACGGTTATACTACAAAGAGAGATTTGTCTGGCTTTGGTCGTTTCTTATTTATGGGTTTAATTGGATTAGTTATTGCGTCATTAGTGAATATGTTTACGCATAGCGATCCATTGATGTGGGCTATTACCTATATTGGTGTATTTGTTTTTGCAGGATTAACTGCTTACGATACTCAAAAATTGAAAGAATTAGGTGACGGTTTACCTCAAGACGATCAGAATATATTTAGACGTTATGTTATTTTAGGTGCATTACAACTTTATCTTGATTTTATCAATTTATTTATTATGTTATTAAGAATTTTTGCCGATAGACGATAATGATTTGAATCTAGAAAAAGGGCTCAATTAGAGCCCTTTTTTGTTAATATTTTATTAGTATTTATCTAGATAATGCTAACTTGTTAAAAAGTTTCAGGAAAGCACTACGTTTCAGTATAAAATACTGTAAGATTCTTTTGATGTTAAGTGAATGGATGGTCTACTAGTGAGTACTATGAAAAAATTATACTGTTTTGTTTTAATAAATATCTTCATTTCATCTCTTATTGCAGTACGTTTCTTTCTGGTTCCTGATGTAGCGTTTTCTTGGCTTGGTAGCACATTTTCAGTGTTTGCTGTACTTGGACATTTTTTTTCATTATATATATTGTTTTTTTTAATCTGTATACCAACCCTGTGGTTAAGAAAATATTTATGTTATGCCATTCTTGCTATTTTATTTAGTTTTATTCAAATAACATTATATGTTGATACAATTGTTTTTCAGCAATATCGATTCCATATTAATGAATCTGTTTTATCAATGGTATTATCAGGTCAAGTTGTTGATTTTTCTATAACAACGTATTTGTTAATGCTGGCGCTTATTATCGTTTCATTTTGTGTTGAATATCTTATTATCTATATTATTGATTTCCAAGTATCTAAACCTCATAATAAATCGAAAGTAATTTTATTATCCACACTGCTATTAATTGCTTCTTTATTTATTAGCCAGTTTGGACATATGGTTGGTTTTTATTATGCTTATTCTCCAATAATGGTTGTGAAAGAATATATTCCGCTTTATCGTCCATTGACTTCAAAAAAAATCATGAGTATTTTTGATAAGGAAGGTGCACGAAAAGTTGTTTATGATAAAGATAATATTAATGCAACTGTCGATTATCCTAAAAATCCGTTAGTGATTAACCCAGAAAATAAAAAACTTAAAAATATAATATTTATTGTTTTAGATTCATGGCGATATGATACTTTTAGTAAAGAAATCTCACCAAATACTTTTCAGTTTGTTAAGAATAATAATGGCATGATCTTTAATAATCATTATTCGACAGGTAATGCAACGCGTACCGGTATTTTTGGACTTTTTTATGGTATTCCAGGTACTTACTGGGATTCATTTTTACGTGGTAGCATTCCGTCCGTATTTATTACAACTTTACAGAAAGAAAATTATAATATTGGTATTTTTACATCAGCTAAAGTAACTGCACCTGAATTTGATCGAACTGCGTTTGTTACTATTGAAAACTTAAGAATCAGTAGTAAAGATGGCTCAGCATCTAAACGGGATAAACAAATCACTGATGATTGGTTAGCATGGTATAAATCGCGAGATATTTCAAGACCAACGTTTTCTTTTTTATTTTATGATGCGCCTCATGCGTATGATTTCCCAGATGATTTTTCAGTTAAGTTCAAACCTATTGGCGATCTTAACTATATGACATTGAACAATGATACAGATCCTTTGCCGATTTTTAATCGTTACAAACAAAGTGTCTATTATGATGATTATTTATTACAAAATATTTATGATGAACTTATTAAATCAGACTCTTTAAATGATACATTGTTAATTATAACAGGTGATCATAGTCAAGAAATGAATGATAATAAACTAGGTTTTTGGGGGCATAATGGTAATTATACTGATGCACAAACTAAGGTACCTTTTATTATTGTTGGTGCGACAGAGTTAGGTAATTTGATAAATAACAGTAATAAATTAACTAACCATGAAGATGTTGTCCCAACCCTAATGAAGCATTATTTATATGTTGAAAATGATATAAAGGATTATTCTACTGGATATGATTTATTCAAACCTATAACTGATCGTAATTGGTTATTAATGTCTAACTACAGTTCTTATGCTGTTAGAACACCAGATAATATCTATTTTGTTAATAGAATTGGTATTAGTCGTTATATGGATATACATAATCGTGAGGTTAACGAGGTACCAAATTACCAAAATATTCAAGAAGCGATGAAAAATATGAGTTATTTTTTCAGTCAAAGAAAAAATCATTAACATATTAGAACGGAATATCTAGCAACAAATGAAAAATTTTATCCGCCATATTCATGGCGGATAGTGATAAAAATTAACGAACATCAGCACAATTTAAGCAATAAATATAACGATTTTGGGTGTCGTTAAAATTATTCCATAAAGAGATATGTTGTTTTAGCTGTTTTGCTTCAGGAAGATGTTCAAATAATATCTCAGCTGTTGATTGCGGTAAGATAGCTATCATATCTGAATATAATGCATTAAACCAATTTACTTCAGATTTTGGCCAGTCAATTTTATAATCAGTTAAATTTGCTAATGTTGCAGCTATTTCAACGGCATCATCAAAATCACCTAACTTATCAATAAGCCCTATTTTGTCTGCTTCTGCTCCTAACCAGACTTGACCTTGTCCAATTTTATCTACTTGTTCCGTTGTCATTTTTCGCGCTTTTGCTACTAGCGAAATAAATGTTTGGTAGCCATTGTTGATGTTCATTTGAATTAATTGGTTTGTTTCTTCAGGCAAGTTTTTAGTTAAATTATTGCCTGCCAATGGTGATGTACTTACTCCATCACTATAAACACCAATATGAGATAAAGAGTTTTCAAATGTTGAAATAATACCAAAAATACCAATAGAGCCTGTAATTGTGTTTGGACTTGCAACAATATAATCAGATTCAGTTGAGATCCAGTATCCACCTGATGCAGCCATTCCGCCCATAGAAACAACGACAGGAATTTGATAACTACGTAAAGCTTCTAATTCACTACGAATCGCTTCAGATGCATCAACACTACCCCCAGGGCTATTTACTCGTAATACTACAGCTTGTATATTTTGCTTATCTAGGTTCTTACGAATTTCTTTAAGTTGCTGAACAATGTCTTCGCTTCCTGCTACATTATTGCTATTTTCACCATTGGTGATCGTACCATTGACAAATACAACAGCGATAAGTGGAGTATTACTCTTATTATTATCACCAACTAATTGTTCATTTTCTGATTTAAGTTGATAATCGTAAATACTAACTTCATGTTGATCAGTGAATTCTAATTCATATTGATGACTTGAAGCAATAACATCAACTAAGCCATTAGATAAAGCATATTGAGCCATATTACCATTAGCAGCTCTTAATTCTGATAGCATTGTTTCAGGTGCAGGGACTAATTGTGAATTGGCTTTTTTTCGTTGTGTTGAGATATCATTAAGGTAATTATCCCACATATGGGTTAACCAACGAGTTGTATTATTTCTCGCATCTTCCGACATGTCATCACGAATAAATGGCTCAATGGCAGATTTATACGTTCCTACTCTGAAAACATGTGTATTAACTTTTAAATTATCAAGTAGGGTTTTATAGTATAAGTTGTTTGCAGCTAATCCATATACGTTGACTGAGCCAAGAGGTGTTAGATAGATTTTATTAGCATAACTTGCTAAATAATATTGGCTCTGATTATAACTTGTTCCAAAGGCATAAATTGGTTTTTTAGCTTCTTTAAATTTGGTTAAATACTTGCCCACATATTGTAAAGAGCTCAGATCGGCACCAACAAAATTATCTAATTTTAAAATAATGCTTTTAATATTTGGATCGGTGGTTGCTTGGGCAATTTTTTGCGTTAATATAAACAAACTATTTTCGCGGGAAGTATTTACTTTTTTACCATAAATTTTATTTTGTAGTGCATAGATTTCATCATTGTAATTCGTGTTATCAACAATAACACCTTCAAGATCTAAAACCAATGAACCATATTGAGGAACTGTATCTTGCTTTTGAGCTTCATTTATTAAGCCAATACCGCCGAAGATAAGCAGAATAATAACTAAGAATATCAAATTAAGAAACGTTTCTCTTATTACATTAATCACTTTCCAAATAGATTTTATGACAGATAATGCAGACATAATAATAAGTCCTTGTTAATAATAACTTTAATTTTTCGTTTCAATATTACGTTTTTTGAAATATTTTTTATCTTCAAATCGTAAACATGTCAGTTTTCCTCCCCAACAACATCCAGTATCAAGTGCATAAATATTTTCTGGTGTACCTTTACCATTTAATGCAGCCCAATGCCCGAAAGCAATACTATATTGTGCGGGTATTTTACTTGGCAATAAAAACCAAGGTTTAAGTTTTATTGGTGCTTGTTCAGGTGATTTTTTAAAATAAAAATCTAACCGGCCATCTCCATAACAAAAACGCATACGTGTTAGCGCATTGGCAATATAACGTAGGCGATCCAATCCTTGTAAATCTGATGACCATTCATCAGGAAAGTTACCATACATTTTATCTAAAAATAAGGGATATGAATCACTAGATAGCATAACATTCAGATCGTGAGCGCATTTTTTTAGTAATTCAAGATCCCATTGTGGTGAAATACCCGCATGGGTCATGATTAATTTTAATGATTCATCAATTTGAACCAATGGCTGTTTACGTAGCCAGTTCATAAGTTCATCATAATCGGGAGCATTGATGACTTCATCTAAATTATCTTTCTTTTTAACAAGTGTAACACCAGCATATACTGATAATAAGTGCAAATCATGATTACCCAAAACCATACGAATTTTCTGACTATTTTGCTTAACAAATCGTAAAACATCTAATGATTTAGGTCCTCGGGCAACCAGATCCCCTGTTAACCATAAAGTATCTGAAGATGAGAATTTTGCTTTTTCAAGTAATCGCATGAATTCATCATAACAACCATGAATATCACCAATGAGTAAATTTGCCATAATATTATTTCCATGCATTTGCAAGTTGGCAATATTGTTGAACAGTTAGATTTTCAGCGCGTAAATTTGGATCAATATTGAGTTCAACTAATTGTTCGGCTGTAAACATATTGCCTAAACTGTTACGGATCGTTTTTCGGCGTTGATTAAATGCTTCAGTTGTTACACGAGAAAGTATTTTGACATCATTTACTTGATAAGGTTTTTCTTTATATGGAATCAACTTTACAACCGCAGAATCAACTTTTGGTGCTGGTTTAAATGATGTTGGAGGTACTTCTAATACTGGAATAATTTGGCAAAAATATTGTGCCATTACACTTAATCTACCATAGTCTTTACTATTAGGTGCGGCGACAAGTCGAGTTACTACTTCTTTTTGTAACATAAAATGCATATCAGTAATGATATTGGCATATTCAAATAAATGGAACATCAACGGTGTAGAGATATTATAGGGTAAGTTACCAAATACTCTTAATGGTTTACCTAATTGTTGCTTTAATTCATTAAAGTCAAATGTCAGAGCATCTTGTTCAATAACTGTCAATTTATCACTTAATAAAGGATTATCAATCAATCTACTGGCTAAATCTCTATCAATTTCTACAACCGTCAAATGGTCAACGTATTTACTAACTGGAACAGTTAATGCAGCTAGTCCAGGACCAATTTCTACTAGAGCTTGATCTGCTTTAGGCTGTATAGCTGCAACAATGCTTTCAATAATATAGTCATCGTGTAAAAAATTTTGTCCGAATCGTTTACGGGCGAAATGCCCTTGGTGTACACGATTATTCATGCTTATCTTCACCTGTAATGTTAATGTAGGCATCGCCTTTTAATTCTTGAATCCACACTTGTGCTTCCTCACTAAATTTACGATTAAATATCAATCGGTAAGCCCGATCTTGTTTAACTGCATTTGTGCCATCAGTTTGTTTGGTATCGAGTAATTGAATCAAATGCCAACCGAAAGATGATTTAACTGGCTGGCTGATTTCACCTTTTTTTAACCGAACTAGGGCATTTCTAAATCCACTGTCATAGACATCTGGGCGACTCCAACCTAAATTTCCTCCATTTTCGGCTGAGCCAGGATCTTCTGAATTAGCCTTTGCGGCTGCTTCAAAACTTATTGCACCACTGATTATTGATTTGCGAATATCATTCAATTTTTGTTTAGCTATTTCGTCTGTCACCAATACATTTGTTTTAATTAAAATATGGCGAGCATTCATTTCTTCAATAGTATATTTTTTGGGAGCTTCTGTGCGGGTATCATCTACTTTCAAAATATGTAATCCAACGCCAGAACGAATTGGGCCAATAATACTGCCTTTTGGTGCTCTAATGAGCCGTTCTTCAAAGATAGTTGGTAGCTCGTTGAGTTTATTCCAACCCATATTACCGCCTTTTAAAGCGTAATCATCATTTGAATATGTCGCTGCTAATTTTGCAAAATTTTCACCTTTTTGTGCCCGATTAAGGATATCATTTGCTTTGTTAATTGCATTATCAATTTGTTGTTTAGACGCTTTTTCTGGTACTGATATTAAAATATGACTAATTTTGACATCTTTATTGTTGGCTGGTTGTTCAGCAAGATTTTTAGTCAATGTTTCAACTTCTTTTTCTGAGATTTTAATTCTAGGTCTAACCTCATTCATTCTGGTCTGTTCAATTAACATGTCATTATGAATTCGCTCCCGATAACTGCTATAACTAATACCCATTATCGAAAGTTGACTTCTGAGTTCATCAATCGTCATACCGTTTTGATCTGCAATTCTGGCAATAGCATTGGTGACATCATCATCATTGATTGTGATCTTGGCTTTCGCTGCTTTTTGTAAAATTAAATTTTCAATAATTAAGCGATCCAGAATTTGTTCTCTTAATACTTTATCATTAGGTAGATTGCTCGCATCTGTACTGGCCTTAATAGATTTTAACATGTCGTTAATATCACTTTCCAAAATGACATTATTATTAACTACTGCAGCTACTCGTTCAATAACCTTAGGTGCGGCAACGGTTGATAATGGAGTAAGTAGTCCTATGGTTAAACTTAAATTTAAAGTAATCAATAGTTTTGTTAGTTTCATATTTGCGCTACTCATATTGTTTGTTACAGTATAAATATTACTGTATTAATTTAATTAGTTATATTAAGTAAAATTAATATATTCATTAAAATGTTGTTGTGTATGGTAGTTTACCAAAGTTTAACATTTTTGCTTTCGCATCACGGTTACGCCCTAAACCTTGTAATTCAAAATTAACCGAGAGTTTATTTTCGTATTTACTACTACGCGTAATTGAGTCCCAATCTGTTAACTTCCGCCCATATTGTATGGTCATTCCCCAGCAACAATCACTGTAATGTAACCCTATTGAGCTATCGGCCGTTTGCCCTAAATTGATGTCGTAATAGTATGAACCTACTGCATTGATGGTTTGTGACAATGGCCACGCCGTAACAAATCCAGCTTGTGAGATATCTTGTTTATAATTCTTATATAAAGAGTTTAAATCAACCGTATTGATATAATTATGGTTAGCATAACGATAAGATAGTTGTAATAATTTTTCACTTGATGGGCGATATTCAAATATTGCATTAGCTAAGGATACGGTATCAATTCGAGTATCATACTGTATCCCACTTCTGAAAATCATATCATTAGTAATCCGCCAAAAATTATCTGAAGCCCAAGTGATACTACCAGTATCCGAATTCTCGTCTAATCCAGTATTATGTTCACTGGTTTTTGATTTAGTAAAATAAGTAATCTGTCCTATGGATAAATTAAACTTCTCAACTTTATTGTTATCGTAAAAACGAGTTGTTACCCCTGTGGCTATATTATTAGCAGAAGCAATTCGATCTAATCCACTGTATGGTTGATCTCTAAACAGACCTACATAATCAAATTGTAATAAGGTGGAATCATAAGTTCCTATATTAGACTGATTTCGGTATGGAATATAGATATATTTTACGCGCGGTTCTAATGTCTGGGTATAACCATTAATGAAATTGAAGTCACGTTCAAATATAATTTTACCGTCAATACTAAATTTAGGTATAAAGCGGTTTACATTTTTATCTAACTGTTTATATCGATCAATATTTCTTTTTATATTATCTTGATTATAATGGGTTGCCATTATACCGGCTGAAGTTGTTAATATTGTCCAAGAATTAGTTAAAGTATAATTAATTGATGGCTCAATATGAGTGCGCCAAGCTTTAGGATTATTCTTTCCAGAGCTTATAAAATGAGATACTTGGGAAAATGTTTTAAATTTTAGCGGTCCAAAATCATAATTATAATAATTAATATTTAGTTGTGGTTGAGTTTGATACAATGAATCTTTCACGCCATCTTGAAAGGCTTGAAAATGTCTATAGCCCAAGGTAATATCCCAGTTAGGATCATTATAACCCAGTTTATAAAACTGAGTGAGATATCCTGCTGTTTGGGATGTATATCTAGAATCTAAATCTGCTAAATATTGATTATCACTTACACGTGTCGAATCAACAGTAAAACGCCAATTGTAATTAATTAATTCATCGTTTTTCCAATAGAATAACCAGCGATGACGATTGTCGTCATAGTTATCACCGTTTAATAACCTATCCCTATCTTCATCATATTTTGCATCATGTTGTAACCAATCGAATGCAAGTGTACCCAAACCAAGCTCATTTAAATAACGGAATTCAGTTTGCAATTGAATACCTCGACGTTGCAATACCCTTGGAGTGAATGTAACATCATAATTAGGTGCAATATTCCAATAAATAGGTAAAGCAAAATCAATACCACTGACGCTGTCATAACTTATATTAGGAATTAATAAACCAGAGCGACGCTTATTGCCTGTGGGTAATTGTAAGTAAGGTGAATAGAGTACAGGTACTTTACCTATACGAAATACTGCATTCCATACTTCAAGTAATTGTTCTTCATTATCGTGAATAATCGTTGAACCTTTAACACTCCAAGTACTGTCATCGACAGGACATGAGGTAAAACTGCCATTTTTTAGAATAATCAATCGATTTTTCTCAAGTTTCATCTCATCAGCATCACCGCGACCAAGTCGATTGACTAGATGATACTCCCCAGGACTAATTTGAGTATCGTTATTATTAAGATTCATTGATGCAGTATTGCCTTTTATATTGATCAAATTATCTTGATAATTAATATTGCCTTGTAAGATCGCCATACGGTTATTTTTATTCGTTGAGTCAATTGTGACTTTATTCGCTTGTACTCTGCGGTTTCCTTGTTCTATTGAAACATCACCTTGATAAATGACTGTATTTGGATAAATAGCCTCAAATTGGTTTGCTTCGGCATTAACTGGTAATGTGTTAATATCACCTTTAACTAAAGGCCGATCAAATTTAGGAACATTGGCAAGACATTGTGGATTATTACTTTCAGCTTTAGGTAAACCTATAGCGTAACAGCTATTAGACAATGAAAGGGTAACGGTAATTGCAATAAATGACGGCGTTAATTTTTTCATCAATGATTAAAGGTAGTTATGATTATTATATGCTAAACATTATAACGATTATTTACAAAAGTGCGAACGAAAAATTAATGTTTGGCTCTTCGCTTATTTGTTTTACTCAATTGCTTAACCATTGCTATTCTTTTGTCAACCGAAGTATGCTGAAATTCATCCCACCATTTAGCCAGAGCTAAAAGCTCACCTTTTTCGATGGATGCACGCATTTCTAATAAGTCATAAGCTGCACGGAATTTAGGATGTTCCAAAATTGCAAATGCACGTTTGCCTTCACGTTTTTTCATTCGTAATTGTAAACGCCAGATATCACCCATTATTGTTGTCAATCTTTTAGGTATTGCAATAATTCGGCATTGTTCACTTAGCACATCATTAATAGCCATTGAAAATGCATCATGAAATAATAAACCACTTTCAACACAAGTTAATTGTGTCTGTTCAATAATTGGATACCAAAAAAAAGCAGCAAATAAAAATGCTGGATTAATACGTTGCTTATTAGCTATGCGATAATCAGTATTTTTTAAAACTTGCTCAACCATTCTTTCTAAATAGCTATTATTATTTTGAGTAAATAGCCGTTCAATGACTGGAAATAGCTGCTCAAAAAGATGGTACTTTTTTAATAATAGATAAGTGTTATATCCGTTGCCTGATTGTAATAATTTCAGCGATTCATCAAAAAGTCTTGCTGACGGTATATTTTTTAACAAAGGTGCAAGAAGTTTAATTGGTTCAGCGGTTGTAGGTTCAATTTGCATATCAAGCTTAGCGGCAAAACGAATCGTTCTTAACATTCTAACTGGATCTTCTCGATAACGAATTTTGGGATCACCAATCAAGCGAATGATTCCATTTTGTAAATCTTTTAAGCCACCACAATAATCACGTAATGTAAAATCTTTTATACTATAATAAAAAGCGTTCATTGTGAAATCACGACGAACGGCATCTTGTTCAATTGTTCCGTATACATTATCACGCAGTAACATTCCCGATTGGGAACGTTTGGCGATATTGTTTTGTTCATCTTGGTTGCTGTGTTCACCACGAAAGGTTGCTACTTCAATAATCTCTTTACCAAACATAATGTGTGCCAAACGAAACCGTTTTCCCACTAAACGGCAATTGCGGAATGTTTTTTGCACTTGTTCTGGTGTCGCATTGGTTGCGATATCAAAATCTTTGGGTGTTTTACCAAGTAAAAGATCACGAATACACCCACCAACTAAGTAAGCTTCATACCCTTGTTTGTTTAATCTATAAAGAACTTTTAATGCATTTTCACTAATATCTTTACGTGAAATATTATGTTCATTGCGAGAAATGGAAATATACCGAGATTTTTTTTGTTCTTCAATGTGAAACATTTTACGGCAAAAGCGAGAGACATGTTTAAAAATAGTGCACCTCTGAAAGTGTATTTACTCAAGTGATATTGCGCGAAATTATATCTCAATTACTTATAACTTTCCATTTTTCTTCATTTGTTAACTTTAACTATAGTAAAATTAAATATTTTATGATTTTAGTTTAATATTGTATTTAAATTTTTAAACATAATTATCAACAATAGCACTTTATATAGTACAATTAGCAATATTGCTGTAGAAAGCAACATTATCTATTTACATGTATTTTATGTGTAATTTTACTATCTAATTATGATTAACTAACCTATATTCAAAGATTTTTAATTTATTGAAAGAAATAGTTTGTATAAATAACATGATAAATATGTGAGTTATATTTTTAATATGTTAATTTTTTCAAAACAGAATTAGTCAATAAAAATCGTTTGAGTATATACCATTAACTGATAACTTATTTTGGGGACATTATGAATATTCGTGATTTGGAATATTTTGTTTCGTTAGCTGAATTTCGTCATTTTCGTAAAGCTGCTGATGCTTGCAACGTGAGTCAACCAACTTTAAGTGGGCAAATCAGAAAATTGGAAGATGAACTAGGCGTAATGTTACTAGAACGTACTAGTCGCAAAGTTTTATTTACTCAAACAGGAATGATGCTTGTTGAGCAAGCAAAAGAGATATTACGCAATATTCAAATCCTTAAAGAGATGGCTAGCCGCCAAGGTGAAGAGATGTCTGGGCCGATGCATATCGGTTTAATACCAACTATTGCCCCTTATTTATTACCACATGTAATAACGGTACTACATGAATCTTTTCCTCAACTAGAGCTTTATTTACATGAAGCACAGACTGCTAATATTGTCGCTCAACTTGAAAGTGGTAAGTTGGATTGTGCGATAATTGCGCAAGTAAAAGAAACAGCGCAATTTATAGAATTACCGTTATTTAATGAGCCAATGTTTTTAGCTGTTCCAGCAAATAATGAGTTAGCAAATAAACAAACAGTTAAACTCTCTAATTTAAAAGGTGAAAAATTCTTAATGTTAGAAGATGGGCACTGTTTACGTGAACATGCTATGGGATATTGTTTTCAAGTAGGAATTGACGAAGATAAACAATTTAAAGCAACCAGTTTAGAAACCTTGCGTAGTATGATTTCTGCTGGTCGAGGAATAACCTTGTTTCCTGAGCTAGCGGCTCCAAATGAAAGAATACGAGATAATATTTGCTATATTCCATGTACTGACCCTGTCCCAGTACGTAGTATTGCTTTGATTTATAGACCTGGTTCACCTTTGCGTTCACGATATGAAACAATTGCAAAAACGATTCGTGAACATATGCCAAAAGTATTTGCTGAAAAAGAACGTTTATTAACATCAACAAATTTAAAATGAAAAATATTAAAACAAATGGTGTACGCGCACAACAGAAACAGAGAACTCGTCGGTCATTAATTGATGCAGCTTTTAATCAATTGAATGCAGAGCAGGGGTTTGCTAGTTTGAGTTTGCGTGAAGTTGCGCGGGAAGCTGGTATTGCGGCAACATCTTTTTATCGACATTTCCGCGATATGGATGAATTAGGTTTAGCAATGGTGGATGAAAGTGGTTTAACCCTTCGCCAATTGCTGCGCCAAGCACGAAAACGTATTGAAAAAGGTGGTAGCGTGTTGCGTACTTCAGTAACAACGTTTATTGAGTTTATAGATAAAAATCCCAAAGTTTTTTTACTATTACTTCGTGAAAAAGCTGGGACTTCATCGGCCTTTCGGTCAGCCATTGCGCGTGAAATTCAACATTTTATTGAAGAATTGGTTGACTATTTGGATAATGCTAACCAAATGCCTCATCATTATAACGTAGCACAAGCAGAAGCAATGGTAACCATTGCTTTTAATGCAGGAGCAGAAGCGATTGATTTTGATATCATTCAACGTCAAAAATTAATCGAAGATCTTATTTTCCAGCTTCGAATGGTTTCACGTGGTGCCTATTATCTTTATCACAAAGAATTAATTAAAGAAGGAAAATTTTAATTATAAGTTTTTATACTCAAACGTATAGTTAACCTGAAACTTTTTGACAAGAATTAAATTACCATTCTGTTTATTCATTGCGTAGCCTAATAAAATAAACTATTGATTAACAATTTGTTAAATTTATTATATCGTTAATTAAGCGTAATTGTTAAAGTTAAAAATAGCTGCATATTTTAATAGGAATTAATTTAATGGTTAAACTATACTTTTTGCTTAATTTTCTTATTTTATTTTTTCCATTTATCTGTTCTGCATCAGAAAATATAGGTTTTAAGAAAATTCATTATGATAAACAAGATGGTAGACCTATAGATATTGCCGTTTGGTATCCTACTAACAATAACCATGGCGCTGTTACTATAGCTGAAAATGCTATTTTTTATGGTCATGAAGTTATTCCTGATGCTGTACCGAAAATCAGTACGACTAAATATCCATTAGCTTTGCTTTCACATGGTTATGGTGGAAGTTGGCAAAATCTAAGCTGGCTTGCTAATGAACTTGCTTTAAAAGGTTATATTGTTGCTGCTCCCAATCATCCAGGAACAACAATATTTGATCGCAATATTGAACAATCATCTAAACTATGGTTACGTCCACAAGATTTAAGTAAAACAATTGATGCTTTAATTAGCAATCAAACATTTTCAAATATTGTTAATTTTAATCAGATTGCCGCTATAGGGCATTCTCTCGGTGGTTGGTCTGTAATAGCGCTTTCTGGCGCTAGATTTTCGACTAATTCCTTTAATCAGGATTGTAAGATACATTCTTATTTGAAAGGTTGTCATTTGCTATCTGAACTTGGTTTAGCAAATTCAGAGCTGAATAAAAGTATGTTAGACCCAAGAATAAAAGCTTTCATATCTTTAGATGCTGGTTTGACAAGAGGATTTACAATTGAAAGCTTGCAAGAAATTAAAATACCTTCACTTATTATTGGTGCAGGCGTTGATCTAGATGATACAAATGCTCAACTTGAATCGGGCTACTTTCAACAATTTTTAGTAAAGTCATCTTCCACTTATATTACTATTCCGGATGCAATGCATTTTAGTTTTATCCAAATGTGTAAAACTAATGCAATAGAGATATTAAACCAAGAAAAACATGGTGAAGGAATTATTTGTAAAGATGGAGGAATTCGCCAAAGAAGTGAAATACATAGTGAAATCACACGTCTTGTAGTTAACTTTTTGTCAGATATATTTTCAAATAATAAAAATTAATGCTCAAAAAAACTGCGACAAAAGTCGCAGTTCATTTAGCATGTTTATAATAGTTAATTATTATAAATTTTGTAATACTTTCTCAACACTATCTTTGGCATCGCCAAATAACATATAGCTATTTTCTTTAAAGAATAGTGGGTTTTGCACGCCAGCATAGCCGGTATTCATTGAGCGTTTAGAAATAATCACTGTTTTTGCTTTCCAAACTTCAAGAACAGGCATACCTGCTATAGGGCTATTAGGATCTTCTTCAGCCGCTGGATTAACAGTATCATTTGCACCAATAACCCACACAACATCGGTATCAGGGAAGTCGTCATTGATTTCATCCATTTCAAGAACGATGTCATAAGGTACTTTTGCTTCTGCTAATAATACATTCATATGACCCGGTAAACGACCAGCAACAGGATGGATACCAAATCTTACTTCAATACCCATTGCACGCAATTTTTCAGTAATATTACTTACTGCACCTTGTGCTTGAGCTACAGCCATACCATAGCCAGGAACGATGATAACAGAACGGGCTTCTTTTAATGTTTGTGCAACTTCAGCAGGTTGCATTTCACGATACTCACCTTGTTCTTCATCAGATGAACTCGCTGCGCTACCATCGCTCCCAAATCCACCAGCGATAACACTGATAAATGAACGATTCATTGCTTTACACATGATATAAGAAAGAATTGCACCAGAAGAACCCACTAACGCACCAGTTACAATTAGAAGATCGTTTTGTAACATAAAGCCTGCCGCTGCTGCCGCCCAACCAGAATAGGAATTAAGCATTGATATAACAACAGGCATATCCGCACCACCAATTGATGCTACAAGGTGGAAACCGAATACTAGTGCAATAATTGTCATGATAAGTAAACAAACTAGGGCGCCTGCACCAGTTTGTGCATTGATAAATGTAAACATCAAGATAACTGATACAACTATTGCCGCTAGATTTAGATAGTGTTTATTTGGAAGAGATAATGGTTTTGAACTAATTTTACCATTTAACTTTCCAAAGGCTACAATTGATCCAGAGAAAGTAACTGCACCGATAAATACACCTACAAAAATTTCAACTAAATGAATTGTTATTTCATTCGCTGCAACTGTGTGTGGATCTAAAAAGCTGTTTATACCAACAAGAACGGCTGCCATACCCACAAAGCTATGTAACAAAGCAACCAATTCAGGCATTTGTGTCATTTCAACATTTTTCGCTAGATACAAACCAATAGCAGCACCGATAATCATGGCAATAATGATCCAGTGTAATCCACCATTTATGCTGGCAATTGCTGCGATAAGAGCTATTGCCATACCGATCATACCGTAGATGTTTCCTGATTTAGCTGATTCTTGATTGGAAAGACCTCGTAAACTGAATATAAAAAGTAATGCAGCAATAACATAGGCTGCTTGAATAATTCCGTTACTTAACATTATTGATTCTCTCCTTTATTTGCCGCGTTGGAACATTTTTAGCATTCTTTGGGTAACAAAGAATCCACCAAAAATATTAATACTAGCAATCAAAATAGCAATAAATGCAATTGCCGTAGTTAAGCCATTATCATCACCGACTTGTAATATAGCCCCAACTAATATAATTCCGGAAATAGCATTGGTTACAGACATAAGTGGTGTATGTAGAGAATGGGTAACATTCCAAACTACGTAATAACCAACAACGCAAGATAGCGCAAATACAGTAAAATGTCCTAAAAAGCTTTCAGGTACTGAGTTTGCTAACCAGAAGTAAGCAATAATGATTAACGCTAAAATCCCATATTTTTTCTGAGGATCCATTGGTTTTGGTTCTGGTTTTGCAATAGGTTCGGCTGCTTTTTTCTGAGGCTGAGCCGATACTTGAATTGGTGGTGCAGGCCAAGTGATTTCTTTATCTTTGACTACCGTTACACCACGGATAACCACATCTTCAAAGTTAATATCAATGCTGCCATCTTTTTCTTTAGTAAGCAGTTTTAATAAATTAACGATGTTAGTCCCATAAAGTTGAGATGCTTGAGCTGGCATACGATTAGCTAAATCAGTATAACCAACAATTTTTACATTATTGTCTGTTTCAAATACTTCGCCTGGTTTTGTTAACTCGCAGTTGCCTCCCGTTAAGGCTGCTAAATCAACGATAACGCTACCAGGTTTCATTGATTCAACCATTTCTTTCGAAATAAGTTTTGGTGCTGGTTTTCCAGGGATTAATGCTGTAGTAATAATGATATCTACGTCTTTTGCTTGTTCAGCAAATAATGCCATTTCAGCTTCAATAAAGGCAGCAGACATTTGTTTTGCATAGCCGTCACCAGAACCGGCTTCTTCTTCGAAATCTAACTCTAAGAAGTCAGCACCCATACTATTAATTTGTTCTGCAACTTCTGGGCGTGTATCAAATGCACGAACAATTGCACCTAAACTAACTGCTGCGCCAATTGCTGCAAGGCCTGCAACTCCTGCACCAATTACCAAAACTTTTGCTGGCGGTACTTTACCTGCAGCCGTTACTTGACCAGTAAAGAATCGACCGAATTGATTTGCTGCTTCAATAACAGATCGATAACCAGCAATATTAGACATTGAGCTTAATGCATCAAGGGACTGAGCGCGTGAGATACGTGGAACACAGTCCATAGCCATAACAGTTATATTTTTAGCTGCAAGCTTTTCTAAAAGTTCTTGATGTTGGGCTGGATAAATATAGCTAATGAGAGTTAATCCCTCTTTCATTAGTAAAATTTCTTCATCTGTTGGTGCATGAAATTTTAAAATAAGGTCATTTTGCCAAATATCATGATTATTTTGAATTGTTGCTCCAGCATCAATAAATGCTTGATCTTCAAAATGAGCAGCGTGTCCTGCGCCTTGTTCTACAGAAACTGTAAATCCAAGTTTTAACAGTTGTCCAACTGTTTGGGGAGTTGCTGCAACTCTAGCTTCATTGGCTAACCGTTCTTTGGGTATACCTATATGCATTGCATTTCATCCTTATGTTAAAGTGAGTTGGTAATAGTACTTTGATTCTAGCATAAAATAGCGTCAGAGCGAGTAAGTAATTTATTTTTTATCATTCAATCCACATTATTATTTTTTATAATATTATATGATTATCTCGATAAATACGTTAAATAGTAAAAAAGCAATTGTAGATATAAAATATCTGTTTGTTTATTTTTAAGTCAAAATTGTTACTTTTTTAAGATGTTTTTCTATTTTTAAAGCAATTAACCATATTTAAGCTTTGTTCTGTTTGCTTCTGTTTTACTTCATAAGATATGATAATTAATATTCTTTTAATGATTCAATTCAGATCTAATCTAAATTAGATATTTAGAAGAAAAACAAAAAACAAAGTGAAAATATGAATAATAGCATGTGTGTTTTGAGGCATTTAATTAATATTAGCATTGTCGCTCTAATATTTAGAGCCATTAAAAGGTAGTATGGTAATATTAGTTAAACAAATATGACAAACCAAGCTGGTAAAGCATACTAATCTATCTTTTGTTATTAGTTATGTTAAAGAGAAAGTTTATTTTGTTATCTAAATTGAAACAATTTAATTTATTTAATTTGGACATAATCTTCTCATACTAGCAAAAATTAATACGTTTAATTTATATCAATCTAAGAAAGAATCGATAAGTAATGCAGTTATTTATGTTTCAGATGAAAGTATGATTGCCATTTATCTTAGGGGAATTTCAAAATTACTAATAAAAAAATTGTAATCTTAGAACCTTATTTAAAAAAATCTGATATTTTATTAGTTCAACTTGAAAATATTATTAATACTGTTTTTAATGCAATGAAATTACCTAAATCTGTAGGAGAAAAAGTTGTATTTAATCCTACTCCACACTCTAAAAATATCATTCAACTATTATCCCAAAACATCACCGAGGCGAGTTTAATGTGACTAATTTAGATACAGCAAAACTTGTTGCTTAAAAAATATATTCAGTAGGTATTCAACCCATTATTTTTACTTTAGTTAGTAAAGATTCACTGATTTTTAATGGTAAAGATCATCAATACATTAACGCTTTTTAGCCATAACTTTAGATATAACAGGTGCAAAAGATACTTTTTATGGAGCGCTTTGTGTCTCACTAGCAAAAGGCGAATCACTTTACTACTCAGCAAGTTATGCTTCTATTTTTGCTTCTTTGACAATAAATAGTGAAGAAGCTCTCAATATGCCGTTTCATCAAAGTTTACTTCAAAAAATGGCTAATAAATAAATTTACTAGAGGAAACGATTTATGACAAATCAGCCGAAAAAAATTATTTTAGATTGTGATCCCAGTCATCATGATACTAACGCGATTTTATTGGCACAGGGTAATCCTAATATTGAATTAATTGCTGTTAAACCCTTTGTCAGAAAAGTCGACAGAACGCTAAATATTAATAGTGATTCAGAATTAGATGTTCAAGTACGACCAGAAGCATCTATACAATTAGGCTCAAAATATTCAATTGATTTAATTCTTGATTCTTTAGAACGCTCCTGTGAGGTAAATGTATGTTAGATCAAAGTAAGGAAAAGAAAAATATTATAACATTAATGGTTGCGTTACTTGCAGCTTGTGTTGCATTTCAACTTAATGCAAGCATGTTAAGTCCAGTATTAGTAACAATAGCTAAAGAGTTAGGAACCAATGATGCAGCTGTTGGTTTATCGCAAACCTCTTTTTTTACTGCTGCCGCTTTATTTTCACTATTCTTACCTCGTTTGAGTGATATAAAAGGTCGTAAAAAAGTATTAACCTTTATGTTGCTTATTATGACATTAGGTACCATACTTGCAGCACTAGCACCCAATATAGAAGTATTGTATGCAGCCCGAATCATACAAGGTGTATCAGGTCCTGTTGTACCACTCTGTTTATTAATGCTTAGTTATGAAGTTAAAGATGCCAAACAATATGGTATGTTAATGGGAATTATTACAGCTGTAAATGGTGGTATTGCTGGTGTTGATGCAATTGCAGGTGGCTTACTTGCTACATATTTTGGATTCCGTTCAGTATTTTGGGTTATTGCTGTCGTTGCTGCTATTTCTACCTATTTTGTCTATCGTTTTGCTCCAGAATCAAAACCGTCAGCTGGAACTAAAATGGATTGGATAGGTGTTCTATTCATTGTTCTTACTATTGCAGCTTTGCTATTAGCACTTAATGAGGCTGGTAATATTGGCAATGCCAATTGGCTTTATGTCACTGGACTCACATTGTTTGCTATTGTTTGTTTTATGTTATTTTGGCGTACCGAAAAACGCAATAAACAACCTTTGGTTACAATCGAACATTTAAAAAGAAGAGCGACGTGGGCTTTATTATTAACCACAACATTAACCATGACAGGTATTTTTGCGATAGTAAATGGTTTAGTTATGTCAATAGCACAAAATCATGAAATAGGTTTTGGACTTGATCCTGATTGGGCTTCACTTATTCTTCTTACTCCATATGCATTAATTGGTTGGTTTATTGGCCCATTCTCAGGTCGTTTAGCTCCAACGATGGGATATAATAAAGTATTAAAACTAGGTTTATTGGGTTGTATTATTGGTATTTTAGTAATCATGTTTTATGGTATTCATTCCTTAACAATTTTATCTATTTGCGTTATAGCATTAGGTATTTTTTATGCAGGAATGGCTAATATTATCTTAAATGGATTAGGTATCGTTTTATCGCCATCAAATAATCCAGGGTTTTTACCTGGTATGAATGCTGGTGCATTTAATCTAGGTGCAGGTTTAAGTTTTGCATTGTTACCCGCTATACAAATGGTAAATGCAAATACATTAACGGGTTATTTCAACGGTATGTTATTGGGATTAATTATTACCATTTTAGCTTTACTTTGTAGCTTTCTAATTCCTAGACCTATTAATGCAGAGTTATAAAAAATATTAAACTTTCAGCGAATCCTAGATAATACTATCTAGGATTTTTAACTCTGAGTGCATTTAATAAATAGTCTCTTTATTGGTTTACTGCTGTTTAATGTTTTTCGAAAACTTATATTCTACTCTTCTGATATTAAAGTAAAAACTAATGTTGTGAAGAATTTATCTTGGGTAGCTAACTTGCTATTTTTAATTGGAAAACCAATTTCAACACCAATGACATTTAAACCTTGGTTAGGAACAATAATATCAACTTCTCCGTTATTATCGGTTTTTATAGTTTGATCTAAATTATTTACTACATCAATAATTACAGGAACATTTGCAAGAGGTTGACCGTCTTTATAAACAGTAATAGGTAATGTGTCCCCCCACGTTTTAATTTAGTTGGATCAATTTTAGGTACAATTTGTAATGGAATATCTTTAATGATTTTAGGATTAGTAACAGATGATAAATAATTTACACTATATTTTATGGTATGAGTACCAGTAGTGGCATCTTGGACTTGATTCATGGGTAAATTAACATACTTTCCATCTGCATTTTATGTCCAGTATCCATAATCAAAATCAATTGTCACAACTGATATTTTGTCGGATGGCTCAATGGTCACATAGTTACTGTGTTCTTTTTTTATGATAGATGATGGCATCCAATCGTTTGTGTAGGCATGAATTTGTTTTACCGTATCTGGGTTATAACCGTTATCCAATGGGCCTTCACCTAAAATAATCTGTTTTTGATCAACTCGATTGGCAATCCAGATACCATGGGCAGAGGCTGTTTGAGTTATAAAGCAAGTAGCAAATCCTACTAGAGTTAAAAGAAATATTTTACGCATATATTCACCTTTATTTTAAATATAAGTGATAATGATTATCATTATTTTTTTGATGTTTGGTAATGTTAAGCTGAGCATGGGTGATGGATAGGATAAATTTGATAAAAGCAATATAGAATCTAAAATGAAGCTAGATAAATAAATGTTCACTTACTGTTTATATTCAATCACCTAATGATAAATCTTAAGTTTGGTTATTTTTAACTATTACAAATTGTTATATAATCGGTAATATTTTGTCTTTAAAACTATATATTGCGTTTATTAAACTTTTTAAGGTACTTTTACATAAAACGATACGTTAATCTAAGGAAACCTCTATGATGGATTTTTCCCAATCAGTACCTGAACTGGTCTCTTGGGCAAAAAAGAATGATTTTTCAATTACGTTACCTGTTGAAAGGTTAGCTTTTTTATTGGCTATTGCTGTATTAAATAGCGAGCGTTTCGATGGTGAAATGACTGAGTCGGAATTAATTGATGCTTTTCGGCATGTTTCACAGATTTTTGAACAAAGTGAAGATACTATCACTGTAAGAGCCAATAATGCCATTAATGATTTAGTGCGTCAGCGTTTAATTACACGTTTTGCAAGTGAAATGACTGATGGTTATTCGATTTATCGTTTAACTCCCCTTGGAATAGGGATCTCTGATTATTATATTCGACAGCGTGAATTTTCGTCACTCCGTTTATCCATTCAATTATCTATTGTGGCACAAGAATTGAAACGTGCTGCAGATGCAGCAGTCGAGGGAGGAGATGATTTACATTGGCATCGAAATGTCTTTGCCCCTTTAAAATATTCGGTTGCTGAAATTTTTGATAGTATTGATATAACACAACGAGTTATGGATGAGCAACAAGCTGAAGTTAAGCAAAATATATCTGCTTTATTAAGCCAAGATTGGCAAGCAGCAATTAGTAGTTGTGAAGAATTGTTAACAGAGACATCACAAACACTTCGTGAGTTGCAAGATACTTTAGCTGCAGCAGGCGATAAACTACAAGCCAGTTTGTTATTAATTCAAGATGCAACGCTTGATAATCCTGAACTTGATAAAATTAACAATGTAGTACTAGATTTACAAAGTAAATTAGATCGAATTATTGGTTGGGGGCAAAAAGCGATAGACCTTTGGATAGGTTATGATAGACATGTTCATAAATTTATTAGAACAGCGATTGATTTAGATAAAAACCGTGTATTTTCTCAACGATTACGTAAATCAATTCAGAGTTACTTTGATTTACCATGGTCTCTTACGTTTGCAAATGCTGATCGTTTACTTGATATGCGTGATGAAGAACTCGCATTACATGAAGCAGAAGTTACAGGTGAATTACCTTCAGAACTTGAATTTGAAATGATTGAAGAGATTCAAGAACATATTATTAAACATATTGAACAAAATTTATTGATTTTTAAACAAGAAAATAAACCACTTGATATTGGTATTGCAATTTGTAGCTATTTAGCACAATTTCCACGCGAACAACATTTTGATATAGCAAGGTTATTTATCGATCAGGCTATTCGACTTGGTATTGCCGAAGATGATTTGCTCGGTATACCTAACGAATGGAAACCTATTAACGATTATGGAGCTAAGGTACAAGCACATGTCATCAACAGATACTAAAGATTTTGAAACACAACAAACAGCACATCATCTTGATGAAGTTATGGGACGCATAGCGGCAAGTTCACAAGCATCCATTGATAAATATATGCCAGTTAAATTGGCGCAAGCAATTGCAAACCCAATTTTTCCTGAGCTTGATAGTACTTTGCGTTCTGGGCGTCATATTGGCATTGATGAGCTTGATCATCATGCATTTTTAATGGACTTTCAACTAGAACTTGAACAATTTTACCAACGTTATAATGTTGAATTAATAAGAGCACCAGAAGGTTTTTTTTATCTCCGACCTCGCTCAACAACGTTAATTTCTCGCTCGGTATTATCTGAGTTAGAAATGCTAGTTGGCAAAGTGCTTTGTTACCTTTACTTAAGTCCAGAACGATTAGCTCATGAAGGGATTTTTACGTTGCAAGAGTTGTTTGATGAACTGATATCATTAGCTGATGAAAGTAAATTGCTTAAATTAGTTAATCAGCGATCTACTGGATCTGATTTAGATCGTCAAAAGTTATTTGATAAAGTCAAAACTGCTTTAAATCGATTACGTAGACTTGGTATGATTTTCTTCATTGTTGGTAATGACAGTAGCCGTTTTCGCATTAATGAATCAATTTTTCGTTTTGGTGCAGAAGTTCGTAGTAGTGATGATGTGCAAGAAGCTCAATTGCGTTTAATCCGTGATGGTGAAGCAATCAAGATAGAATCATCACTTACCTTAGATGATAATAGTGAAGACCAAGATGTTAATGAGGAGATAGAATAATTATGATTGGGCATGGTAAGTTTCACTCATTGACACTGATAAACTGGAATGGTTTTTTTGCTCGAACCTTTGATTTGGATAAATTGGTTACAACTCTTTCTGGTGGTAATGGTGCGGGTAAATCAACCACAATGGCAGCTTTTGTTACTGCTTTAATTCCTGATTTAACTTTATTACATTTCAGAAACACAACTGAAGCAGGGGCAACATCTGGTTCACGAGATAAAGGTTTACACGGAAAATTAAAACCTGGTGTCTGCTATTCTATGCTTGATGTAATTAATTCTCGTAATCAACGTATAATTTGTGGAGTACGTTTACAGCAAGTAGCTGGTCGAGATAAGAAAGTCGATATTAAACCTTTTTTGATACAAGGTTTATCTGTTGGTATTACTCCAACAGAATTAGTCACTCAACGTTTAAACGATAAACAAGCACGAATCCTTTCATTACCTGAGTTAAAAGAAAAAATTGAGGGAATGGATGGCGTAATTTTTAAACAATTTAACTCAATTACTGACTATCATTCGGTGATGTTTGACTTTGGTATATTACCAAAGCGTCTGCGTACATCGTCCGATCGTAGTAAATATTATCGCCTGATCGAAGCTTCTCTTTATGGTGGTATTTCAAGCGCTATTACCCGCTCACTACGTGATTATCTATTGCCCGAAAATAGCGGTGTACGTAAAGCTTTCCAAGATATGGAGGCCGCACTACGTGAAAATCGAATGACATTAGAAGCTATTAGAGTTACGCAATCTGATCGAGATTTGTTTAAACATCTTATTACCGAATCGACTAACTATGTAGCTGCTGACTACATGCGTCATGCTAATGAACGTCGTGTGCACATTGAATCCGTGCTAGGCTTACGCCGAGATATGTTTAAAACACAAGATCTGCTTTTAAGTAATCAATTCCGCCAAGTTGAAATGGCGAAAGAGTTGAAAGAATATCAAGAAGCACAAAGCGATTTGGAAACTGATTTACAAGCAGCCAATGATCATCTAAATCTTGCACAAACGGCATTGCGTCAACAAGAAAAGATTGATCGCTATCAAGCAGATTTAGATGATTTAAATGTAAAGCTTGAAGAACAAAATGAAGTAGTACTTGAAGCTAAGGAACAATATCAAATTTATCGTGATCAATTTGAACACACAGAACAAGAAGTTGATGAAATAAAAACACAACTGGCTGATTACCAGCAAGCGCTTGATGTTCAACAAACCCGAGCTATTCAATATCAACAAGCACTGCAAGCTCTTAAAAATGCGCAGTCTTTATGCCAATTACCTAAATTAGGTCTTAGTAATATTGAAAATCATTTTGAGGAGTTTGATGAAAAACAAAAAGAGATAACTGAACAAGTATTAGAACTTGAGCAAAGACTCAGTGTTTCTGATGCTGCGATCAATCAATTTGATAGAGCTTATCAAATTGTTGTCAAATTAGTAGGTGATGTGGTTCGCAGTGATGCATTTGTTGCAGCCAAAGAAGCATTAAGGATATGGCCGTCACAATGTTATCAAGCTGATCAAGCTGAACATTTACAATTACAACTAGATGAATTAGAACAACGTTTTTTTGAGCAAAAAGAAGCAGAATCATTATTAACCCAATTTTGTAAACGTATTGGACGTCAAGTTAATTACGATGATCTGGATGAATTAAAACAAGCGCTTGAAGTACAATTAGAAGAAAGTGCGGAGCTAGCTCATGAATCAAGTGAAAAACGAATTGAATTTAGACAAGAACTGGAACAAATTCAAGCGAAGATTACTGAATATCGGCAAAAAGCACCTACATGGTTAAAAGCGCAAGATGCTTTAATTTCTTTGCAAGAACAAACTGGTCAAACATTTACTCATAGCCAAACGGTCACACAACATATGCAGCAATTGCTTGAACAGGAACGCATACTTGTTACTGAACGTGATCAAATCAATTCTAGACGTAATCAACTGGATATACAAATTGAACAACTTAATCAACCAAGTGGGGTTGATGATGGACGATTATCGGCATTGGCAGAACGATTTAATGGTGTATTACTATCTGAAATTTATGAAGATGTCACTATTGATGATGCCCCTTATTTTTCAGCAGTATATGGTCCATCAAGGCAAGCTATTGTGGTGCCCGATTTATCCTTAGTAAAAACACAACTTGAAACTCTTACTGCAAGTGAAGAAGATTATCCTGAAGATATCTATTTTATTGAGGGTGACCCATCATCATTTGATGATAGTGTATTTGACTGTGAAGAAATGGATAAAGCAGTATTGGTTAAAACGGGGGAGCGCCAGTGGCGTTTTTCTAGCTTTCCTAAAGTACCATTATTTGGCCGGGCTGCGCGCGAGGTTCATCTTGAAAAATTATCAGTTGAACGAGACCAACTGCATGAACGTTATGCAACTGTATCATTTGACTTACAAAAGTTACAACGAATTGAGCAAAATGTTGGGCAATTTATCGGTCAGTATTTAGCGGTAGCTTTTGATATTGATCCTGAAGCTGAAGCACAAAAATTAGCAACTAGGCGTACTGAAATCGGACGTCAGTTATCATCACAAGAAAGTATTGATAAACAAAATCAGCAACAAGTATCAAGCCTTAAAGAACAATTAACTATCGTTAATCGACTTGTTGCACAAATGCATTTATTGGCTGATGACGATCTTGCAGATCGAGTTGATGACTTGCGTGAACAATTAGCAGAAGCACAAGAAGCAGTACAATATGTCAGTCGGAACCATAATACAGTTTCAGAGCTGGAGCCAATTGTTGCAGTTTTACAAAGCGATCCTGAACAAAATGAAGCTTTACGCGAGCAATACAACACCGTAAAAGCGCAACAACAAACTATTCGCCAACAAATATTTGCGTTAACTGAAGTGATGCAGCGTCGATCTCACTTTAGTTATGAAGACTCGGCTGGTATGTTAGGTGAAAATACTGATTTAAATGAAAAATTGCGTTCTCGATTGGAAGTGGTTGAAGCACAAAGAACTGAATCTCGTCGTCAAATGCAGCAATATCAAGATAAATATAATCAGTATAATCAGACATTTGCCTCATTAAAAAGTGCTTTTGAAACTAAGCGAGATATGCTTAATGAACTACAGAATGAGATAGAACAAATTGGTGTAAAAGCCGATGCGATTACCGAAGAGCGTGCCAGAATACGACGTGATGAAATTCATCAAAAACTTAATAATAATCGTCAGCAATGTACCTCACTTGAAAAACAATTGATTGTTTGTGAAGGCGAAATGACACAAATGCAAAAACGTTTGACCCAAACATTACGTGATTACAAGCAATTACGTGAACAAGTGGCACAAGCTAAAGCTGGGTGGTGTTTAGTATTAAGATTAGTCAGAGATAATAGTGTTGAACGTCGATTACATCGCCGGGAACTTGCTTATCTAAGTGCTGATGAGCTACGTTCTATGTCGGATAAGGCATTGGGTTCACTACGTTTGGCTGTGAATGATAATGAACATCTGCGTGATGTATTAAGGCTATCCGAAGATCCAAAACGGCCTGAGCGTAAAATTCAATTCTATATTGCAGTTTATAAACATCTGCGAGAACGAATTCGTCAAGATATAGTGAAAACTGATGATCCAATTGAAGCTATTGAACAAATGGAAATCGAATTATCTCGCTTAACTGAAGAACTTACTTCGCGTGAGCAGCAATTAGCGATAAGTTCCAAAAGCGTGGCAAATATTATACGTAAAACTATTCAACGTGAGCAAAATCGTATCCGCATGTTAAATCAAGGTTTACAAGCAGTGGCATTTGGTCAAGTTAATGGTGTACGTTTAAACGTAAATGTTCGTGAGGCCCATTCTTCATTATTAGCTGCTTTGTCTGATGAGCAAAGTGAACATCAAGATCTGTTTAGCAACAATCGAATCACTTTCTCAGAAGCTTTAGCTAAACTGTATCAACGCTTAAATCCACATATTGATATGGGGCAACGTACTGCGCAGAATATCGGTGAGGAGTTGCTTGACTATCGAAACTATTTAGAGATGGACGTTGAGGTTAATCGTGGCGCTGATGGCTGGTTACGTGCCGAAAGTGGTGCTTTATCAACTGGTGAAGCGATTGGTACTGGTATGTCAATTTTATTGATGGTAATTCAAAGCTGGGAAGAAGAATCTAAGCGCCTGCGTAATAAAGATATTTCACCATGCCGACTATTATTTTTAGATGAAGCCGCTCGTCTTGATGCTAAATCAATTGCAACGCTTTTTGAGCTATGTGAACGATTAGAAATGCAGCTCATTATTGCAGCACCTGAAAATATCAGCCCAGAAAAAGGGACTACATACAAATTAGTTCGTAAAGTTATTAATAATCAAGAGCATGTTCATGTTGTTGGATTAAAAGGCTTTGCTTAATAATATTGCTGGTGATTGCCAGCAATATTTTATTTTTTAAGAAATTTAGTCGTATATGATGTATGCTAAAGTAGAAAAATATTTTATCGTTTAATTTTGTATTTATGCAAAAAATAGTTCTATTTTTGTCAAAAAATATATTTTTTTTATTTAAAAAAGTTAAGGTTAAGTAAAAAAAATATCATTTCCCTTAAAATACTTATAATTAATCAAAAGGTTATTTATTTTCATGTGAAAATTAACTGTAATCATAATTGACTTGATTCAAATTTTATTTTCTGTTTAAATATTTATGAGTTTAAACAGTACCATGTATTAATGGTATTTTTTAGATTCTAGTATTGAAAATAACTATTGTGGAAAAAAGGAACACATTATGAAAGAATTAAATTTAGTAGAAGTAGAACAAGTTTCTGGTGCTGGCTGGATCGCTGATGCAGGCGGTGCTTTAGGTGCTGGTATTGGTGCTGTTGTTGATGCAGCTCATCATAACGTAAGCACTGCTGGACAAGATTCAGGTAGATTATTAGGCCAAGGTATCGGTCAAGTTGTTGAAGCTATTATCGGCTTACCTTTCCCAACACTTCGTCCTTAATTAATGTCTTAAACGGGAAGCGATGATTCGCTTCTCGTTTTATTGTTAAAAATCATATAGGAATGAAATATATACCTTAAAGGTAAAATTTAGCGTTTTTATTTTGAAATCATTAATAATTGTTAAATTAAAATATCAACTAACATGTTAAATGGTTTATTTCTATATGGATTTTATTAGATATAAATTATCCATGAATATGAAAGTAAAAATTTTGTCATTATTTCCTTATTTATCATCAATTAATTTGAAAAGGAAAACATGTATATGAAATTATTTTTCTTGTTTACCTTCATACTATCAAAAAAATAACAACCTCCTTTTGTGCTTACCTAACATTAATTTTTTATCTATAAAAAGTTAATATTAAGTAAAAATAATCATTAATTTTAAAACATTTATGCTCAATTAAACGTTCATTTTTTTCATGTGAAAATTATGCGTAATAATAATTGACTTGATCGATATTTTATTTTCTGTTTAAATGATCATGAATTTAATTGATACCATGTAATAATTGGTGTTTTTTAATTCAAATTTGCAAAAAATTATTATGGAAAAAAGGAACATATTATGAAAGAATTAAATTTAATTGAAGTTGAACAAGTTTCTGGAGCTGGTTCTATTATGGATGCAGCAGGTGCTTTAGGTGCTGGCATTGGTGCTGTAATTGATGCAATCAATAATGATTTAACTCAATCTTCCCAAAATGCAGGCCAAATATTAGGCGAAAATATTGGTAAGATTGTAGAAACTCATTTAGGTCTACATTTTCCAGGTTCTGTTCGTTTTTAATTAATATTGTTTAATATAGTTAAACGAGAAGCGATTGTTCGCTTCTCGTTTTGTTTTAAAAAATGATCTAGTTATTTGAAAATAAACAAAAAGTTAATTAAGAACTTATTTTATTTGGTTGGTCATATATTATGGAATCGATCTGATTTTTAAGTAAATTATATTCAGTAATAGACTTATTAATATATTTTAAACGTGATTTTTTTATCAAAATTAAAATTCATATAATTGAATAAATTATTGAAATAATTAAATAATAAAAATTATTATTAACAACTAAGTATAAAAGTACAAACAGGTAAAATATTTTATGGAAAATAATGGATTGTTTCGTCAAGAAGCTATTAATTACCAGAAAGCAAAATGGATGGGAAAAGCATTATTAATAAAAGGGTATTCTGCATGGTTTGTCTTTTTATTATCGATTGTTTTTATTATCGTTTTAGTACTTGCTGCCATATTCGGTACTTATACTAGACGAATTAATGTACCTGGTGAAATAACTACACAACCAAGAGCGATTAATTTATTTTCAACACAGCAAGGTTTTATTATTAACTCTCATGTAAAAGTAGGCGATAAAGTTAAAAAAGGTGACCCCATTTATGATTTAGATGTTAGTCAAACTACGCAGTTAGGTAATGTCACTCAAAACACAATCGAATCAATTAATAATCAAATCAATAATATATACGAAATTATCGAAACTCTAAAAGAAAATAAACTAATCACATCAAATGCATTGAAACAACAAATAGATGAATATAATAGATTTCATCAAGATTCATTATTACTCGTCAAAAATGCAGAAAAAGGTATGAGTGAAATGTTTGAAAGCATGCAAAACTATGCTGATTACCAAAAAAAGGGACTTATTAATAATGAACAATTCAATAATCAAAGATATTTATATTATCAGCAACAAAATTCTTATCAATTTTTACAAAATCAAATAATACAAGAGAACTTAAGTATCATACAACTCAATAGCGAATTAGTTACAAAAATAGCTGATTTTGATAACAAAATATCTGAATACCAATTTCAATTAAATGCTCTACAACGTCAATTAACAGAAGTAAATGCTAAAGGAACATTAATTATTAGCGCTCCTAGTGATGGGCGAATTGAATCACTTAGTGTAACAGACGGTCAGATGGTAAAAACAGATGATAGTCTAGCACAACTTATCCCTGCTAATGCTGATAGTTACTATTTAGTTCTTTGGGCACCTAATGAAAGTGTTCCTTATATTTCAGTTAATGATAAGATTAATATTCGTTATGAAGCTTATCCTTATCAAAAATTTGGGCAGTTTTCTGGTGAAATTATGTCAATATCCAATGTGCCTGCCTCTAGCCAAGAAATGTCAACGTATAGTAGTTCGCCATTATCTCAAAATAATATTAATTATCAAGCTTACTACAAAGTAATGGTTTCGCTGGATAAACAACAAATGGTTAAATTTAATAGTAAAATTAAATTAACAAATGGAATGAAAGCTGACATTACTCTATTTTTAGAAAAAAGACCTATTTATCAATGGATGCTATCACCTTTTTATGATATTCAGAAAAGTATTACAGGACCAATCAATGAATAGAAATCAGTTTCAGCATATACTTCAAAGTTTACATTTTGGTTGGAAAAGAAAAATACCACAAATTATACAGACAGAAGCAGCTGAATGTGGTCTTGCATGTTTAACTATGATTTGCCGTTATTATGGGATGAACGTAGATTTATTTAGTCTAAGGAATCAAATTGGCGTGTCATCACATGGAGTAACTCTTGCTACATTAATTAATATGTCAGCTTCTGTACATTTAAGAAGCCGTCCACTTTCCTTAGATTTAAATGAGATAAAACAGTTAAAAACCCCTTGTATTTTACATTGGGATCTCAATCATTTTGTTGTATTAGTTGCGGTTAAAAAAAGTAAATTTATTTTACATGACCCTGCATTTGGTCGCCGTGAAGTAGGTCTTAATGAAATGTCAAAACATTTTAGTGGGATAGCGCTTGAGTTGTGGCCAGATAAAGAGTTTAAACCTCGCACAGAACGCAGTCAACTTAGTTTGATTAAAATGCTCTTTCAAATTGATGGTTTAAAAGGGTTTTTAGTTAAAATTCTATCACTATCTATCATTATAGAATCCATTAATTTATTGCTACCCGTTGGAACTCAATTGGTCATGGACCATGTAATTATGGCAAAAGATCATAGTTTACTCGGATTAATCTGTGTAGGATTACTGTTTTTTATATTATTTAGAACATTTATTGCTATGTTACGTTCTTGGTCATCATTAATTATGGGATCTTTAGTCGATATTCAATGGAAAGCAGGTCTTTTTGGTCATTTAATGAAGTTACCATTAGCTTATTTTGAAAAAAGAAAACTTGGTGATATTCAGTCTCGTTTTTCATCCTTAGAAATAATTTGTAAAACACTAACTAATAATATAGTAAAAAGTATTATTAATATTTTGATGTCAATTGGTGTTTTTATCATGATGTTTTTGTATGGGGGCTGGTTGGTATGGATTGTCTGTGGTTTTACTCTAATATATATAATATTACGTGTTGCAACCTATCAGCGTTATCGACAAGCATCAGAAGAAAAAATAGTGAAAGAGGCAAAAGCTAATTCCCATTTTATGGAAAGCTTATATGGTATTGATACCTTAAAATCACTGAAACTCACTGAGTCAAGGGCTCAATATTGGCTCAATATGAATATAGATACAACTAACGCAAATATTCGTCTTACTAAATTAGAAATGATATTTAGTGGTGTTAACACATTGATTATGATGATTGAGCAAACGTCAATATTGTGGATTGGTGCTGCACTTGTTATGGATGATAAGATGACGCTAGGTATGTTTATCGCATTTACTGCATATCGAGCTCAATTCTCAGAACAGGCTGCAAATTTGATAAATATGGTATTAGATTTGAAAATGCTAAATTTACATACTGAACGACTAACCGATATTGTGTTAACTGATACTGAAAATGATATTGAATCAAAATACTCATTCCCTAAAGATATTCCTGTTGAATTTGAATTGCGCGATATAGCGTATCAATACGATAATCTTTCTAAACCTATTTTTACTAATATAAACATGAAAATTCGAGCAGGTGAAAGTGTTGCAATTATTGGTCCATCAGGTGCGGGTAAAACAACATTGATGAAAGTTATGAATGGATTACTTACACCTACACATGGTGAAGTTCTTATAAACGGAATTGATATTTATAAATTTGGTGTCAATAATTATAGAGATATTATTGGTAGTGTATTACAAAATGATAAACTTTTTGCTGGTTCTATATCGGATAATATTTCAAGTTTCGATACTGAAAAAAATTATGAATGGCTTGTTGAATGTGCAAAATATTGCAATATTCATAACGAAATTATGAGTATGCCTATGGGATACGAAACGTTAGTGAGTGAGTTAGGAAATAGCTTATCTGGTGGGCAAAAACAACGGTTGCTAATTGCAAGAGCATTGTATCGTAAACCTTGTTTATTATTTCTTGACGAAGCAACAAGTCATCTAGATGATGATAATGAATTTACAATTAATAAGGCAATATCTTCATTAAAAATAACGCGTATTATTATCGCTCATCGAAAATCAACAATAGAAAGTGCTGATCGTATTGTTGATATTGGTTCAGTAAACCGTTAAAAATTAGCAAGTAAAATAGACAAAAATAAATAATGAGAAGCAAAAATTTTCACATATAAATAGGTAATAAAGTTTTTTAAAATTAAAGAAGTAGTTTGAGATGATAAAATACTTCAATTTATTAACAATAATATGTGATTTATAATTTTGGATGACAAAAGAATTAAAGCTAGTATAAACATTGTTACTACCATGTTTAATTAGAAAATTTTCTGCAATAGTAATATTCCTGATATTTTTCGCTTCTCATTTTCACTTCTCTATTTGCAGAAAGTTGCACATTAAAATTAAGAGTAAAAAAATTATTTAAGTTAGTTTATTCTGAATATTGAGATTCAATAATTAAAAAAATAGTTATTTAAGTTTTTTTGTTTTAGTTATGTTCAGAATACTAAGTCTATAGAATATGATAATTATCTAAATACAAAAATAAAGATATAGTAAGAACACAGTAGCTAATACCACAGGTATATAATGTCATCATTAATTTTCTGTTATCGAGAACTTTATATTGTTGTGTTAAGTGGGATTACATAAAAAATAATTTATATTATGTACGATAAAAAGTTTTGCCAACGATTGTCAGCAAAACTTTCTTTATCCGAGTTTATTAGAAAATAACAAAATATTAAATTATATACAATTAATACAGCAACTATTAGTATTATCAATGAATATCCAATACCGCATGAAATGCTTCTTGTGGGATATCAACACTGCCAAACTTACGTTGCCTAATTTTATTTTCCTTAATATTTTTAGCTATCTTTTTCTTTTTGGATGCAGATCCGGAATAGCCACGTCCTGTTACACTTTTACGTAATGGTGGAATGTCTTCCCTTGCAATGACTTTATTTTCAACTACTGATTGTACTGGCATTGGGTAGAGTTTACGAGGTATAACATGTTTCATTTTTTGAACTATTTGTTTACCGCGTTCAAAGCTCTTATCTCTTGGCAAAATAAAGGAAAAAGCATCGACAATTTCATCATTCAGCCAAATATCCATTTTAACCAAATCAGTTACAATATAACATCGGTCTCGATAATCTATTGATGCATATCCATGAGTAATTGATTTAAGTGAATCATAAAAATTATAAGCAATTTCTGAAATTGGCAGTTTAAATGTCAACTCGGCCATTTTATTATTCAGATAAATCATATCGACATAAATACCGCGTTTTTCCTGACAGAGTTCCATAATCTCGCCAATATTTTCCATAGGAATAATAATTGCTGCATCAATAAATGGTTCTTCAATATACTCGATCTTTTCAAAACTCGGCAGTAACATAGGGTTGTTAACGCTAATAATTTCACCATTTTTTAACGTTACACGATATTCAACGCTAGGAAATGTAGATAGAATTTCGATTCCATATTCTCGTTCAAGTCTTTCTTGAATAATTTCCATATGCAAAATACCTAGAAATCCACATCGAAATCCCGCTCCAAGTGCCATTGAATTTTCTTGTTTATAAATGAATGCTGAATCGTTAAGCGATAATTTTTCAACGGCATCTTTCAGTTTTTCTTGATCTTCATTTTTTATTGGAAATAGGCCGGCATAAACCATTGGTTTAACCTCTTTATAACCAGGCACTGCATTGGTATCAGGTTTATTGGGTTCAATTAATGTATCACCCACTTTTACATTTGACACAATTTTAATATTTGTAGAAATAAATCCTACTTCACCAGCCATAAGTTCTTCGACCGATTTCATGGCAGGTAAAAATACCCCTACTTGTAACGCTTCAAATTCAAGCTCACTTTTGAGCATTTTAATTTTCATCCCAGTACGAATTGAACCATTAAAAATGCGAACATGTAGCACAACACCTCGGTAGACATCATAATGGGAATCAAATATTAATGCCTGAAGAGGTTTATCTTTGTTGCCTTCAGGTGCAGGAATATTTTCAATGATGGATTCTAAAATGTTGTCAACTCCAATCCCAGTTTTAGCCGAAGCTAAAATAGCATTGTCTAAATTTATACCCTCAAGTTCTTCAAGTTCCTTAATTACACTTTCAGTATCAGCATTTGGCATATCAATTTTATTAATAACAGGAATGATAGTTAAATGTTGTTCTTGAGCTAATTTCAAATTTGCAATAGTTTGTGCCTGCACGCCTTGGGTAGCATCAACAAGTAACAATGCACCTTCACAAGCAGCTAAACTCCGTGAAACTTCATAATTGAAATCTGTATGGCCAGGGGTATCAATTAGATTTAATTCATATTCAATACTATCAGATGCTTTATAATACATACGAACAGTTTGAAGCTTAATAGTAATACCACGTTCTCTTTCAAGATCCATGTTATCTAATAATTGCTCTTTCATATCACGTTCAGAGACCGTATTTGTCATCTCAATTAATCTATCAGCTAGAGTCGATTTACCGTGATCGATATGGGCAATAATACAAAAATTTCTTATATTATTTGGGTTCATTTTAATTTCTCCCATACTTTTATTAAATATTGGCGTGAACTATAATGGTTAGAGTAACTCTAAGTCAAGTTTATCAAATCATTATGATTAATAAGCTATTTAATTGATTTTTATGAATACATGGGTATAAATATGGTAAATATAAATGACTGTATTGCATCAATAGCTCAAAATGGTGAACTAAACCAAACACCTAAGTATACAGTGACTAAAGCAGCTAAAATGTTAGGCCTATCAGTACATACACTAAGGTATTATGATTCATTGAAATTATTTCCATTTCTACAACGCGATCAGAACGAAAAGCGACTTTTCTCTGATGCAGATTTGCAATGGGCAAAATTGATTGAATGCTTACGTAATGCGAATATGTCAATTAAAGAGGTACAACATTATGTTAAGTTATGCTTACAAGGTGATGAAACATTGGATGAACGTCTAACTATCATTAATCAACAAGAAAAGATTTTAATTGATACCATAACTGAACTAAATGAGCAATTAGCATTATTAAGGTTTAAGAAAAGTTATTACAAAAAGAGTAATAATCTTAAATAAAAAAATAAGTTATTATTGATAAAATTTATAACTAAAAAGAGACGAGACCTTTTATATTGTATCTTTAAGTATAATTGGTTAAGAATAAATAATTTTTAGTTTTTTAAAAGGTATAAGCTAATATAATTGATAAAAATCAGCTTAGAACTCAGTCATTATCTCAATTATATTAACTTATTTATCTTATTCGAGAATCATAAGGTAATTTTAGAAATTACTTAAGTCAGATTGCCAAAGAATATAAGGATCATAGTCGTCATCACCATTTGGTAAAGCTCCTGTTTTCGGAGGAAGCATAAAATCAGTAGTGACTAGTTGATTGTTATCAATATAGTCTATTTTCCATTCTAATAAATCTTTTTTATTTTCTGGTTTATCAAAGTTAAAGGTAATTTTGGAAAGTGAATTATGATAAAGGAATTGTCGCCAACATTCATCAGAATCTTTAACACAAAATTCAACACTCAACGGTTGATATTTTTTACCATCTTTAAATAATACAGGTATTGCCTTTTGCTCTTGGTTATCGACAAAAAATGATAAAAAAACATTATCAGCCAACTGAGCTTTATACTCTGTGTATTGGTTATTATTTTGTGACTTAGGTTGTTTTTGAAAACTACTTTGGTTTTCATTAGCATAACTATGACTGCAAAATAAACTACTTAACAATAATATTGATATTAATTTTTTCATAATATATTCCATTGATGAGTTTAGTAATTATTTTGATAAAAAAAGAGAATAAAGACTAATAGAAAAACTATTAAATGAACTTTTATAGCATAGCCGAAAATAGAGGTGATATATACTTTTTTATATTTTTCTTTCGCTTTTTTAATAATAATTGATTTCTTATGATTTAAACAAAAAAATAAACCTTTATAAAAAGTATCATCAATTTATATCTAAAAATAAGGATAGGTCATATTTCAAAAATTTACTAATGGTGGTTTATATTCTAAAAATTAATTATTCTAAATAAAATAATTTTTAGATGTTATGTTTTATTAGTGATAATTGCTAAGTAAAAAATATAATAGTATGTTTAATAACATGATTAATTTAGTATTATATATTTTTATTTGTTGACAAAATAACGTTTTGATTTGGATATTAATTAACGAGGTGGTTATACGTACCATAGTTACACGATTTTTAGTTATATTGCATCCGTATAACTATTCATATACCTAAAAAATTTGGTTGTAAATGTGTATCTTACTGATGCTTAATGAATAACAGAATAGACGTTAAGCCTTGTGTTTGTTAGTTTTGATGTGTTTTAAAGAATTTAAAAGAATGTTTCTGTTTATTGATTTGGTGCCGTGGGCGGGACTTGAACCCGCATGCCCTTAGAGCACTACCCCCTCAAGATAGCGTGTCTACCAATTTCACCACCACGGCGCCGTTTTTATTCAGGAATATCTGATGTTGGATTTATTTGTCCAGGTTGAACAACAGGATCTGTTGTTGGAGTAATGCCACTCTCGCTTTGCTGAGTTGTTACCGGAGCAGTATCTTCGAGATTATCAAATTCACCAGTTGAGGTGATGTGAGCACGACTACCTAAATTAGATAAAACAATACTTATCACAAAAAATAATATACCTAATAAAGTTGTTGTGCGAGTCAAAAAGTTCCCACTTCCTGATGAACCAAATAAAGTTGCTGACGCACCCGCACCAAAAGAAGACCCCATATCGGCGCCTTTTCCTCGCTGAATTAAAACTAATACGATTATTGCTAGTGCAATGATCAAATAACTTATAATTAAAAGTCCGTACATTTCAACCTGTCAATTTTATGTTTTATACAACAGAATTTATTGAAGCGAAATATTAACGAAAGACAGAGCAACAAGCAAGTAAAATTTAAGGTATTGTTGGTATAATTTGAGTTTCGACGTTTTAAAACTATTATCAATATTAATTTTTATACAAAAAAATTATATTCGTTTACTGTTTTTAATCGGTAGGGTAGTTGATTTATAGAAATTCTTTATTTTTAGATACAAAATAAAACTTTATTACATCAATTATGATCAAGTTACAGTAATAAATATCATTTTAAATTAATATTTTCAAATGATTTGATATAACAAATTGTTTTTCTAATCCATTTTAGATTCAATATTTGTTGGATTAAATTGTATGTTTTTTTAGAAAAACAGTATAATGACCGCTATTTTTATTTAGAACATATCTTAGTTTTATGAAATTTATTGTTAAACTCTTTCCTGAAATCACGATTAAAAGTGATTCCGTTCGTTTACGTTTTATCAAAATATTAACTAGCAATATTCGTAATATATTAAAACATCATATAGAAGATGTTGCTGTTATTCGTCATTGGGATTTTATTGAAGTTCGTCCAAAAATAGCAAATAGTGAATCCTTAATTCTAGAACTACTAACCCGAATCCCAGGTATTCATCATATTCTAGCTGTCGATGAACTAACTTATGTCGATATGCATGATATTTTCGAAAAAGCTTTAAATTACTATGCCCCTTTAATTGAAAATAAAACTTTTTGTGTAAGGGTTAAACGCAGAGGAAAGCATGACTTTACTTCAATTGATGTTGAACGTTACGTTGGTGGTGGACTTAATAAATATGTGCCTTCAGCTAAGGTAAAGCTAACACGCCCTGAGGTTACGGTTAATTTAGAAATTGACAATGATAAGTTATTACTTGTTAAAGGTCGACATGATGGTATTGGTGGTTTCCCAACTGGTACTCAAGAAGATGTTATCTCACTGATTTCTGGTGGATTTGACTCAGGTGTATCAAGTTATATGCTGATGCGACGAGGTAGTCGAGTTCATTACTGTTTTTTTAATCTTGGAGGAAAAACTCACGAAATTGGTGTAAAACAGATGGCTCACTATTTATGGGAACGTTTTGGAAGTTCACATAAAGTACGTTTTATTGCTATCAATTTTTCAGATGTTGTTGGTGAGATTTTGGAAAAAATTGATGATGGACAAATGGGTGTAATCTTAAAAAGAATGATGATCCGTGCCGCATCTAAAATAGCTCAGCGTTATAATGTACAAGCTCTTGTGACAGGTGAAGCTCTTGGTCAAGTATCAAGTCAAACATTAACTAATTTACGCTTAATTGACAATGTTAGTGATACATTGATTTTACGTCCACTAATCACTCACGATAAAGAAACCATTATCAATCTTGCTCGACAAATCGGCACTGAAGATATTGCTAAAACCATGCCTGAATTTTGTGGTGTAATATCTAAAAGTCCAACTGTCAAAGCCATTAAAGAAAAAATTGAAGCAGAAGAGTTGAATTTTGATTTTTCAATACTTAATAAAGCTATAGAAGATGCAGAAAACATTGATATTCGTGAAATAGCTAAACAATCAGACACAACAATTCAACAGGTTGAAACCGTATCGACTCTTAATAACGATCATATTATTATTGATATTCGCCCATCAGATGAACAAGAGGATGATCCTTTACTATTAGGCGATAATGTTGAAATTAAAATAATTCCTTTTTATAAATTAGCCTCCCAATTTGGTGATTTGGATCAAAGCAAGCAGTATTTGCTTTATTGTAACCGTGGAGTGATGAGTAAATTACAAGCACTTTATCTTATTGATCAAGGTTTTTCTAATGTTAACGTATTAAAATTGTAGAACTTAACAATTATTTACTATATTGTTAGTATTGATAGCATTTTTTGCATATATAATAATTTGGCAAAGTGTGAAACCTTGATGTAATTCGATAAAAATAAATATGATATATGAGTAAACAGAGGATTGTAATGAACAAATTACTTGTAGTGGATGATGATCCAGAAATCGCCTCGTTGTTATCCGAGCTTCTTGAACTAGAGGGGTTTGAAGTTGAAACGGCGAATAATGGCGTGCAAGCTTTAGAGAAGTTTGATATGTCATTTGATTTGGTTCTGCTCGATATAATGATGCCTGAAATGAATGGATTAAATGTGTTATCTCAACTTAGAAGCAAATTTACTGTCCCTGTTATTTTTTTAACGGCTAAAGATAATGAATATGATAAAATTATTGGGCTTGAACTTGGTGCTGATGATTATATTTTAAAACCTTTCAATGATAGAGAACTTATAGCTAGAATCAACGCGCTATTACGTAGAACGCGCTGGGATAATTTAGTTAATGAAACAGATGATCTTCCTCAACAGTATACAGTTGATAAATTGGTATTAAATCGAAAACAGCAGTCAGTTTATTATGATAATAAGTATATAGAATTAACTGGTACGGAATTTCAAGTATTACTTAAATTTCTTGAAAATGGTGGTAAAATCATATCTAGAGATACGTTGAGCGAAACAGTCTTAGGTAAGGAATTTATTCCGCTTGCTCGCTCAATTGATGTCCATGTATCTAATTTAAGGAAAAAACTTCCTCCTCGTAGTGATGGTTTACCGTGGATTAAAACCTTACGTTCTAAGGGATATTTATTTGTTATTGATAATCATGATGATGTATAACGAAATCAGTATAGTTTTAAATTAGGTGTGGTGATATGTGGATTTTTGATCGTTTAACTGTTCGAATTTTCACTATCTTCCTTTTGACGATAGCTTTTTTTTTAGCATTAATCATTTTATTACCAAATTTAGATTCTAGAAACTTAACTTACATTGCAAATAAAGAGCGAGAAACCGGTAACGAGTTAGCTAAACAAATAGAAAAAGATCTATCCAATGTACCTAAAGATAGCTTTCGTTGGTGGATGCGTTTTATTGTTGTAATGGATACTTACCAAAAATCTGGTCAATTTTTATTTATTGTCACTCCAAATGAGCAATATATTACTGCCGACACCAAGAATATTGATTTAGTTAGAAATTTTAGCGAAATATCACATAATATTTCAGATCCAGCTAAGAAGATTTATGATTTCCAAGAAATTATAGGACCATTTTTGGTTCATTATGCTGATGAACCATATCAATTATATGTTTTACAACCAGCATCCGATGTTCAATCTCAATTTGTTAATTTACTTTTTGATCATCCTCTATTGTTATTAACACTAATGATGTTAATCAGTTCTCCTTTTTTACTATGGTTATCATGGAGTATCGCTAAACCTGCAAGAGGATTAAAAAAAGCGGCAGATCAGGTTGCTAAAGGTAATTTACAAGAGTGGCCTGAGCTAGAAAAAATAGGATCTACTGAATATAAAGCAACAGGCGCTAGCTTTAACCATATGTTAAGAGAACTTAAACGGATGCAAGAAGTACAACAACGTCTATTTTCCGATATTTCCCATGAACTTCGTACTCCTTTAACACGTTTACAACTTGCAACATCTTTATTACGACGTAAACAAGGCGAAAGTAATGAAGTTATACGTATCAATAATGAAGCATTAAAGCTTGATTCTATGATTGGTGATTTATTGTCATTAGCAAGACAGCAATATGATAATAATGAAATTCGTCAATTTAAGAAAATTAATCTATTATTCAAACAAGTACTTGATAATGCTACATTTGAAGCAGAACAAATAGGGAAAAAGTTTTTAGTGACTAACTTTCCAACTAGTCATACTATTTTATGTTATCCTATGGCTTTATGTAGTGCTCTTGAAAATGTTATACGTAATGCATTCCGCTATTCTAATCATGAAATCGTTGTTAACTTTATTGCGCAGCAAAATCAGATAATAATTAGTATTGACGATGATGGAATTGGTGTAGCTGACAAGGAACTTGAGCAAATTTTTAGACCATTTTATCGTACTAGTGAAGCGCGAGATCGTCAATCCGGAGGAACTGGTTTAGGGCTAGCTATTGTTGCTAATGCCATCATGCAAGATCATGGCAATGTTAAAGCAGAGAAAAGTCATCTTGGAGGACTTAGAATTGTGATAGTATTACCAATTCAGAAATATAAACAATAGAAGAGAAAGTATTGTGTCAAACATTGCCTTAAATATCGTTTTATTTGAGCCAGAAATTCCAGCTAATACTGGTAACATTATCCGTCTTTGTGCTAATACAGGTTTTAATTTGCATATTATAGAACCAATGGGATTCTTTTGGGATGACAAAAAGCTGAGAAGAGCAGGTCTTGATTATCAAGAATTTGTCAACGTAACGCGTTATAAAAATCTTACTCATTTTTTAGAGATAAACCAACTTAACCTAATCACACAAGTTTATGCATTAACGACTAAAGGTCAAAAATCTCATAGTGAAGTGAATTTTAAGTATAATGATTTTTTGTTGTTTGGTCCCGAAACTAGAGGTTTACCTGCATCAGTTCTTGATGCATTACCGCAAGATAAAAAGATTCGTATTCCTATGTTAGCTAATAGTCGAAGTATGAATTTATCTAATTCTGTTGCGGTGGTGGTTTATGAATCATGGCGCCAATTAAATTATTTTGGTGCAAAACAATTTAATTAATTCATTATTAACAATGAAGTTATCACAATTAATATAAAGATTAATCTGTTGTCATTGAATTAAATGTATACCATTTAAAACTACTTAAAACAAAAAAGAGGTTAACGTAACCTCTTTTTTTGGTTAATAATATTTTTGTATAAAACCACCATCATTATTTAACACGTGATACATATTCACCTGAACGAGTATCCACTTTAAGCACTTCACCAATTTGTACGAATAATGGTACACGAACAACCGCACCAGTTGATAAAGTTGCTGGTTTTCCGCCTGTTCCTGCAGTATCACCTTTTAAGCCTGGATCGGTTTCAATAACTTCTAATTCAACAAAATTTGGAGGTGTAACAGCGATAGGTTGACCATTCCACAATGTTAAGATACATTCAGCTTGATCAACTAACCATTTTGCATTATCACCAACGGCTTTAGCATCGGCAGATAGTTGTTCAAAAGTATCATTATTCATAAAATGCCAGAATTCACCATCAGTGTATAAATATGTTAAATTCATATCAACAACATCAGCGGCTTCAACTGATTCACCTGACTTAAAAGTTTTATCAACTGTTTTGCCTGAAAGTAGTTTTTTAATTTTTACTCGGTTAATTGCTTGTCCTTTACCAGGCTTATAAAATTCATTTTCAACAATTACACAAGGCTCGCCATCTTGCATTATTTTAAGACCAGCTTTAAACTCATTTGTACTATAAGATGCCATAAAAGCTCCAACTATCATTCTGAATTACAAAAATGAGTCATATTATACAGCAAAAAATTGAACAACCAAATAATAAAGATGAATGGATATTAGATCTAAACAATGTCGTGACAGATATCAAGGAACTTTATTCTTATTTAGAATTAGATCCTAATTCCATTTCAATTACTATGTTACAAGCGAAAAAACAATTTCCGCTTCGTGTTCCTATAGCTTTTATAAATCGAATGAAAAAGGGGAATTATAAAGATCCATTGTTATTACAAGTTCTTTGCGATGATCATGAAATGATTAATGTAGATGGATACAGTAATGATCCTTTGGATGAACAACAAAATACTATTCCAGGATTACTACATAAATATCATAATCGTGCTTTATTAATTACTAAAACAGCTTGTGCCATAAATTGTCGTTATTGTTTTAGGCGACATTTTCCTTACCATGAAAACCAAGGAAATAAAAAGAATCTTAGCATTGCGCTTGATTATATTACCAATCACCCAGAACTTGATGAAATTATTCTTTCTGGAGGAGATCCTTTAATGGCTAAAGATCATGAGATTGAATTTTTGATAAAAGAATTAGAAAAGATACCTTACATCAAACGGTTACGAATTCATACTCGTTTAGCCGTTGTGATACCATCACGAATTACATCAACACTTTGTCAGCTATTTGCTAAAAGCCGATTACAAATTATCATGGTTACTCATATCAATCATCCAAATGAAATTGATGAAAATGTAGCTAAAGCTATTTCACTGTTAAAACATCAAGGTGTAACTATGTTTAATCAAAGCGTTTTATTAAAAAATGTTAATGATAAAGCCGAAACATTAGCGCAATTATGTAATAAACTATTTGATATTGGCATTTTGCCTTATTACATCCATTTACTTGATAAGGTGCAGGGGGCCGCTCACTTTATGGTAAATGATGAGAAAGCCAAACAAATAATGAAACAACTAGCAGCTCAAGTTTCAGGATATTTAGTGCCTAAATTAGCGCGTGAAATCGGTGGTGAAAAAAGTAAACGTGTCATTGCATTTAATAATTAAGAAATTTAATTTTCGTATCTCTTTTTTGGAGTTGTTTTTGATACATGATATCAGCCTATAAAGAAGATAAATTAATCTCATAAACTATTATTTTGCTGATTATTTATCGACAATAAGGATTAAAATATATGTTTAAATTAATAGGGTATGTATCAGTTTTTTATATAATTGTATCTTAATCAGGAGTTAATGGATTTCTTAAAAATTTATCTGTTAAAATCTCATTGACGACAAAGGAAATAAACACTATAATTCCGACCTCTTTAATTAATGCTGTGGAGTTTACACTCTACAACCTTGTTGATAAATTAGATTTGGATATAAATCGTCATGAAACGCACATTTCAACCATCAGTATTAAAACGCAATAGAACTCACGGTTTCCGTGCTCGTATGGCAACAAAAAACGGTCGTCAAGTTCTTGCTCGCCGTCGTGCTAAAGGCCGTGTTCGTTTAACTGTTGCTAGCTGATTTAAAGTTGAGTGATTAAATTCACTTATCCTCGGGAGTTGCGATTGTTAACTCCCTTTGATTTCAGTTATGTTTTCCAAGAATCCATCAGAGCTGGATCTCCTTTCCTTACGCTTGTTTCACGTAAAAATAATTTAGCACATGCTCGTTTGGGATTTGCCATAGCTAAAAAGCAGGTAAAGCGTGCCCATGAACGTAACCGTATCAAACGGCTTGTGAAGGAATATTTTCGTTATCATCAACATCAATTCCCTAATATTGATTTTATTCTAATGGCTAAATCTCCTGTTATTGACTTAGATAATCAACAAATAGTTGAGATATTTGATAAACTATGCCAACGAATCATAGCCAAGCAAAAAATTTAAATAAATTAAAATTAATGATAAAAAGGCATGTTTGTGCATTTAATTTATTGATAATTAATATTTTTATATTTTTTATTCGGATATATCAACGTATCCTTAGTCCCTTATTTGGTCCTAAATGCCGTTTTACGCCGTCATGTTCACAATATGCTGTAATTGCATTAAGACGCTTTGGAATAATAAAAGGTGGTTGGCTAATGCTTAAACGTGTATTAAAATGTCACCCTTTACATGAAGGAGGAGAAGATTTTGTTCCTCCTAAAATTAAAACCAATAGAGAAAAACACTAATGGGATCTCAACGTAATATTTTAGTCATTGCTTTACTTTTTGTATCTTTTTTTATTTGGAAAGCGTGGGAAGAAGATCATGCTCCCAAGCCGCCTGTGATTAACCAGTTAACACAACAGCTAGGGGAAGATAATTCAACTAATAGTGCCGTGCTTGGTAAAACAATCACTGTAAAATCAGATGTATTATTACTTACTATCAATACTTATGGCGGCGATGTGCAAGCTGCTCAATTATTAAAATATGAGCAAACACTTCATTCAGGTACTCCTTTCCAATTATTAACATCAAGTCCTGATTTTGTTTATGTTGCTGAAAGCGGTTTAACTGGTAAAGATGGCCCTGATAATGCAATTCAAGGATCAAAACGACCAGTATATCAAACAGAACAAACCGAATACGTATTAGCTGATGGACAAGATGAATTGCGTGTACCACTGACTTATCAGGTTAATGGTGTTAGCTATACTAAATATTATATATTACATCGAGGTAATTATGCTATAGATGTACAATATGACATAAATAACCAAAGTGGAAGTCCTATTGATGTTTCGATGTATGGTCAATTAAAACAAACTATAGAGTTACCTAAAGGTACTGTGACTGAAGGTGGCGGAGGGTTAGGCCTAAATGCTTTTCGCGGTGCGGCTTATTCTAGTTCTAACACTAACTATAGTAAATATAGTTTTGATGATATAAAAGATAAAGCTTTAGATGTAAGTACCCAAACAGGTTGGGTTGCAATGCTACAGCACTATTTTGTAACGGCATGGGTGCCAGCTCAGGATCAAAACAATTTATTTTATTCTCGGGCTACAGCTAACAAATCTCAAGCAACGATTGGTTTCAAAGGTGAATCAACTATTATTCAACCAGGTAATAGTCAAACTATTGGTGCAAAATTATGGTTGGGACCTGAAATTCAAGACCAATTGAAAGAGACAGCCAATCATCTTGATTTAACCGTTGATTATGGTTGGTTATGGTTCTTATCACAACCACTATTTTATTTGTTAAAATTTATTCATAGTTTTGTAGGTAACTGGGGCGTTGCAATTATTATTATTACTTTTATTGTCCGTGGTATTTTATTCCCATTGACACGTGCACAATATCGTTCAATGGCAAAAATGAAGTTATTACAACCTCGTATAGAAGCATTGAAAGAACGTTATGGTGATGATAAACAAAAAATGAGTATGGAAACCATGGCGATTTATAAACAAGAAAAAGTAAATCCATTAGGTGGTTGTTTGCCAATATTTATTCAAATGCCAATTTTCTTATCACTATTCTATATGTTAGGTAATGCTGTAGAGCTACGTCATGCCCCATTTGCGCTTTGGATTTATGACTTATCCGCACAAGATCCTTATTATATTTTTCCTTTATTAATGGGCGGTACCATGTTTTTAATTCAGATGATGTCTCCAACACCAGCGGCTGACCCATTACAAAAAAGGTTAATGACTTATATGCCATTAATCTTTACGGTATTCTTCTTATGGTTTCCAGCAGGTTTAGTTTTATACTATATCGTAAGTAACCTATTTACAATTGCCCAGCAACGCATCATTTATTGGGAACTTGAGAAAAAAGGACTTCACGAGAAGAAAAAGAAATAATATTGATAATAAAGGAGGTTAAGACCCTCCTTTTTCGTTGTTTTTGGTGTAAATTGATATGAATATACAGCAACAAATAAATTTGAATGGTAATGAAACAGGTTATTGGTTTGTCAGTAAAAATGGACGACTATGGTTACCAAATGGTGAAGTTCCTGTTGGAAATGCCAGACAATTAGGTTTTACAAATCTAATTGCCCAACCTATTGGTGAGTGGAATGGTCAAACAGCTTGGCTTATTTGCCGAGAAATGAAAACAGCAATGAGTTCAATTCGAACTTTGCTTGGTAATAATGAACAATCATTATTTTATATGGCTGGACGAGCCGTTCAATTATCAGAGTTTTATCGTTCTCATAAATATTGTGGTTATTGTGGGCACGAAATGCATATTAGTACAACAGAATGGTGTTGTATGTGTCGCAACTGTAATGAACGCTATTATCCACAAATTTCGCCATCTATCATTGTCGCTATTCGCAATAAAAATAAAATATTATTGGCAAAACATGTTAGGCATAATCAAGATAGTTTATACACTGTTTTAGCTGGTTTTATTGAAATTGGTGAAACGATGGAAATGGCAGTTAAGAGAGAAGTATTTGAAGAAGCAAAAATAACAATTAAAAATATTCGTTATGTAGGTTCGCAGCCTTGGCCATTTCCTAATTCATTGATGATGGCTTATTTGGCAGACTATGAAAGTGGTGAAATTCATGTAGATACTAGCGAGTTAGTTGAAGCAAATTGGTATCATTACTCTCAGTTACCTAAGATTCCCGAATATGGGACTATTGCTCGGCGCTTAATTGAAGATACCATTATACTTTGCCGAGAATATGATGAGTATGGTAATGATTAATCATATTCTCTTTAGTATTAAAAAATAATAAATAAATCTATTGATATTCAATGGTTCTTATTAAATTAACGGTTTTTGACTCATTACCAGTCGTTACACAGATTGCTTTTGTCCAATCTCGGTTTTCATTATAATCAGAATAAGTACAAGTTTCAGTTATTTCAACTTCTTGTTCGTTTTTGTTATTAATTATGATGTCACCATTCGATGATAGTTTAAATGACTTAGTGATAGTTTTTTCTAATTGATTATTATCATTGTAAATAATATCTTTTTCTTGTACTAACACAGGAAATTTGGTTTTTTCATTAACTGGAATATAAGCATTATATAAAACCATCTCAACTCGATCTTGTTCATAAATTATTTTGCTATTAAAAATAATATTATTTTCTGCAAAGTGAGATAAAGTTGTTTCTACTAAATGGCCTTGCTCATCAAATTCAGAAATAGCAACGATATCTCCATTACTATTTTTCATGCCAAGAATGTTTTTTGCATTGTCAAAGGTAATTCCATATTCATTTCTAGTTTCTTTCATCCCGTAAATGTATTTGGCTTTATCATAATTGATTTCACCATATAATCCTTCTAAATTATAATTATCTACATAGCCTAAATTATTATAGTTAATTAATTTATTCGATGAACCTTCAATTTTTTGCTGTTTAAATAATTTGTTATCTGGTAATAATTCTGGTTCTGTATGAAAAAGATAACTGTTAATAACCGCAATTTGAGTTGGGTTTCTATTAGTTAGTTTTTTGTCATCACAACCACTAATTAATAATATACTGCTACATAAACTTATATTTAAAAGAGAAATATATTTTTTCATAACATTATCTTCCATTATTAGTATTATTGTTTAAAAATATTTAGAGTAGAACATCAAACTATAACTCATCGTACTATGTTTACTGTTTTAATGACCTTTACACCAAATAGATAGGGCTTCACAATTCCAATTTATCATCATTTCACACCATACAGCTCGCCATCGCCTTACGGTATTGTTCGTCAATTTTAGTTTTTTTTCTATTTGTGTATTGTCTTGCCCATCTATAAGTAAATCAATAAAGCTCAACCATAATTCAGATTTGGGTAAACGGTTTAGTTTAGTATTGCTTAAAAGATTAAAACTATGTCGACATCGTTTACACCGGTAACATGTTCGTTTGCCTATTTTGACCGTTTCTGTTGAGTTACAGTGTAAACAAGGGGGTGTTTGCGTATTAAGTAAAGTATTTATTTTTGATTTGATATAATTATGTTGTTCAATTAAGATTGGATTTAAGGTTGTCTGTTGTTTATTGATATACCATTTATATAATGATAAATAATGTAGCTTTAAGTAATTAATTATAGCATGGTCACGGCGCATTATTTTCTCAGTTGAACAGTCAAATATATTTGCTATTGCCTGATAACTGTAATTTTTTATACGGCTAACAAAAATGGTTTCTAACCAATTAAAAGGTGTTAGACGGTTGAAAGGTGTATTTGTTGCTGCCGTAAAATATTTATAGCAAGCTTTACAACGATAAGTGGTAGTTGGTTTTGAACGGATTAAATAAAATTCCTTTTTATCACAAAAAGGACAAACCTCAACATGTTGTGAAGCTATTCTCTCTAAATCATTACGAAAATCATTAAGCTCTTTATGTAATTCATTCGGTATGAGTTCATAAATCATTTTTCATTCCTTTGTCACTAATCTGATGAAATATTACCAAATTTTTACATAAACATATAGTTTTCCTGAAACTTTTTTACATGCTTTATGAAACACAGGTTGTTAATTTTATATTGGCATTAAATCATTTTAATTATTAATATTTACAATTGATAGACAAAATAATTATGAAAAGAGTGATGCTATAAAATTCAAATCATGATAATAAAATTGAACTACCATTAGTCACTTGTGGAAACTTGAAAAAATTTTTATATTTAATAGCTAATTTTGTAAAAAAATAGAATGAATAAATCCAATAAAATAAATGAGGTCTTTTACTTTTTTAATAAAAATCCCCACTATATAAATATGGGGATTTTTATTGTGAGTTCATTAAATCTTATTGTTTTTGAACTAACCATTCGGCTACTTGTTTAGCGAAATAAGTTAATATTCCATCTGCACCAGCACGTTTAAAGCAAAGCAAGGATTCCATGATTACGGATTGTTTATCTAACCAACCATTTTCAATTGCTGCGCACAGCATGGCATATTCGCCAGAAACTTGATAAGCAAATGTTGGAACGGCGAAGCTCTCTTTTACTCTTCTAACCATATCAAGATAAGGCATACCTGGTTTTACCATGACCATATCAGCCCCTTCGCTAAGATCTTGATAAATTTCTTGCAAAGCTTCATTACTGTTGGCGGGGTCTAGTTGGTAAGTTTTTTTATTACCGCCTTTTATATTGGGAGCGGATCCAACGGCATCACGAAACGGACCATAAAAACTTGAAGCATATTTTGCTGAATACGCCATGATTTGAGTGTTAACAAAATTATGCTTTTCTAACTCATCGCGAATTGCGCCGATGCGTCCATCCATCATATCACTTGGCGCGATAATATCTGCACCAGCTTGGGCTTGAATTAACGCTTGTTTAACAAGAATTTCGACAGATATATCATTTTGCACATAACCATGTTCATCAATAATACCATCTTGTCCGTGCGTTGTGTAAGGGTCAAGGGCTACGTCAGTTAGAATACCTAACTCAGGAATTTCTTTTTTTAATGCTCGAATCGCTTTGGGTACTAATCCATTTTCATTATAAGCTTCCTGTGCGAGTAATGATTTTTTTGCAGGTTCAATGGCTGGAAATAATGAAAGAACAGGGATACCTAGTTTAGCCACATATTCAGCTTCTTTTAATAGTATATCAATACTCATTCGATTAACGTTTGGCATGGATGAAACAGGTTCAGTGATATTGTTTCCTTCAACGATAAAAACAGGATAAATTAGATCATTAATCGTTAGCTGATTTTCTGCAACTAAACGGCGACTAAAATCATAAACACGATTGCGGCGTAAGCGGCGCTTGGGGTACTGACCGGTAATAAACGATGACATAAAAATACCTATCTATATTAATAAAAATGGTTTTATTATCTAATTGAGTAGGGAGATTAGCAAATTAATTTGTTATGATACAATAATTGGATATTTTACTTTACAACATATATCCATTAGAGGTAAAATTGCGCACTAATTTTTAGTCCTTTGTGATATTAAACAAATTTGAGGTGAGAGGCACATGCCAGTAATTAAAGTACGTGAAAATGAACCTTTCGATGTAGCATTACGTCGTTTTAAACGTTCTTGCGAAAAAGCAGGAGTTTTAGCTGAAGTTCGTAATCGTGAATTTTACGAAAAACCAACTACTATTCGTAAACGCGCAAAAGCAGCTGCTGTTAAACGTCATGCTAAAAAATTAGAAAGAGAAAACGCTCGTCGCACTCGTCTATATTAATAGTTATACTAAAAGTTTAAATTGATATAAAATTCAATTTTATCTATTTTTTATAAAAAATTTTTACAAGCCGTACATATATATACGGCTTGTTGTCTTTGCGTATAGTGCCAATATCGGTTGAATTATCATGAAAGGTCTTATTCCTCGCGATTTTATTTTAGACTTGATTGCTCGCACAAGTATACTTGATGTGATCAGCAAACGTGTCAAAATGAAAAAAAAGGGGAATAATTACTTTGGTTGTTGTCCTTTCCATGATGAGAAAACTGCCTCTTTTTCATTGAATGAAAAAAAACAGATCTATTATTGTTTTGGTTGTGGGGCATCTGGTTCGGTTGTAAATTTTTTAATGCAATATGAACGTTTGTCTTTTCCCGAAGCTATTGAAGAATTAGCTAGTATGCAAGGAATTCGAGTTCCTTATACGGATAATGAGAATAACCAAATAGATCAATCAAAACAGATTGAATCTCGAAATATTCGCCGTGATCTGTATACGTTAATGGCCAAAATAACCAATTTTTACCAACAGCAATTAGCATTATCAACCTCGATTGATGCACATAAATATCTAGAACAACGTGGGCTAAATACGGAAATTATAGCTAGGTATAAAATTGGTTACGCCCCTAATTCAAGCCAATTAGCTTTTCAAACTATTGTAAAGACAAAAAACGAAGCAGAGTTATATGATAAAGCAGGGATGTCAGTTAATAATGATAGAGGTAATCGATTCGATCGCTTTCGCGGGCGAATCATGTTCCCAATTCGTGATAGACAAGGTAATGTGATCGCCTTTGGTGGAAGAACTATCATTAATGACTCGGCAAAATATTTAAACTCACCAGAAACGCCTATTTTTCATAAAGGTTTTCAGTTATATGGACTTTATGAAGCTTTGGAAGCCAATCGTAACCCTCTACAATTAATAATTGTAGAGGGTTATATGGATGTTGTATCTCTGGCCCAATATGATATTGATTATGCGGTAGCAGCTCTAGGGACAGCAACATCAGAAGAACATATTAAACTTCTATTTAGAGCTACAGATTCTGTTATCTTTTGTTATGATGGAGATAATGCAGGAAGGAATGCTGCTTGGCGAGCATTAAATGTTTTATTACCCTGCTTGATTGATGGTAAAGAGATAAGCTTTGCTTTTTTACCTCAAGATGAAGACCCAGATAGTTTTGTACGTAAAGTCGGTAAAACAGGTTTTGAAGATTACCTGAAAACCGCACCAAACCTGTCTAAATTTTTATTTGATGAATTACTAAAACAAGTTGATTTGAAAACACCGGAAGGGAAAGCTAAATTAAGTTCATTGGCGCTTCCTTTACTTGATCAAATAAAAGCAAAGGCTTTCCGATTAAATTTATTACAACAACTTGGGCGTTATTTAGGATTACTTGATTTGTCTCAAATAGAGCAATTGATGCAATCTAATCGCCAAAAATATGAAAGTAAGGTTCCAGAAACTGCACCAATAGCACAAATGAAGTTAACAACAATGCGTATTTTGATCGGTTTATTACTTCAATATCCTAATCTTGCGCAGCTTGTTTCCGATATTAATGCTATTGGTCAAGTGAAAATGGCTGGTATTGATATTTTTATTGAACTACTTGAATTATGCCAGCGCTATCCTAATATAACTACTGCACAAATATTAACTGAGTGTTTAGAAAGGCCGTTTTATAAGCAAATTAGTCGTTTATCAACCTGGGAGTTTCATTACCAAGATGATGATATAGAATCTATTTTTAAACATACTTTAAAAGAGTTATATGATAATATACTCGCCCAAAGACAAGATGAACTAATCGCAAAAGAGAGAGTCTCCGGCTTAAGTACCGCAGAGAAAAAAGAATTAGCGACATTAATACTTGTTTTATCAAAAAAAGACTAAATATATAGGGTATACGTAGATAACAGCTAATGTTCTACATATATAATATACACATGACCAAATAACTAAAAGTGGATACCTTTTATGGAGCAAAATTCTCAATCACAGCTAAAACTCCTAATTATTCGTGGTAAGGAGCTAGGATACCTAACCTATGCTGATGTCAACGATCACTTGCCTGAAGAGATTATTGATTCAGATCAGATTGAAGATATTATCCAAATGATTAATGATATGGGGATTCAAGTTCTTGAAGAAGCCCCTGATTCTGATGAGTTATTACTTTCAGATAATGTCCCTGATGAAGAAGCCGTTGAAGCAGCAACAGCATTAGTATTATCTAATGTTGAGTCAGAAATAGGTCGAACAACCGATCCTGTTCGTATGTATATGCGAGAAATGGGAGCGGTAGAACTTTTAACTCGTGAAGGTGAAATTGATATTGCCAAACGTATTGAAGATGGCATTAATCAGGTTCAAACTTCAGTGTCTGAATACCCAGAGGCGATTACTTATCTACTTGAGCAATATAACTTAGTCGAAAGTGGAGAAGTTCGTTTATCTGATTTAATTACCGGTTTTGTTGATCCAAATGCGGAAGAAGTAACAGAAGAATTACCTGAAGATTTAGAAGATAGTGAAACCGAGATCGAAATAGACGATAGTGACGATGAAAATGAAGATGAGGATGGTGATTCATCTGCAGATGAAGATGTTTCGATTGATCCTGAAGTAGCTAGAGCAAAATTTGCTGAATTACAAGAACAGCATAATAAAACTTCTGAAGCTATTAAAAAATATGGAAGAGGTCACAAAAAAGCACAAAAAGAGATCGAAAATTTATCAGAGATTTTCAAACAATTTCGTTTAGTAGCTAAACAGTTCGATATACTTGTCAACAATATGAGAAGTATGATGGATCGTGTAAGAGCACACGAACGTGTAATTATGAAGATCTGCGTTGAACAATGTAAGATGCCGAAAAAACAATTTATGAATTATTTCACTGGAAATGAAAATAACATGGATTGGTATAATAAAGCATTAACTTCGAAAAGTGCTTTTGCGGCTAATTTAAAAGATTTCGAGGAGCAAATTGCTGCACAAGTTAACTTGTTGCAACAAATTGAAACGGAAACTAATCTTTCTATTGAGCAAATTAAAGATATTAATCGTCGTATGTCTATTGGTGAAGCAAAAGCACGACGCGCTAAGAAAGAAATGGTTGAAGCAAACTTACGTTTAGTTATTTCTATAGCAAAAAAATACACTAACCGTGGATTACAGTTCTTAGATCTGATTCAAGAAGGTAATATCGGTCTAATGAAAGCTGTAGATAAGTTTGAATACCGTCGAGGTTATAAATTCTCAACTTATGCAACTTGGTGGATTAGACAAGCTATCACACGTTCAATTGCCGACCAAGCAAGAACAATTCGTATTCCAGTACATATGATTGAGACGATCAATAAGTTAAATCGTATTTCACGCCAAATGTTACAAGAAATTGGTCGCGAACCGACACCAGAAGAGTTATCTGAACGTATGCAAATGCCAGAAGATAAAATTCGTAAAGTGTTGAAGATTGCTAAAGAACCAATTTCAATGGAAACACCAGTTGGTGATGATGAAGATTCACATTTAGGTGACTTTATTGAAGATACCGCACTAGAGCAACCATTAGATGCAGCAACATCTGAAAGCTTGCGCAGTGCAACACGTGATATCTTATCTGGTTTAACGCCACGCGAAGCAAAAGTATTACGTATGCGATTTGGTATTGATATGAATACCGATCATACGCTTGAAGAAGTTGGTAAACAATTTGATGTAACACGTGAACGTATTCGTCAAATTGAAGCTAAAGCGTTACGTAAATTACGTCATCCAAGTCGTTCGGATGTTCTTCGTAGCTTCTTAGAATAAGTGTTCTTACACGTAAACTATATCGCCACTATTGTGGCGATTTTTTTAGCAAAAAAGATTGGTAACTATGAATATACTCCAACGTTTGAAGATTGATCCATTCTTATTGACTTTAATTTGTGTTGTTATTACTGCAAGTATTTTGCCTTGTAAGGGACAAACTAAAATATTCTTTGAGCACCTTACAACTTTTGCCATTGGATTGTTATTTTTTATGCATGGCGCTAAACTTTCTTTTCAATCCATTATTATTGGCATAAAAAATTGGCGATTACATTTGTTAATATTTGCAACGACCTTTGTGGTTTTTCCTATCTTAGGCGTTATGATGCAATTTTTAGTGCCAACTTTTTTATCGCAAGAATTTTATTTAGGCTTTGTGTACCTTTGTGTTTTACCTGCAACAGTACAATCAGCAATAGCATTTACTTCGATAGCAAGAGGGAATGTAGCTGCTGCAATTTGTAGTGCCTCAGCATCAACATTATTGGGTGTTTTTATTACTCCTATTTTAGTTGGGTTACTAATGAATACTCAAGCTGTTGCTTCAATGGATATAGTCGATGCAATTACCTCAATAATGTTAAAATTGATGTTACCTTTTATTATTGGTCATTTATCGCGTCGCTTTATAATCAAATGGATAGAAAAATACAAAAATATCATTTCTAAAACTGATCGTTTATCAATTTTATTGGTGGTTTATGTTGCTTTTAGTGATGCAGTTATTAATGGCATTTGGGCACAAGTTGGTCTTTTATCGTTATTAAACATAATATTTTTCTCAATTGTATTATTAGTTATTGTTTTATTGATTACGACCTATAGTGCAAGACTATTTGGTTTTAGCAAAGAAGATGAAATTACAATCGTATTTTGTGGTTCAAAAAAAAGTTTAGCTAGTGGTATTCCCATGGCCGGTGTTATTTTTCCAATGTCGATTATGGGAATTATGATTTTACCTTTAATGATCTTTCATCAGATTCAATTAATGATCTGTGCTTTTTTAGCTGCCCGCTATGCTAAACGAAAAATGTAAAATTTGTTTTGCTCATTATCCTATTCTAAAGGATAATAGAGTCGTTAATTAACAACAGAAAGATCTATTATGTTTCATCTATTTTCTGATTTAGAATTTTCAACTATTGTATTATTAGTCTTTGCATTGTTATTTGTGCTTTTTTACGAGGCTATAAATGGATTTCATGATACAGCCAATGCTGTTGCAACGGTTATTTATACCAGAGCATTGAAAGAGCAACTTGCCGTTTTTATGGCAGGAGTGTTTAATTTCTTCGGTGTGTTGCTTGGTGGCCTTAGTGTTGCTTATGCGATTGTGCACTTATTACCAACCGATTTATTACTCAATGTAAGTTCTACACATGGGCTTGCAATGGTATTTTCTATTTTATTCGCAGCAATTATTTGGAATTTAGGAACTTGGTATGTTGGCATCCCTGCATCAAGTTCTCATACCTTAATTGGTTCCATTATTGGTGTGGCACTTGCTAATGCATTTATTATGGATACATCAATTATTGATGCGCTTAATATTCCAAAGATGATTCAAATCTTTTTATCATTAATTATTTCACCAGTAATTGGTCTTGTTGTTGCTGGTTTAATGATTTTTTTACTACGTAAATATTGGACACGTAAAAGTCAAAGCAAAAAAAGTAGTAAAAAAAGAGAACGTATTTTCATGACACCAGAGCAGCGTGAAAAACTCTATGGTAAGAAAAAGCCTCCATTTTGGATTCGCATAATGCTTATTATATCAGCAGCCGGTGTAAGCTTTTCACATGGTGCTAACGATGGGCAAAAAGGAATTGGTTTATTAATGTTAGTGCTAATGGGCATTGCTCCCGCAGGTTTTATTGTTAATATGAGTGCTTCAACTTATGATATTACCAATACTCGCAATGCTATCCACAATATTGAAGACTATTTTGTTACTCATAATCAAGATTTAACAACTGTAATTGGCTCTCAATCTACAGTTGACTCTAACGTGCCTATCAGCGATTTAAATCAATATCATTGTGATTATTCGCGTTCTTTTATTACATTAAATATTGCTAATAATCTATTTAATAAAATGAATGATTATGAATCTCTTACTGTTGAGCAACGTTCACAAGCTAGACGTATACTACTTTGCTTGTCCGATACTGTTTCACATGTTGCTAAACAACCAAATATTTCATCAGAAGATAAACAATATTTAAAATCGGTCAATAATGACTTACTTAAAACAATTGAATATGCACCTATTTGGATCATCATCTCAGTGGCTTCAGCGCTTGCTATTGGTACTATGATTGGATGGCGTCGGGTTGCTGTTACCATTGGTGAAAAAATTGGTAAAAAAGGGATGACTTATGCTCAAGGTGTTTCGGCGCAAATTACCACAGCACTTTCAATTGGTATTGCTAGCTATACGGGTATGCCAGTATCAACTACTCAAGTCCTTTCATCATCAGTGGCTGGAACAATGATCGTTGATGGTGGTGGTGTACAAAGCAAAACGATTAAAAATATTGCATTAACATGGATTTTGACATTGCCGATTTCAATTTTGTTATCTGGGTCACTTTTTTGGCTTGCTCAAAAATTAATTTAGTAGTAAAAAGAGAGTATAAATTCAAAATTTAACCTGAGCGTCAAAATAGGAAGGAGTAAAATATCATGGCTTATAAACATATATTAGTCGCAGTGGATTTATCACCTGAAAGTGAAGTTCTTGTCGAAAAAGCGGTCTCTATGGCAAGGCCATATAATGCTCAAATCTCTTTGATTCATGTTGGTATTAACTATTCTGATCTATATACAGGATTAGTTGATATTAATATGAATGATATGAAAGACAAAATCACAGAAGATGCGCACATTGCTTTAAATAAACTGGCTGATGATGCTGGATATCCTATTGCGCACACACTTTCAGGAAATGGTGAGTTTGGTCAAGTATTGATTGAAGCGATTCACGAATATGGCGCTGATCTTGTTGTGTGTGGTCATCATCAGGATTTTTGGAGTAAGTTAATGTCTTCTGCACGTCAATTAATCAATAATACTCATATTGATACATTGATTGTTCCATTGAAAGACGAAGAACCATCAGAAGAACTTGCTAAATGAAATTTAAATATTAGCCCGCTTTTTTAGCGGGTTTTTTATAAGAGTTGTTTTGCATTATTGTCAAGAAGTTTCAGGTTAACTATACGTTTAAGTAAAATTATGTATTTACCACTTTTTGCATAATTATCATATTGATTATGAGAATATACTCGTATCTATATTATCTTTAAGCCTATAAGGAGTTTTACTATGAATATTGCTTTAGTTACTGGCGCTTCCTCTGGATTTGGACAAGCTATTTGCTGCAAGCTAATAGCCGATGGCTATAAAGTTATTGGTGTCGCTAGGCGAACCGATAAACTACAGAAAATAGCTGATGAATTAGGTTCAAATTTCTTACCATTGTCTTTAGATGTAACAAAAAAAGATGCGGTGGAATCAATTTTGTTACAACTTCCTAAAGAGTTCCAACCAATTGATATTTTAATTAATAATGCTGGATTAGCTTTAGGATTAGAGCCAGCATACCAAGCAGACTATAATGATTGGGAAACCATGATTGAAACCAATATAATAGGCTTAGTACATTTAACTCACCAAATTTTGCCAGGAATGGTCGAACGTAATTTTGGATATATTATTAACCTTGGTTCAGTAGCAGGTAGTTATGCTTATAAAGGCGGTAATGTTTATGGTGCATCGAAAGCATTTGTTAAGCAGTTTAGTGCAAATTTACGAACAGATCTTTTAGGAAAAAAAATTAGAGTTACCAATATTGAGCCTGGTTTGTGTGGTGGTACAGAATTTTCAAATGTAAGGTTTCATGGAAATGATGAACAAGCGGCGGAAGTATATAAAGGCGTAGATTATATCACGCCCGAAGATATAGCTAATACCGTATCTTGGTTAGTTAATACACCAACGCACTTTAATGTTAACTCAATTGAGATAATGCCTGTTGCACAAGCTTCAGCCGGATTATCTGTTTGCAAGGATTTATAATAATAAACTTATTAGCTATTAATTGGTATATGCTGTTTACTAAAAGTAAAAAACTATGTTTAATAAACAAAATACACTTGCACTTCTGCTGACGGGTTGCTATTCTTTCATCTTGTGATTTTGATTGGGGTTTATTGCAATGACATTTTCTGAAGTAACGAAAACATTTGCGACAAGTTTGCCGGGTACGGATAGCTATGTAAAACTACGCAAGGCAATGAGAGCATTAATTCAAGAAGATTCGAAAAATGCATCGGTCTATTTTTTGATCTTTGGATTTGCCCGTACTTATGTCATGTTATATGAAGATCAGGAAGTATCACCGCAGTTTGCCGAAGACAATCAAAAATTAATGTTGTCGTACCTCAATATTCTTGATGAAGCATTAAATAAACAAGATGCGCAAAGTATATATCAAGCTTTGAATAAAGTTGTTAATGAGTACGAAAACAGCAAAAAAGTTTTTTAGAATTACAGCCTGACATGAAAATGTCGGGCTGTTTTGTTTAGAGTTTAAGTGAAAAAGTTTTAGGAAAAATAATGATTATTTCAATCCGTATGACAGGCATTATTGGCACCTTAGGTACTATTACGCGATCTAGGGCGGGTTGATTTTTCCCAAAAAATATAAAAAACCCGCCCCTAAAAGGCGGGTTTTTTTATTGTGTAATAAATATTTTTATTAAAATTTAACTATAGTTTGAAAATAAAATTATAACTAATGTTATAACACTAAAGGGTTTTCATAATACCTATCGATGTAAAAAAGTCGAATAATTGTATTTTGAATCGTAATGGCATAAATAAAAAAGATAAGTAAGGTGTGATATGAAAGTTTTAAAATTTGGAGGAACATCTGTTGCTAACGCAGAACGTTTTTTGCGAGTAGCAGAGATAATTGAAAATAATGCTAAACAAGAACAAACAGCGACTGTTTTATCAGCACCTGCTAAAATCACTAATCATTTAGTTGCAATGGTTGAAAAAACAGTTGCCGGACAAGAAATCAAAAACAATATTTATGATGCGGAAAAAATTTTTGCTGATTTATTAGCGGGGCTTGCAAAAGTACAACCTAATTTTGCTTATGAAGAAATGAAACGTTTTGCGTTAAATGAATTAAATCATATTAAGCAATTGCTGGAAGGAATTCGCTTATTAGGTCAATGCCCAGATAGTATTAATGCATCAATTATTTGTCGTGGTGAAAAACTGTCAATTACTATTATGCAAGAGCTGCTTAAGGCGAAAGGTCACACCATTACCGTAATTGATCCTGTTGCAATGCTTATTGCGGAAGGTGGCTACTTAGAATCTACGGTTGATATTCCCGAATCAAGTCATCGAATTGCACAGATGTGCATTCCACAGCAAAATATTATTTTAATGCCTGGGTTTACAGCGGGTAATGACAAAGGGGAGTTGGTTGTACTTGGTCGTAATGGTTCTGATTATTCGGCTGCTGTTCTTGCTGCTTGTTTAAGAGCCAATAGCTGTGAAATTTGGACCGATGTTGATGGTGTTTACACTTGTGATCCTCGCACTGTTCCTGATGCTAAATTACTAAAAACTATGTCATATCAAGAAGCGATGGAACTTTCTTATTTTGGCGCTAAAGTTCTTCATCCTAGAACTATTTTACCTATTGCACAGTTCCAAATTCCATGTTTAATAAAAAATACCAATAACCCTGATGCACCAGGTACACTTATTGGCGCCAATGTTGTTGATTCAACCACTCCTGTAAAAGGGATTACTAATTTAAATAATATGGCGATGATTAATGTTTCTGGTCCTGGTCTAAAAGGCATGGTTGGTATGTCGGCTCGGGTTTTTTCGGCGATGTCTTACGCAGGCATATCTGTTGTTCTTATTACACAATCATCATCTGAATACAGTATCAGTTTTTGTGTACCACAATCTGAACTTTATCGTGCAGAAGAAGCTTTAAGTGATGAATTCTTCTTAGAATTAAAAGATGGATTACTTGAACCGATTGAAATTATTGAAAGACTGGCTATTATCTCAGTTGTGGGCGATGGTATGCGCACATTACGTGGATTATCAGCTAATTTCTTTACTGCATTAGCTAGAGCAAATATTAACATTGTCGCTATTGCACAAGGATCATCTGAACGTTCAATTTCAGTTGTGGTTGATAATGATGTTGCGGTAATGGGCGTTCGAGTTGCTCATCAAATGCTATTTGGAACAGATAAAATGCTTGATGTCTTTGTAATTGGTGTTGGTGGTGTGGGTGGCGCACTTGTTGATCAAATTGGTCGCCAACAAAAATGGCTTAAAAACAAACAGATTGATTTACGGGTATGCGGTTTATTTAATTCAAAACATAGCGTGCTTAATCGAGATGGTATTATTCTTGATAATTGGCGTGAACAAATCAAACAGAGTGAAATGAAATACACATTAGATAGTATTATTGAATTTGCCAAAAATAACCGACTGCTTAACCCAATTCTAGTCGATTGTACTTCAAGTAGCGAAGTATCCGACAAATATGCTGACTTTTTAGCTAATGGTTTCCATGTGGTTACTCCAAATAAAAAAGCAAATACCAGCTCTATGGCCTATTATCTACGCTTACGCCAAGAAGCTGCAAAAAGTAAACGCAAATTCCTATATGATACCAATGTAGGTGCAGGCTTACCGGTAATTGAAAACTTACAAAATTTACTAAATGCGGGTGATGAGCTTATTAAATTTTCAGGGATATTATCAGGTTCGCTTTCTTTCATTTTCGGTAAGCTTGATGAAGGAATGTCATTGTCTGAAGCAACTAAACTAGCTAAAGAGAAAGGTTTTACTGAGCCAGATCCTCGGGATGATTTATCTGGAACAGATGTTGCTAGAAAATTACTTATTTTAGCGCGAGAAGCTGGATTACAACTTGAACTCGATCAAATTAATGTTGAATCTGTTTTACCCGCTGAATATTCCCAAGGCAATATTGATGAGTTTATGACTAAATTACCGCAATTAGATGCTGAATTTAAAGCAAAATCTGAACAAGCAGCCAAAAACGGAAAAGTATTACGATATGTTGGTAGTATCGAAAATAATCAATGTAGTGTTAAAATTGAAGCAGTTGATAGTGAAGACCCTCTTTATAAAGTTAAGAATGGCGAAAATGCTTTAGCATTTTATACTCGTTATTATCAACCAATTCCATTAGTACTACGTGGTTATGGGGCGGGTAATGACGTGACTGCAGCGGGTGTTTTTGCTGATATTTTACGCACTACATCAGGTAAAATCGGAGGTTAAATGAGTCATAAATCTTTAACAGTATATGCGCCAGCATCAATGGCGAATATCAGTGTTGGTTTTGATATTTTAGGTGCTGCCATTAATCCGATTAGTGGTGTGATGTTGGGTGATCTGATCACAGTTGAAACCGCAACAGAATTCTCTCTTACTTGTAAAGGAATATTTGTTCAAAAGTTACCACGCGATCCTAAATACAATATTGTATATCAATGCTGGCAGCGTTTTTGTGAAGCGATGGGTAAAACGCTCCCAGTTAGTATGACACTTGAAAAAAATATGCCTATTGGTTCAGGATTAGGATCCAGTGCATGTTCAGTAGTAGGGGCATTGGTTGCTTTAAATGAATTTTTTGATAAGCCATTTAGTGAGTTTGAAATGCTTTCTATGATGGGAGAACTTGAAGGTCGGATTTCTGGAAGCGTTCATTACGATAATGTTGCACCCTGTTATTTGGGAGGAATGCAACTTATCCTTGATGAAATGGGGATTATTAGTGAATCCATTCCACATTTTGACAATTGGTATTGGGTGATGGCCTATCCAGGTATAAAGGTATCGACAGCTCAAGCACGAGCTATTTTGCCTGCACAATATCAAAAAGCGGATTGCGTCGCTCATGGTCGATATGTTGGTGGTTTTATTCACGCTTGTTACACAAATCAACCAAAACTTGCTGCAACAATGCTGCGCGATAATATTGCAGAACCTTATCGTAAACAACTATTACCTAACTTTGATGAAACGCAAAATCGGGTAAAACAACTTGGTGCTTTAGCATCGGGTATTTCTGGATCAGGACCGACCATGTTTGTCATTGCTGACAAACTTGAAACAGCGCAGCAAATTGAATTGCTATTAAAAAATTGCTACTTACAAAATGAGGAAGGTTTTACGCATATTTGTAAGATAGATAACCAAGGCGCAAGAGTTATATAACTCTATCTACGATATAAAGTTTGAAAGTTTCCATAGCGTTATCGATAGGTCAATAAATGACTAACAGATAAAGTAAACAATATAAGCATAAAGATAATCGGAAAATATTATGAAATTGTACAACTTAAAAGATCACACACAGCAAGTTAGCTTTGCACAAGCAGTACAACAAGGATTAGGAAGAGGACAAGGTCTATTTTTTCCTCAAGATTTACCAAAATTTTCGCTAAATGAAATTGATGCATTATTAAAACTAGATTTTGTAAGTCGTAGTGCCAAGATTTTATCCGCTTTTATTGGTGATGAAATTGGTGATACTGATATGCATAGATTGGTAAAAAATGCATTTCAGTTTCCTGCTCCAGTCAAATCAGTAGAAAAAGATATAGGTTCATTAGAGTTATACCATGGCCCAACATTAGCCTTTAAAGATTTTGGTGGTCGCTTTATGGCCCAGGCTTTGGTGCAAGTTGCGGCTGATAAAAAAATTACGATTCTAACTGCGACATCCGGCGATACTGGAGCAGCGGTTGCTCATGCATTTTATCATTTACCGAATATTCGAGTAGTGATTTTATATCCAGAAGGAAAAATTAGTCCATTACAAGAAAAGCTATTTTGTACGCTTGGCGATAATATTCATACTATTGCGATACAAAGTGATTTTGATGCTTGCCAAGCGTTAGTTAAAAAAGCATTTGATGATGAAGATTTAAAAACAGCCATTGGCTTAAATTCAGCTAATTCTATTAATATAAGTCGATTATTAGCACAAATTTGTTACTATTTTGAAGCTTTCGCTCAGTTAACCCCAGCACAACGTGAGCAATTAGTGATTTCGGTACCAAGTGGCAATTTTGGTGACTTAACAGCAGGTCTACTTGCTAAGACAATGGGATTACCAATTAAACGTTTCATTGCTGCAACCAACGCCAATGATACTGTGCCACGCTATTTGGAAACAGGTAAGTGGGAACCTCATGCAACGGTAGCAACGCTATCCAATGCTATGGATGTTAGCCAACCTAATAATTGGCCTCGTATTGAGGAGATTTATAAAAGAGAAGGGTGGGCGCTTAAATCACTTGGTCATGCTGCAGTCTCTGATGAAGTATCCAAACAGACGGTACAGGAACTTGACAAAAAAGGTTACCTTTCTGAACCTCATGGTGCAATTGCTTATCGTGCACTGCGTGATCAGTTACAAGAAGGGGAATACGGACTATTTTTAGGTACTGCACATCCAGCTAAATTTAAAGAAGTGGTAGAAGACATTCTTGGTAAATCAATTCCTCTACCGAAAGCTCTCGCTGAACGTGCGGATATGACATTGCTTTCTCATTATATGCCAGATGATTTTGCCAAATTGCGTGATTTTTTAATCAAATTAGATTGGTAAATCTTTATTTCCGTCGTTAGTTTGGCGACGGAATTTTTGTTTTATTATTTTTTATTAACCTAATCTATTGGATTATTGTTTATTTTTTTATAATTGGCAAGTCCTTAATCTCTTTCTAATGTTAATATTGAAGCTAATAAATTTTCTTTAATAGTTTAGATTAGGTAATGCCAATTTCGACTTACCACGAGTTTTTTATTTTAAGAAAATTATGATTTAATGTGTCTGCGTATTTTTTGTTTCTGTTGATGTGTTTACCGTCAATTATTATTGTTGATCTAGATTATAATTATTTGATTTCTTATTCTTTCTAGCTTTTCTTGTTATGCGATCTTAAAACTATAACTAAAAAACGTTAGAATTTTTAAACATTTATCAATGTTATAGCATAGTGGCAATAAATGTAATGAAATGATAAGAATAATAATGTATATATTCATTAATTTAATAGTTTTTTTAATAAATTAATGAGGATTATTTCTTAATTTTAGTTATGTTTAAAATGAATAGAATCATAAAATTATTAATGTAACAACCATTCATTATTGAAACCTTGTTTTAATTGATATTTTCAGCTATTGTAGTGTTAGTTGTGACATTATTAGGATAATTTTATGCACTGTCCGTTTTGTAATGCTGATGATACCAAGGTGATTGATTCACGTCTTGTTGGTGAGGGTTTTCAAGTTCGTCGCCGTCGACAATGTGTAGAATGCAATGAACGTTTTACTACATTTGAAGTTGCTGAATTAATTATGCCTAATGTTATCAAAAGTAATAAAGTTCGTGAGCCGTTCAATGAAGATAAATTACGCAATGGTATAAAACGCGCATTAGAAAAGCGCCCAGTTGGTCTTGATGCAATTGAAGACGCAATTACGCGTATAAAATCAAAAATTAGAGCAACCGGTGAACGTGAAATACCAGCTAAACTTATCGGTAATTATGTTATTGAAGAACTAAAAGATCTAGATAAAGTTGCCTATATCCGTTTTGCTTCAGTCTATTTTAGTTTTCATGATATTGAGCAGTTTAGTAATGAAATTGCTAAACTACAACAAAAATAATTACGTGATATGATAAGAGATAAAGATCAATTTTATATGCAGCAAGCAATTGAGCTTGCTAAACTCGGACGCTTTACTACCCCTCCCAATCCTAATGTCGGTTGTGTTATTGTTAGAGATGATCAGATAATCGGCAAAGGTTATCATCAAAAAGCTGGTGAACCTCATGCAGAGGTTTATGCGCTAAAAATGGCTGGCAATAAGGCACAAGGAGCAACCGCTTATGTGACATTAGAACCATGTAGTCATTTTGGTCGAACTCCTCCCTGTGCTGATGCATTGATAAAAGCAGGTATAACTCGTGTTGTTGTTGCTATGCAAGACCCTAATCCCAATGTTGCGGGTAACGGTATTAAACGATTAAGAGACGCTGGAATTGAAGTTATTGTTGGTGTTTTATATGAACAAGCTGAAGCCATTAATAAAGGTTTTTTAAAATGTATGCGTACAGGCATACCTTATGTCCAACTTAAACTCGCTTCTTCGTTAGATGGTAAAATTGCTATGGCATCAGGCGAAAGTAAATGGATCACTTCAAGTACAGCAAGACAAGATGTACAACAATATCGAGCTCAAGCCAGTTGTATTTTAAGTACTCGAGCAACGGTTCAGGCTGATAAGGCAAGTTTAACGGTTAGATATGACGAATTACCTAATGAGATTAGAAAAATCTATCCAGCAGAAAATATTCGACAACCGATTCGCATTATCATAGACAGTCAAAATCGATTAACAGGGGATGAAAATATTTTCAGACAATCAGGTGAGACATGGATCGTGCGTAAACAAAATATCCCAATTATTAAACCCAATACCAAGTTAATTATTGAATCTTCAGATCAAAATTACATAGATCTAGTCCAATTATTAAAGGAATTAGGTAAAAATCAGATTAATTCTGTTTGGGTTGAAGCGGGGGCACATCTTGCTGGTGCGTTGATTGAACATGATTTAGTTGATGAACTCATTATTTATTATGCGCCTAAATTGCTAGGTCATAATGCAAAAGATTTATGTGTTTTACCTAATCTTAAAAAATTATCCTTAGCACCCCAATTTCAATTTGAATCCGTAAAAGCAATAGGTGATGATTTAAGGACTATTTTAAAAAGAAAGTAAACTGCTTTGGTCATGATTCAATAAGTTAAATAAGATGAAAACTGGAAATAGAAAAGCGATTTAATTGATATGTATGATAAAACAAAATTTAGTATGCTCAATATTGATGATTTTTTTTGTTCAAATCAATATCAAACTTTTGAAGATTTTAGTTACGCTGATGTCCAAGGCATAGGAAAAGGTGGTTATCAAATTCTATTTTTTTATATTTTAGATCGTGTTGAGGCATTATCAATTGAAGAAGTTACAAATAACGCTTTTTTAATTGATAAAGCTAATCAAATTTTAAGTTACCTTGGTTTTGATTTTAAGATTGGTCACCCGTTTGAGTTAACTGATGAATTTAATCATAACTATAGATTTAAAGATAGTATTATTGAAGATCAGATACGTTATTATTATGATTTTAAAGGAATGTTAATTGTTCTAGGTATTACTTGGGAAGGCATTTTGGACTCATTTGAAATGGTTAACAATGAAACAATTATCAATAATCGTCTGGAGTTTTTTACTACCTAATATTCTTCATATAGTTTAAAAACTAACTGTATTAACCGATTTAATTGATTAATCGTCAATCAGATGGAGATAACCTCCCATGAGTTCACATCATTTCTTCTCATGGGATGATTATATTAGTTTCCTTGAAGGATTGTTAATAGTTCTTCTGGTTTTTTAACTGATTGAATTCGCTCTATTGTATTTTCAGCAATAACCGCTCGCGTTAATTGCCGTAAAATATCTAAATGTTCATTATTTTTAGCTGCTATACCGACTACCACATAAGCAATATTGTTATCTTCATCCCATTTTATGCCTTGCGGATAATATATTACTTTCAAACCAGTTTCAATGACACTACTTCGTTTATCTGTAGTGCCATGTGGAATGGCAATACCGTTACCCAAAAATGTGGAAATTTGTGCATCACGGTCAAACATGGCTTGAGTATAGTCATCTTTGACTAAACCAGATTTAATCATGTTTTCTGCTACAGCTTGAATTGCCTCTGATTTAGAATAATATCCATTAATGATTGAAATATCATCGGCTGTTAATTTTAAATTGCTCATTTTATTTCCTTGTTGATTTAGATAAATAGAATATTAAATGATATATCAAAGGGTTAATTATTTAGTTGTTTTAGTCGCTATTTGTCGGTTTTGATGAATACGCAATAAACCTAACAATATTGCTCCAACTAATGCCCCAGTAAAAATACAACCGACCCATAAAAATGGTTTATTGACTAACGGAAGTACTAAGAAACCACCATGAGGTGCAGGTACTTGTATTTGACTAATAAATGTTAATACTGATGCGATAGCTGAAGATAACATCATAATAGGAATTACGCGTAGTGGATCTTTTGCTGCGAATGGAATGGCTCCTTCGGTGATATGGGTTGCTCCTAAAATATAATTTACTACACCTGCGGCACGTTCTTCTTCAGTAAAAGCCTTACCTCGAAAAATAGTAGTGGAAAAAGCGATAACAAAAGGAGGAACAATACAAGCTGCTGAAACACCCGCCATAAAGTAGAAGTTGCCCTCACCTAATAACATCGTACCTGTTACATAGGCAGCTTTATTAACAGGCCCACCAAAGTCGAATGAACACATTGCTCCAATAACCATACCAAGTAAAACAGGATTAGCAGATTGTAATGACTCGAGGAATGATTTCATTGCATTGTTAATATCTGCTATTGGACCACCCAGTAAGAACATTCCAGCGCCGATTACAAATACACCAATTAATGGCATAATAAATATGGATTTAAGGCCTTCAAATGAACGAGGTAGTCCATCAAGTAATTTTTTGACAAAAAGCATCAAGTAACCAGCAGCAAAGCCAGCTATAATGCCCCCTAAGAATCCTGCACCAGTGACATTGGCTATTAATCCGCCAACAAACCCAGCAACCATCGCAGGCCTTCCGCCTATTGAGTAAGCAATAAAACCAGTAAAGATTGGTACCATTATGCCAAATGCTTGTCCTCCTATTTTCATCAATAACGCTGCAAACTCATTGTATTGAGCATTATTGGGATCGGCAGAATAGATTCCCCATAAAAATGATAAAGCAATCAAGACTCCACCAGCTACCACAAAAGGCAACATGTTTGATACACCACTCATTAAATGTTTATAGATTTGACGTCCAATCGACTCTTTTACTACCACTTGATTTGATGATGTCGTGTTAGTAGTACTATTTTGTGTCCCTTTACGAATAGGAATCGTTCCAGAAGTAATTTGTTCAATTAATGTCACAGCTTTATGAATACCATCTTTAACGGGAACTTCAATAACAGGTAATCCATTAAATCGATCGGGATTGACGTCTTTATCTGCTGCGATAATCACGCCAATCGCATTTGCAATATCAGCATCAGTAATAGCATTATCAACACCTCCAGCACCATTTGTTTCAACTTTTATTTCTATTCCTGCTTTTTGGGCTGCAGTTTTCAACGCTTCTTCTGCCATATAAGTATGGGCAATGCCTGTTGGGCATCCTGTAACGGCTAATATCTTCTTCATAACATTCCCCTTTTATTTAATTTTGGTTACTGCTAGTTTGTCCATATAGACGTTGATTTTATCAAGTAAACCTAAGCCATCTGATTCGGCAACATTAGCGCCCGTTGCGGAAGCCTTTTTCATTGCATTCTCAATATTTCCTTGTTCTGGTAACCACTCGCTTAAAAAAGCTGCCAGTGATGCATCACCCGCACAAGCAGAGCTAACCAATTTGATTGTAACGGCATCGCAAAACCAAATGTGTTGCCTATTTGAAAAATAGAGACCTTTAGATCCCATCGTTAATAAAATATTTTGAGCACCGAATGAGTGCAATGTTTCTATAGCTGTAATGACTTGTTCAATTGTTTGGGTTTTCAATCCAAAAATATCATTTAATTCATCATCATTTGGTTTAATTAACAAAGGATGATAAGTGAGTAATTGTTTTAATTTTGGATGGCTGATGTCTAAAATAACTTGTATATTCTGTTTATGACATAACTCTATGATAGATTGGTAATAATCAGATTCAATATTATTTGGTAAACTACCACTAATGACCAAATAACTATTTTTTTCAAGATTACAGATAATATTTAGCATTTCTGCCTTTTTGTTATCTGGAACAAAGGGGCCTTTACCAACTAATTTATATTCTTTCTGTCCATCATTAATAAAAACATTAATACGTGTGATATCGTCAATAAAGCAAGGCATTGTTTGAATTTGCATCTTAGTTAATTCTTCAACGATATATTTACCGGTAAATCCTCCAAAAAATCCTAATGCACACGTTGGTTTGTTAAATTTATGCAACACTATTGAAACATTGACTGCTTTGCCATTTGGACTGTATTCAGTATGTGATGTACGATTGACAGAATATGGAATTAATCCTTGGCAATGTATATTCATATCAATCGCAGTATTAAGTGTTAATGTATAGATCATTATATTGGCCTCTACAATTTACCTGCACATCCACAAGTAGTGATAATTTTTTTAACAATCTCTTTCATTGCCGCTTTTGCGGGTTTCATATAATGACGAGGATCATTAGCATCTGGATGCTCAATAAAATATTCTTTTAATGCATCAGAAAAAGCGATTTTCAATTCTGTTGCTACATTGACTTTACATATACCCCGTTTAATACATTCACGAACATCTTTATCAGGAACACCTGAAGCGCCATGTAGTACCAGTGGAATATCTACCATAGAACGGATCTCTGATAAACGCTCAAAGTCAAGTTTTGGTTCAGATTTATAAAGCCCATGAGCTGTACCTATTGCAATTGCAAGTGAATCAATACCTGTCTTTTCAATAAAATCTACCGCTTGTTTGGGATTTGTATATAAGGCATCTTTAGCATCGACCATTAGATCATCTTCTATTCCGCCAAGGCGTCCTAGTTCTGCTTCAACACTGACATCATAACGGTGAGCATATTCAACAACTTGTTTTACGATGGCAATATTCTCTTCATATGGAAAATGTGAACCATCGATCATTACCGATCTTATGCCAGCGTTAATTTTGTAAGCGATATCGTTATATTCTTCATGGTGATCTAGATGCACAGCTAAAGGAATGTTGTGTTTTTTCGATAACTCTTCAGCAATGGCGATGATATTTTCCGTACCAGCATAACTATAGGTACCGGGTGTTCCAGCTAAGATAACTGGAGACTGTAATTCAGAAACTGTTTCAACAACAACTTGTATCGTTTCTAAATTATGGATATTAAAGGCAGGAACAGCATAATGTTCTTTTTGTGCTTTTTTTAACATGTTATGACTGGAAATGATAGACATGTGTTTTCTCCTTAAATTTCTAAAAATTGTAAAAAATTATAACTTTCAATTCGAAACTTATAATTTAAAATTATGCTTACAAAACGAAAGTTGTGCTAGTGTTAATCGCGTGAGGAAGATCACAAAAATGGATTTTAATATTCAAAAAATAATAAATTTGTTGCCAAAATTTAGTTTTGGCGGTTAACTATTTACTACCTAGATTAGGTTGTAAGAACAATATAATTATTCTTGATTTTTTTAAAGAATTAAGTAATTATTCGATCAATTGATATTGACCACTAGTATGATAAATTTTATTATCTTTGTTTTAATAATTATCAGTTATATAGGAAGTAAAATTTGGCTAGAGCGTCTTCAGCCCTACTAAAACGACGATTAGATATTGCCGAAATCGTACGCAAACAAGGTGAAGTAAAAGTGGATAAGTTATCTGACATGCTTCGAGTCTCGAATGTTACGATTCGACAAGATTTGACTTATTTGGAACAACAAGGATATCTAAAACGTTCTTTTGGGGGAGCGATTTATATTTCACCTGAGAATTTGATTAATCATACAACTATTGAACCACTAAATTACACTAATATAGGTATGGAAAGAGGTGAAATAGATTTAGTAAAAAATTGTTTAAACTATATTAATGATGGCGATACTCTTTTTTTAAGTCATGGCAATTTGATTCGAAAACTTATTCCTTTTTTGCATAACAAAAAGTCATTAAGATTGATTATGAATGACATTAATAATGCTCAATTAGTTAAAGAATTTTCTGATGCAGAAGTTATTCTTGTTGGGGGTGTTTTACAAGATGGAAATACTCTTCAAAATAGTAATACATTAACTCCTATCCTTAATCAATTTCATATTTCGCATTTCATTTTTGAACTAGCAGCTATTAATGATAATAATCATTTGATTATAGAAAATAGTGAACAACAAAATACGTATCAACAGATATTTAAAAATGCTGATCACACCATCGGTGTTTTGCCTCAACGATTTTTATTACCTGATAACTATAGTATTGGAAAATTAAAACATATGGATGTCGTAATATTATCAAAAGCAGCTGTTACTGAATATCATCAACAATTAATAGATTCAGATTTTAAGCAACGTGCTATAAACAAATACTGCATAACTTATCACAATTCAAAGGTAACTTAATATGCAATTTAAAATTTGTACTATTGGAGAATTACTTGTTGAGTTTTTAGCAAAAAAGCAAAACCAACGTTTTGATCAAACTGGTGAATTTATTGGGCCTTTCCCAAGTGGCGCACCTGCAATATTTGCCGATCAAGTAGCAAAATTAGGTTTTCCTGTCATTTTTTTTAGCTGTATAGGTAAAGATCCTTTTGGCAATATGTGTATTAAGCGACTTAAGCAAGATGGGGTTATTATTGATGGTATTACTACTCATAATAAGGCGAATACCGGTAGTGCTTTTGTAACTTATAAAGGTTCAAATGATAGAGACTTTATTTTCAATATTCCTAATAGTGCATGCGGCTTACTTTCGTTCAATCATATCAATGAGAACTTATTAAAAGACTGTAGTCATTTACATGTTATGGGCTCATCACTATATTCTTTTCGGGCAATTGATGCGATGCGTAAAGCACTTGATATCATTAAAAGTAAGGGTGGTACAATTTCGTTCGATCCTAATTTACGCAAGGAAATGTTTAATATTCAAGAGATGGAGCAATCTTTTGACTATATTATGGAATATACTGATATATTTTTACCAAGTGAGAGTGAAGTCAGTTATTTTGCTAGTAGTAACGATGAAAGTGAAGATCAAACAATGTTTACATTGCTCAATAAGGGTATTAAACACATTGTGGTAAAAAAAGGTAGTAAAGGTGCTGATTATTATGGTCGAGACGATAACAATAATTTATTAACATTGCATGTTGACGGCTTTATTACAACATCAGTTGATCCAACTGGAGCGGGGGATTGTTTTGGTGCGACATTTATCAGTCTGATGTTGGCAGGGTATTCAGTTGAGCAAGCATTGCAATATGCTAATGCCAGTGGTGCATTAGCGATATCGAAAACAGGCCCAATGGAAGGAACTTCTACATTTGCTGAATTAAAACAATTTATAGCTCAGTATAAGCAATAAATAAAAGTGTTGTATTATTATTCACAAAGAAACTTAGGTAAAAAAAATCCCAATAACAAAGTTATTGGGAAAACATAAGGAATAGGAAAACAATGAAATAAATGCATTGTCGAGCGTTAGTATGCGCTTTTTTTCCAAGAATGTATGTAAAAATAAATAAATTATTAATTAAATGGTTAGTATTAATATCGTTAAATAAGTGTAAATTTAAAAAATTATTTTCTAATAAATTTATATTTATTATATAATTATTCATAAAAATATTTCTAATAACGAATTTAAAAATAGTTTACCTCGTTCAGTTATTTGCCAACCCAGTTCATTTTCAATTAAATAATTCTGTTCAATAGCAAAATTAATTTGTTTGTTTACAGTCTGTAGAGGTAAAAAAGTTCGTTGCTCAAATTCATGTTTAGGTACAATTTCAAATAACCGAAAACGATTCATAAAAAATTCAAATGGTAATTCTTCTTTTGCAACAATATAAGATCTATCTAAATAACGTCCTTCCAAATAACCTCTAGGATGACGTGTTTTTATTGTACGAATAATCTCACCATTCGATCGCGTAATTTTGCCATGAGCTCCACAACCAATACCTAAATAATCGCCGAAACGCCAATAATTTAAATTATGTTGACATTGAAAATCTGGTTTAGCATAAGCTGAAGTTTCATATTGTTGGTATCCATGATCCGTTAATAATTGGTGACCTTGTTGATAAATTTCCCATAAATTATCGTCATCTGGTAATACTGGTGGTTTTGAACCAAATAATGTATTGGGCTCTATCGTTAATTGATACCATGATAAATGGGGAGGAGCAATCTCAATTGCTTGTTTCAAATCATATAAAGCATCATCCACACTTTGATTAGGTAAACCGTGCATTAAATCTAAATTAAAGCTACGTAAATTTAGGTTATGAGCAAGCGTACCTGCATTTATGGCTTCCTCTGGATTATGTATACGCCCTAAGTTTTTAAGTTTATTGGCTTGAAAACTTTGAACACCAATTGAAATTCGATTAATTCCTGCTTGTTGATAACCATTAAATCTATCTACATCAACAGAATTGGGGTTAGCTTCAATTGTGATTTCTGCATCCTTGTTTATCGGAATGATTTGGTTAACCTTTGTCAAAAGTTTAGCAATTAGTTCAGTAGAAAACAGGCTTGGTGTACCGCCACCAATGAAAATTGAGTGAATTGAACGATCAGAGCACAGAACAACATCTTGTTGCAGATCTTTAATCAAATTATCAATATATGCTTCATAATCAGGGCTTTTTTTCACAGTATGTGAATTAAAATCACAATAAGGACATTTTTGCACACACCATGGCATATGAATATATAGGCTTATTGGGATTTTATACTGAAACATATACATTTCCTGAAACTTTTTGACAAATAATAAATGATGATTTAATGAGTGCGGGGTATATTACTCTAATTAACTAAAAAAAGCTTATTTACGTTATATCGTTTTTATAATGCGCTCAAAAAGCGTAAAATCAATACCAGTATTTAAATTAATTTTTTAGACATTGATCGTCGATCAAGTTAAATATAGGAGTCAATATGAATATTTATAAACAAATTTTAGATAGTACTACAGAATCAAAATTATTAAGCTCATCTGTAAAACAGACAAAATTTGGTGAATTACCTATTTTAGTTATTCAGCATAAAAGTTGCTATGCTGCTGTTAGTTTGCAAGGTGCACATTTATTATTCTGGCAACCTTCAACTGAGCAGACGCCTGTTATTTGGTTAAGTAAACAATCAAAATTTGAAAAAGGTACCGCAATTCGTGGCGGTGTGCCAGTTTGTTGGCCTTGGTTTGGACCTTTAGGAACACCTTCTCATGGCTTTGCTCGTATTGTTGAATGGACTTTAGACTCATGTAATGAAGATGATAACGGTGTCGATCTTGTATTGGTACTCTCTAATAATCAACAAACAAAACCTTATTTTGACAAACCGTTTAATGTATCTTTAAAGATCCATTTAGGTAAAACTTGCGAGGTGACTTTGAGCTGCTCAGGCGACTTTGAAGCAACCAGTGCGCTGCATACTTATTTTGGCATTGACAATATTAGTCATGTTGTTGTTAGTGGATTAGGTGATACTTATCAAGACCGACTTACTGTTGAAAATAAACCAGTTACTGTTGGTCAAATGACTTTTAATCAAGAAGTTGATCGTATTTATACAAATGCCAATACTGAAATGACTATTAATGATAATGTTCGAACTATTAAGCTTACCACTACTAATGCAAGTGATGTAGTTACTTGGAATCCATGGATAGATAAAGCTAAAGCAATGGCTGATTTTGGTGATGATGAATATCAATCTATGGTTTGCGTTGAAGCAGGACGCATCAATAAACCGTTAAAATTGTCACTAAATGAACAATCAACTTATGGTTTCAAGATAGAATTGATTTAATTATTTTTTTGATTATAGTTGTACACGCAATCAATATGATACAAAGTCGATAGTATTATTTGATTGCGTTTAATCGGATTAAACTTTATAATCGCTAGCGCTTTTTAAAGCACCTATTTTATAGCCAACTACTGGGTCGCCTGTAATTGGTTTTTATTTTAAAATAATTAAGAGAAATGAAAATGTTTAAACTTAAAGCAGAAGTTAGAAAAGAGCATGGTAAGGGTGCGAGCCGCCGCCTGCGTCACGCTGGTAAATTCCCAGCCATTATTTATGGTGGAACTGAACCTGCAATCTCTGTTGTGCTTGATCACAACCAAGTCTTCAATATGCAAGAAAAACCAGAATTTTATTCTGAAGTTTTAACTATTGAAGTTGACGGTAAAGCCGTTAAAGCGAAAGTGCAGGCGGTACAACGTCACGCGTTCAAGCCAAAACTAGTTCATATGGATTTTGTTCGCGTATAATTATATTTTAATTGGATATTATCCAATCAAAGATTTAAGATAAAGGTCACCTACATGGTGACCTTTTATTTTAGAAAAAATAAGGCAAATGCCTATTATTATGATTTACCCCATTAACTAGGTATACATAGGTAATACAACAGAATAGAATAAAGTATATTCTACCACCTTAGGAGAGAACCATGTCTGATATCCCAGCTTGCAATTTAGTTATTTTCGGTGCTAAAGGGGATTTGACAAGACGCAAATTATTACCGTCTTTATATCAATTAGAAAAATATGGAAAATTGCCAACACAGACCAAAATTTTAGGTGTCGGACGTGCAGATTGGGATCATGCCGCTTATGTTGAAGTTGCGAAAGATGCATTAACCACCTTTATGTCAGAACCATTGGATGAAAATATTTGGCAAAGATTTAGCCAAAGGCTTAACTTCCATAAATTGGATGTTAATAATCTTTCAGGTTTTAATGCACTCAAAAATGAGCTTGATCAAACTCGACCTACTATTTTTTATTTTGCGATGCATCCAGGGGCTTTTGGTACTATTTGCCAAGGTCTAGCTGAAGCTGGATTAAATCAAGATCAGAATCGAATCGTCATGGAAAAACCGCTGGGTACTGATTTACAATCATCGCGTGAAATCAATGATTCAGTGGCAAAATATTTCAGTGAATCACAAGTGTATCGTATTGACCATTATTTAGGTAAAGAATCCGTTCTAAATCTATTGGCATTACGTTTTGCTAATCCACTGTTTGCCTCATTTTGGGATAGAAATTCGATCGATCATGTGGAAATAACGGTAGCCGAACAAGTTGGTATTGAGGGTCGATGGGGATATTTTGATAAAGCTGGTCAAATGCGTGATATGGTGCAAAATCATTTATTACAAATTTTAACTATGATTGCTATGTCGCCTCCTGCTAACCTAGAAGATAATAGCTTACGTAATGAAAAAATAGCAGTTCTTGATGCACTTAGACCAATAAATAAAACAAATATTCGTGAGAAAGTTGTAAGGGGTCAATATACGGCAGGATTTGTAAATGGTATTAATGTCCCTGGTTATTTAGAAGAAGATGGAGCAAATAAGGAGAGTAATACCGAAACATTTGTAGCCATTCGTGTTGATATTGATAACTGGCGCTGGGCTGGAGTACCTTTTTATTTGCGAACAGGTAAACGTTTACCAAGCAAATGCTCCGAAGTTGTTGTTTATTTTAAACCATTACCACTTAATTTATTTAGTGAATCTTATCCAGAGTTACCACAAAATAAATTAACCATTCGGTTGCAACCGGATGAGGGAATGGATATTGAAATTTTAAATAAAGTCCCAGGATTAGATAGTACGCATACGTTACAAACAACTAAGCTTGATCTCAGTTTTAATGAGGCTTTTCATCAACATCGTGCTGATGCTTATGAACGATTATTACTTGAGGTTATGCGAGGAAGACAAGCTCTATTCGTCCATCGTGATGAAGTCGAAGCCGCATGGAAATGGGTTGATTCGATTATTAGCGCTTGGGAATCAGACAAAGAGTCACCAAAAACTTATCAGGCAGGTACATGGGGGCCGGTTTCATCGGTTGCCTTAATCACTAAAGATGGGTATTCATGGCATGAATTTGAATAAAGGAAAATTAAATATGTTTACGTTAAACAAATATGAAAATAGTCAGTTGTTGACTAAAGATTTAACCTCACATATTGTTAATGCTTTAAAACAAGCAATTGAAAAAAATGGTCATGCTTCTATTGCTGTTTCTGGAGGTAAAACACCTATTCCATTGTTTACCTTACTAAGTCAACAAGATCTAGAATGGAATCGAGTTTTTATCACATTAGTTGATGATAGATGGGTTGATGATACTGATGATGCCAGTAATGAAAAATTAGTAATGACATACTTGTTACAAAATAAAGCAAAATTAGCTAATTTTATAGGACTAAAAAATAGTTATGATAATCCATTTGATGGAGCAGAACTTACTGACAAAATTTTAGATAAAGTACCAATGCCATTTGATGTGGTCATTTTAGGTATGGGAGAAGATGGTCATACAGCTTCATTATTCCCTGGAGCAGCTAATTTGCAAGCGGGCTTAGATATGAAATCAGGTCGTAAGGTTGTTGGCATGACTCCGTTGACCGCTCCTCTTGATCGTATTACCTTGACTTTACCAACTATTTTGAATAGTACAAATATCTATTTGCATTTAGTTGGAGAAAGTAAAATGGCTGTATTAGAGCAAGCAGAAAATGGCGATGATGTTAATGAAATGCCAATTCGAGCCATTTTGCAGCAAAATAAAGTTAAAGTAACTGGATTTTGGTCAGCTTCCTAAATTACATAAGTTAGCCGACAAATGTCGGCTAATTATTTTCAGATAAATTAATCCTTTGTAATATTTTGTTAATTCTTATCATTACTAAAGCAAATATTTCTACTCATTTAGCCCCATATTGTTAATCAGTTTGTGTGATTTTTATACTCAAAAGTAGCATAATCATTCGAATGTTATCTTTAACACTTTGTTATTATTTAAAATAAAAACTTTGGTGATTTTTAGTTTATTTTTAAAAAATAAAATAGAACTGTGTTGTTAAACAATGAGAAATTAATTAATTAAATGCCTATTAATTTTGTGACTTTTGTGGTAAAAAGTGGGGTTAAGTGGCAAGAAAGTCATAATTATTTAACTAATTGATTATTAACAAATAAAAAATACTAAAAATTTATAACTAACGGTGCTTTTATGTTCAGCGGTGCAACTTCAGTCACTTTAGATAGTAAAGGGCGGATGGCTATTCCTACTCGCTACCGTGAATTTTTGTCTGAAGGTATGGTTTGTACTATTGGATTATACCATCCTTGTCTTACTCTTTACTCCATGTCTGAATGGAAAAGAATTGAGCAACAACTTTCGACACTTTCCACTGTGGTTGAGGCTGAACGTAGAGTTAAACGATTATTATTAGGTTATGCAATTGAGTGTCCAATGGATAATTCAGGCAGAATTTTGTTACCGCCAACGTTACGCACATATGCCAAACTAGAAAAACATATCATGTTTGTTGGACAATCTAATAAATTCGAGATTTGGGATGAAGTAATATGGTATCAACAAATTAGTGATGATATTGCAGCATTATCAACCGATATTGCAAATTTATCTGATAATTTGAAAAGTTTAACTATTTAACAAAGAGTAAAAAAATTAATGAGCTATCAACATACTACAGTTTTATTAAATGAAGCCGTAACAGCATTGAATATAAAAAAAAACGGCATTTATGTTGATGGGACTTTCGGTCGAGGTGGGCATTCTCGTCTGATACTAGAACAACTTGGAGAGCAAGGAAAGTTAATTGCTATTGATCGTGACGCGTTAGCACAACAAGCCGCAGCTGAAATAAAAGATCCTAGATTTACCTTTATTCGTGGAGAATTTTCTAATGTTTATCAATATATTGATAATTTAGGGTTACTCGGTAAGGTTGATGGTTTTTTATTAGATCTTGGTGTCTCATCACCACAATTAGATGATCCTCAAAGGGGATTTTCATTTATGCGTGATGGCCCTCTTGATATGCGAATGAATAGCCATAAAGGTATGACTGCAAGTGAGTGGTTATTAACTAGCGATGAAGCTGATATTGCTTGGGTGCTAAAAACATTTGGGGAAGAAAAGTTTGCTAAACGTATTGCTCGGGCAATAGTTGAACAAAATAGAATTGCGCCAATAACTCGAACTTTAGAATTGGCGAATTTAATTGAAAAAGCCACACCTAAAAAAGATAAATATAAACATCCTGCAACTCGGAGTTTTCAAGCGATTCGTATTTATATCAATAGTGAATTGGAAGAAGTTGAACAGGCATTAAATAGTAGTTTGTCAGTACTGGCCGATAAAGGTAGATTGGCAATAATTAGTTTTCATTCTTTAGAAGATAGAATAGTTAAACAGTTTATTAGTAAAAATAGCAAAGGACCAGAACTTCCTGCTGGATTACCACTAACAGAACAACAAATTAAACAATATGGTGGGGCTAAACTAAAAACACTTGGTAAAGTTAAGCCAGGTGCTGATGAGATTAACCACAACCCTCGTTCACGAAGTGCAATATTAAGGGTAGCTGAAAGGAAAAATGAATCGTAATCAAAGTAATGATTTTGATAACTTATATACTGAAATTGATAGCCAAAAAAGGCCAAGAAATAGTCTATTTGGTCTAATTATTGGTGATCTGATTAAGAATCAAAAATTTTCATTACTATTACTAGTTCTTATAATTTTGTCGGCTGGTGCTGTATTAATCACAACTCAACAGGTTCGTAAACAGCTATTTGAACGTGAACAACTTTTATTAGAACAGGATGTCTTAGAGAGTGAATGGCGTAATTTAGTCATCGAAGAAAATGTACTTGCAGATCCGAAACGTGTTGAATATAGAGCAAAAAATCAATTAGATATGTCTTATGTGACACCAGAAAATGAAACCGTCATTGTGATAAAGAGTAAATAATGAAACCTGTTAAAAAAAATAATAAAGATAAATCTAAAAAGGTTTTTAAGACAAGTAAAGTAAACAAACTGAATAATAAAAAACAGTTTTTTACACCTAATCGTTTTTATGTGGTATATGGTCTTATCATTTTTGCTATTGTTTGTTTGATTATCCGAATGGCAATTTTGCAAATCATAGAACCAGATAAACTTATTGCAGAAGGTGATAAACGATCAATTCGATATCAAGAGATGGATGCGCCAAGAGCTATGATTACTGATCGTAATGGACGAGCCTTAGCTGTGAGTGTACCAATGTTTGATGTGTGGGCTGATCCAAAAATTGTTGTACAAAAAGGTGGTGTAAAAACTGATGATATAAGGTGGCAAGGATTAGCAAAAACGCTAAATATTCCGATATCAACGCTTGAGCAAAAACTGAGTAATCCGTCTATGCGCTTTGTTTATTTATCTAAACAAATAACACCGACAATCTCAAATTATTTAGAACAATTAAAATTGCCAGGGATTTCGTTTGCAAAAACGTCAAAACGCTACTATCCAGCAGCAGAGAACATTGCTCAGCTTATTGGTTTAACGGATATCGATGAAAATGGTACGGAAAAAGGTGCTGAAGGTATCGAAAAAAGTTTTAATAAATGGTTAACGGGTGAATCTGGGCAAAGAGTTATTAGACGTGACCGAGTAGGACGCGTCATTGAAGAAATAGAACGAACAGAGAGTGAAGCAGCAGAAGATTTAATATTAAGCATTGATGAACGGTTACAATCTTTAGTTTATAGCGAGCTTAGTCAAGCAGTCGCATTTAATAAAGCGGATAGCGGTACAGCCGTTTTAATTGATGTACACACGGGTGAGATTTTAGCGATGGTAACTAGTCCATCTTATAATCCTAATAATCGCTCATCAATTGATTATAATTTGCTGCGCAACAGGGCTGTAACGGATGCATTTGAACCAGGTTCTACGGTAAAACCTTTAGTTGTGATGGCTGCGTTAGAGAAAAAAATCGCTGATTTGAATACCGTTATTGATACTAGACCTTTTTTAGTAAATCGTTACGAGATTAAAGATGTGTCATATCAAAAATCATTAAATTTAGCAGGTATTTTGGAGAAATCGAGTAACGTTGGTGTGAGTAAATTGGCTTTGCAAATGCAATCTGGCGAACTTGTTGAGTATTATAGTCGTTTCGGTTTAGGACAGCCAACAGGACTCGGACTAGGTGGGGAAGTCAATGGATCAATAGCTGCAGATAGAACCAGAAAATGGGCTGATATTGAAAGAGCAACATTTGCATTTGGATATGGATTAAGTGTGACACCGCTACAATTAGCAAGAGCCTATGCAACGATTGGTAGTTATGGCATTTATCGACCTGTTTCTATTTTAAAAGTTAATGAACCTATCGAAGGTCAGCGAGTTGTACCAGAAAAAATAGCGAAAATAGTTGTTCAATTAATGGAAGCGGTAGCTGTTTCAGGTGGTGGGGCAAAAGCATCTGTGCCTGGTTATAGTGTCGGGGTTAAAACCGGTACTGCTAAAAAATTATCAAGTGGGCGCTATGTCAATCAATATTTGGCGTACACGGCCGGGATTGCACCAGCAACAAGGCCAAAATATTCGTTGGTCGTAATTATTGATAATCCGAAAGCTGGTCAATATTACGGAGGTTCTGTTTCTGCCCCAGTTTTTAGCCGCATTATGGGGGGCGTACTTAGAACTATGAATGTTAAACCAGATCGGCAAGTTGACGGTCAAACGATTATTTATTAATAGGTGGTAAATGATGGCTACAAGCACATTTAAAACATTATTTAAATTATTAGGGGGGGATGAAACTCTAAAATTAAAAAATTTCCCGCTTAATAATTTGCGAATTGATAGTCGCAAAGTGAAAGAAAATGATGTATTTGTTGCTATTAAAGGTTATTCAGTTGATGGGCGAAAATTTATTTCTGAAGCTATTTCAGCGGGCGCTGTTGTTATTTTAATTGAAAGTCATATAAAATCGAATGATTTAAAAATTGATTATTTGAAAAAAGATGATCAATCAGTTATACCACAGATCAGTGTTTTTCAACTTTCACAGCGCTTATCTGTTATTGCAAATGATTTTTATCATTCTCCATCAAAAAAATTATCGGTTATTGGCGTAACAGGTACGAATGGAAAAACTACGATTACACAACTTATTGCTCAATGTACAACATTGCTTAATGATAAAACAGCTATATTAGGTACCATTGGAAACGGAATTTATAATCATCTAGAACCATCAATTAATACAACGGCATCCGCGATAGATGTTCAATCATTATTAGCTGATTTTGTGAAAAAACATGTTAAAGTTGTGGCGATGGAGATCTCATCTCATGGACTTGCGATGAATCGAGTGAAAGGCTTAAATTGTGCCGCAACGGTATTTACTAATTTAAGTCGTGATCATCTTGATTACCATAAAACCATGAGTAAATATGCTAAAGCAAAGTGGTCGTTATTTAATCCTGATGAAAAAGAAAAACACGTTTCAAACTCGGGTAAGTCAATTATTAACTATGATGACAAATATGGTAAACGTTGGATTGAAAAGCTTTCACAAGTGACGGCTGTATCTTGTCAACCTAAATCTTTAAGACGATTAAAAGCGTTAAATACTCCTTATGTTGGCGTATCTATGATTGAATATCATGATAAAGGTGCCAAAATTCATATGGAGTCTACTTGGGGTAATGCCATTATCAACAGTCGATTATTAGGTGAATTCAATGTGTCTAACATATTGTTAGCTATAGCAACATTATTAACGCTTGATTATCCATTTTTTGCTGTAATTAATATGGCATCTTTTCTTAAACCAATTTGTGGACGAATGGAAGTCATACATTCAAACAATAATCCAACAGTCATTGTTGATTATGCCCATACGCCTGATGCATTACAAAAAGCATTACAAGCAAGTCGAATTCATTGTAAAGGATCTTTATGGGTAATTTTTGGGTGTGGTGGAGATAGAGATACAGGCAAAAGACCTTTAATGGCTGAAATAGCTGAGCAATTTGCTGACAAAGTAGTATTAACTAATGACAATCCTCGTACAGAAGATGAAATGAATATTATTCATGATATACAGCAAGGTTTCCATGATAATAAAGAGATACAAGTAATCACAGATAGAGCGCAAGCTATTACACAAACACTTGCACAAGCAAAGCCAAATGATGTGATATTAATTGCAGGAAAAGGCCATGAGGATTATCAAATTATTGGCAAAACAAAATATCACTATTCAGATCAGGAAACAGTCAGACAGCTTTTAGGAATTGAGAGTCAATTATGATCCCATTAAGTATTGAAAAAATTAAGCAACTGATAAATGGAAAATCTTATCATATTGATAATGAAAATTGGGTAGTTGAAGCTATTAGTACCGATTCGCGAAAAATTTCTAATATGTCACTATTTATAGCGCTTATTGGCGATAATTTTGATGGACATGAATTTGCCGAGCAAGCGATAAAAAATGGCGCTATAGCGGTGATTGTTAATCATAAAATTGATCATGAAATACCACAAATTATTGTAAGCGATACTCATCAGGCTTTAGGCAAAATAGCTGCATTTATTCGTCAACAAAGTAAAGCAAAAATTGTAGCGCTTACTGGTTCTTCGGGTAAGACATCAGTTAAAGAAATGACCGCTTCGATTTTACAAAATTGCGGACCAACACTTTATACACAAGGTAATTTCAATAATGATATTGGTGTACCATTAACGCTATTTCGTTTAACACAACAAGATGAGTTTGCTGTAATAGAATTAGGCGCTAATCATATCGGTGAAATTGCCTATACAACTAATATTGTTAAACCTCAAACAGCTTTAATTAATAATATTTCTGAAGCGCATCTTGAAGGTTTTGGTTCACTTGAAGGTGTGGCAATAGCTAAAGGTGAGATTTTTCAAGGGTTACCTAAAGATGGTATTGCAATAATTAATTTGGATAGTTGCAGTGATAAATGGTTTACTCAATTAACGAATAAAACTGTCTGGACTTTTTCATTGAATAATTCATCGGCAGACTTTTATGCTAGTAATATTCATATTTCAGAACATACTCGATTTATTTTACATTCCCCTCATGGCGAATGCGAAATTATATTACCATTAATTGGACAGCATAATGTTTCTAATGCTATTGCAGCTTCAGCTTTAGCTATTTCGGTAGGCGCCAATTTTGAACAAGTGGTTAAAGGTTTATCTACTTTAAACCCTGTAAAGGGGCGATTATTTCCAATAAAATTAAATGGAACACAATTAATTTTAGATGATACTTATAATGCCAATGTTGGATCGATGTCTGCTGCGATTAAAGTTTTAGCAAGTCAACAAGGGTATCGAGTGTTTGTCGTTGGTGATATGGCTGAACTTGGATACGAAGCAGAAAAATATCATCAAAAAATAGGTGAAATAGCTAAACAAGAGCAAATTGATTGTGTAGTAAGTGTTGGAAAACTCAGTCAGAGTATTAGTGAGTTTAGTGGTGTAGGTCACCATTTTATTAATAAACAAGATGCGGTTAGTTATTTACTAACTTTACTTCGTCAGTATCCAAAATTAACTATGCTTGTTAAAGGTTCGCGTAGTGCAAAAATGGAAGAACTCATCGAAAAAATACAATTTAAACAATAGTGAGTCAGGATAAAAATTATGTTGGTTTTATTATCAGAATATTTAGTTAAATATTTTACATTTTTTAATGTTATCTCTTATTTAACGGTAAGAGCTATTCTAGGTTTATTAACTTCATTAGCAATTTCGTTAATTATGGGACAAAAAGTCATTGATTGGTTGCAAAAATTACAAATCGGTCAAGTTATTCGTAATGATGGCCCAGAATCTCATTTAAGTAAAAAAGGCACTCCAACTATGGGTGGCATTTTAATTTTGGCATCTATTTCGTTATCGGTACTTCTATGGGCTGATCTTCGTAATCCTTATGTTTGGGTAACACTATTTGTATTAATTGGTTATGGAATAGTTGGCTTTGCTGATGATTATTTAAAAGTAATTCGTAAAAATAGCGCAGGACTGATTGCAAGATGGAAGTATTTTTGGCAATCGGTTATTGCTTTAGTTGTAGCGTTTGGTCTTTATGCTTATGGTAAAGATAGTTCAGTCACAGTGCTCGTTGTGCCATTTTTTAAAGATGTAATGCCACAATTAGGAGTATGTTTTATTTTACTTACTTATTTTGTCATTGTAGGGGCTGGTAACGCCGTTAATTTAACTGATGGTCTTGACGGACTTGCGATTATGCCAACTGTTTTTGTAGCAGCGGGTTTTGCACTGGTTTCTTGGGCGACAGGTAATGTCAATTTTGCTGCTTATCTGCATATTCCGTATATAAAATTTAGTGGTGAATTAATGATTATTTGTACCGCTATTATTGGGGCTGGACTAGGCTTCTTATGGTTTAACACCTATCCTGCCATGGTATTTATGGGTGATGTTGGTTCATTAGCTTTAGGTGGAGTATTTGGCATTATCTCTGTGTTATTACGGCAAGAATTTTTATTACTGATAATGGGTGGTATTTTTGTTATTGAAACGTTATCGGTCATATTGCAAGTAGGCTCCTTTAAATTACGAGGAAAAAGAATATTTCGCATGGCACCCATTCATCATCACTATGAATTAAAAGGTTGGCCAGAGCCTCGAGTTATTGTGCGTTTTTGGATAATCTCATTAATGTTAGTTGTAATTGGTTTATTAACTTTGAAATTACGCTAATCAAAATATCAGGATTGAATCATGGTTAACTATCAGGGCAAAAATGTTGTTATTATTGGATTAGGCATCACAGGTTTATCTTGTGTTGATTATTTCCTTGCTCAAAATGTTATTCCCAAAGTCATTGATACGCGTCTACAACCACAAGGATTAGAACAATTAGATGAGCGTGTTGATTACCATTTAGGGGAATTAAAAATTGATTGGCTATTAGCTGCTGATTTAATTATTGTCAGTCCTGGTATTGCGCTATTCACACCAGAATTGAAACAAGCCGCTGACAAAGGTATTGAGATTATTGGTGATATTGAGTTATTTTGTCGTGAAGTGAATCTACAAAATAATAAAAAGATTGTCGCGATTACTGGTGCGAATGGAAAAACGACGGTGACGACTTTAGTCGGTGAAATTGTTAAGTCTGCAGGTATTAAAGTAGGGGTTGGAGGTAATATTGGTCAGCCGGCATTATCTTTATTGAATCAAGACTGTGAAGTATATGTACTTGAGCTCTCAAGTTTTCAGTTAGAAACAACAAGCAGTCTAAAAGCCACTGCAGCAACAATTTTAAATATATCCGAAGATCACATGGATCGTTATCCACTAGGTCTAAAACAATATACAGCGGCTAAACAACGAATTTATCATAATGCAAAATATTGCATAATTAATCATGATGATCAATTAACCTTTCCAATATCTAAACATCATTATACTGTTTCATTTGGATTAAAAGAAGGTGATTACCATTTAGATGAACAATGTAAATATTTAATTGCTCAAAATCACGCAGTATTATCAACTAAAGATATGAAACTGACAGGTAGTCATAACTATCTTAATGCTTTGGCTGCATTAGCTATTACTGATAAATTAAATATAGATAGGCAATCCAGCTTAGCTACAATCATGAACTTTCAAGGTTTACCGCATCGCTTTGAGTTAGTTTTAGAGCAAAACGGTGTGAAATGGATTAATGATTCTAAAGCAACAAATGTTGGTAGTACAGAAGCCGCATTGAAAAGTGTTGTCTGTCATGGAAAATTATATTTGTTATTGGGTGGTGATGGTAAATCAGCTGATTTTTCACCTTTAATTCCTTATTTACAAAATAAAAATCTCGAAATTTTCTGTTTTGGTCGAGATCGCGATTTATTAGCTAAATTAGCGCCTAATTTAACTACTGTTACAGAAACAATGGCAGAGGCTATACAAATTATTGCCCAGAAAGTACAATCAAATGATGTAGTCTTGCTTTCCCCGGCTTGTGCGAGTTTAGATCAGTTTAAAAATTATATTGAACGAGGAAATCAATTTGCCAATGTAGCCAAACAGTATGTTCTAAGGAGTGAAAAATGACACTTTTTGGAATAAGAAAACAAGTTAATCCAAATATACCATTTGATAATTCATTACTTTGGACTGTGATTAGTTTAATGGTATTTGGTTTGATAATGGTAACATCTGCATCAATGTCATTTAGTGAAAACGATCCTTTTTTTTATACGCAGCGTGAATTGATTCAAATAACAATTTCATTGTTATTAATGATTATTACTTTATATATTCCTATGCAGCGCTGGCAACAATTTGGATCTGCATTATTAATTATTGCCATTATAATGTTAATTGTAGTTTTAGGTATAGGTGCTTCAATTAATGGCGCTTCAAGGTGGATTCCATTAGGTGTATTTAATTTTCAACCAGCAGAGTTAGCTAAATTATCACTGTTTATCTTTTTGGCAGGATATTTATCAAGAAAGTCAGATGAAGTGCAAAATCGATTTTGGGGATTTTTTAAACCTATGGTCGTAATGACTGTTCTTTCTATTTTGTTGCTTAAACAACCTGATTTAGGGACAGTTATTGTATTATTCATGGTAACAATCGGCATACTATTTATTGCTGGAGCCCAATTATGGCAATTTATTGCTATTTTATTAACTGGTGTAGGTGCGGTAATTTGCTTGATATTGTTTGAGGCTTATCGTTTAACTCGTTTACTAACTTTTCTTGACCCTTGGCAAGATGCTACAGGTTCAGGGTATCAATTAGTTGCATCATTAATGGCAATCGGTAGTGGCGGTATCACCGGTCAAGGAATGGGTAATTCTATTCTTAAATTGGGTTATTTACCAGAATGTCATACTGACTTTATTTTTTCAATTATTTCTGAAGAATTTGGTTATGTTGGTGTAATTACTTTATTAATTTTACTTTTCTTTTTGACATTTAAAGCATTGGCCATTGGATACCGAGCGTTAAATGATGGTTCTTTGTTTTCAGGATATTTAGCTTGTGAAATAGGTATATGGTTTGGTTTTCAAACTTTCGTCAACATTGGCGTTACATCAGGTATGTTACCAACTAAAGGATTAACATTACCATTTATTAGTTATGGTGGTTCAAGTCTTATTGTAATGAGTATTGCTGTAGCAATATTATTGAGAATTGATTTTGAATTTAGACAAAAACAGGCGCAAGCAAGAATAAGGATTATAAAGTAATGAAGAAATTGTTAGTTATGGCAGGCGGTACTGGTGGCCATGTTTTTCCTGGTATTGCCGTTGCGCATTATTTGATGCAACAAGGTTGGCAAGTGAAATGGTTAGGTACTGCAGATAGAATGGAAGCACGCCTTGTACCTGAAAATGGTATAGATATTGATTTTATCGAGATTTCAGGACTACGTGGTAAAGGGGTAATGGCATTATTAAAAGCTCCTTATAAAATTTTAAAAGCAGTGTTACAAGCCAGAAAAATCTTAAAAACTTTTCGTCCTGATGTTGTTCTAGGTATGGGTGGATATGTCTCTGGTCCAGGTGGTATAGCTGCTAAAACTCTTGGTATACCTGTGGTATTGCATGAACAAAATGGCATAGCAGGTTTAACAAATAGATACCTTGCAAAAATTGCAACAAGAGTGTTACAAGCATTTCCAACAGCATTTCCTAATGCTCAAGTAGTTGGTAATCCAGTAAGAAGTGATTTGTTAACTATTGCTAAACCTGAGGACAGATTTAAAGATCGAAATGAGCCTATTAGAGTATTAGTGATGGGAGGCAGTCAGGGAGCAAAAGTTATTAATGACATAGTACCTCAAGCGATAACAAAACTATCTGATAACTTTGAGGTATGGCATCAAACGGGTAAAGGTATGTTGAATTCAGTCATTCAATCTTATCAAAATTGTGATATGACAAAGATTAAGGTTACTGAATTCATTTCTGATGTAGCCGAAGCTTACAGTTGGGCAGATATCGTAATTTGTCGTAGCGGAGCATTAACTGTGAGTGAAATTGAAGTTGTAGGTATTGGAGCAATATTTATTCCATTTATGCATAAAGATCGTCAACAATATTGGAATGCAAAATCCTTAGCTGATGTCGGTGCGGCGCACATTATAGAACAACCAAATTTTAATGTTGAAGCGTTATCAGATTTATTATTAAATTTGAATCGTGATAAGTTAATAGATATGGCCGTTAAAGCAAAAAGTTTATCTATTGTCGATTCTACAGAAAAAGTGGCTGAAACTATTTGTTCAGTGGTAAAATAATAGTTTTTACATAATGTTATGTAATGGTTTTGGTTAATTTAAAGTGTTGGGATAAATGTTTAATTGAATTTAAAAATTAGTATTATGATTTCAATTTTCAATAAAGATTTGACGATAGACACTAAATAAAATGATTAGGAGTTAAATTGTGAATACTAAGGAATTAGCTGAATTAAGGGCAATTATTCCCCAAATGAAACGTGTCAAGCATATCCATTTTGTTGGAATTGGTGGCGCAGGAATGGGGGGTATTGCTGAGGTTCTAGCTAATGAAGGGTACCAAATTAGTGGTTCAGACATTGCTGAAAATGCGGTTACTCAACACTTAGAAACATTAGGTGCAAAAATTGTTATTGGGCATGCTGCTGGAAATGTTCTTAATTCAAGTGTTGTTGTTATTTCTTCAGCCATTTCACAAGATAATATTGAAGTAATCGCAGCTCGTGAAGCTCGTATACCTGTTATTCAAAGAGCAGAAATGTTAGCTGAATTGATGCGTTTTCGATATGGTATAGCAATCGCTGGTACTCATGGTAAAACCACAACAACAGCAATGGTGACAGCCATTTATGCTGAGGCAAAACTTGATCCCACATTTGTTAATGGTGGTTTAGTTAAAGCTGCTGGAACACATGCAAGATTAGGTAGTAGCCGATATTTTATTGCAGAAGCAGATGAGAGTGATGCCTCATTTCTTCATCTACAACCGATGGTATCTATAGTAACAAATATAGAGCCTGACCATATGGATACTTATAACGGTAGTGTTGATAATCTTAAACAGACATTTATTTCGTTTTTGCGTAATCTTCCGTTTTATGGTTTAGCTGTTATGTGTTATGACGATCCCATTAATCGTGAATTATTGCCGATTGTTGGACGTAAAATCATTACTTATGGATTCAATGAAGAGGCAGATGTCGTTATTAAAAATTATCGTCAGGAAAGAGGTGTAAGTTATTACACCGTTTGTCGCCCTGACCGTGAAGATTTACAAATTGAGTTAAATGCACCAGGAAAACATAATGCCCTAAATTCAGCGGCCGCTATTATTGCTGCAACTGAAGATGGTATTGATGATGAATCGATTGTAAAAGCATTAGCTAAATTTGCAGGTACTAGCCGACGTTTTGATTTATTAGGTATTTTCCATAATTCGGATGGAGGCGATATCATGATGGTTGATGATTATGGTCATCATCCAAGTGAAGTTAATGCAACAATTCAAGCTGCAAGAAATGGTTGGCCTGATCGTAGATTAGTAATGTTATTTCAACCACATCGATATACGCGTACACGAGATTTATTTGATGATTTTGCACAAGTATTATCACAAGTTGATGCACTTGTCATGTTAGATGTCTATTCAGCTGGTGAGCAACCAATTGCTGGTGCTGATAGTCGTTCATTATGTCGAACTATTCGCAATCGAGGTAAAGTTGATCCAATTTATGTGTCTGATTTAAAGTTATTACCTGAAATTATGCAAGAAATATTAAAAGGTGGTGATCTTTTATTGACACAAGGTGCTGGTAGTGTTGGTCGAGTAGCACGTCAGTTGGCCAATACACAATTATTTACAAAAGAGGAATTATAAATGGTTGATAAAGTTGCCATATTATATGGTGGTACCTCTGCAGAGCGAGAAGTATCGCTTAAATCAGGTAATGCGGTACTAAATGGTCTATTAGCAAATGGTATTGATGCACATCTTGTTGATACTAAAGATCACTCTATTACTAATTTAAAACAAAAAGGATACACAAAGGCTTTTGTTATTTTGCATGGGCGTGGTGGTGAAGATGGTATTGTTCAGGCAATACTGACTTATCAAAATATTCCTTATACTGGTAGTGACGTATTGGCTTCAGCATTAACGATGGATAAATTAAAAACCAAATTAGTTTGGAAATCATTAGGTTTACCTGTTGCTGATTATGTAATGGTAGAAAAAACACAATCTTTTGATATTGACGCTATTGTTAAACAATTGGGCTTACCATTGTTTGTCAAACCAAGTCATGAAGGTTCTAGTGTAGGTATGACTAGGGTTAATCAAGCATCGGAATTAAAAGCTGCACTTGAGGTTGCCTTTAAATATGATAGTGTTGTGATGGTTGAATCTTTTTTAGCAGGGCCAGAATTTACAGTAGCAATAGTCGGAGATGAAGTTTTACCTTCAATTTACATTAAGCCATCTACCCAATTTTATGATTATGATGCAAAGTATTTATCAGACACAACTCAATACTTTTGTCCAAGTGGATTATCCGATGAAAAAGAACAAGAGATTCGTAAATTAGCTTTAGATGCTTATAAAGCTGTTGGTTGCAGAGGTTGGGGGCGAGTCGATATTATGTTTGATGATAATCAAAAACCATATTTACTTGAAGTTAATACTGCTCCGGGCATGACGGATCATAGCTTAGTGCCAATGGCAGCTAAACAACATGGTTGGTCATTTAATCAACTAGTTAGCCAAATATTACAACTAGCAGCAGTTTAACTGGCTAATTTTATGAAACAAGTTAGACAAGCAGCACATAGAAGAGATGAAACTAGAAGAAAGCTGCTTATTTTTCGTAGTAAGGAACAATTGATAGGATTTTTGTTCTTTATTACGATTATTCTAATAAGTGCTTGGATTGTACAAAGTGTTAAAAACTGGATGGATGATCCCGAACAAATGGTACTGTCACAGTTAACATTAAGTGGTGAACACATTTTTACAACAGAAGATGATCTTCGGGAAGCCATTTTAGGATTAGGATTGCCTAATACTTATGTTGGGCAAGATGTTGTTGATATTCAGCAAGAAATAATGAGATTTCCATGGGTTAAGCAAGTGAGCGTACGAAAACAATGGCCAGATAGGTTAATTGTCTTCGTAGAAGACTATAAACCAACATATTATTGGAATGACTTGTTTTTTCTTGATGAAGAAGGGAATGTTTTTAGTGTGCCATCGGATCGTATTGCTGATTTAAAGTTATCAAGGCTTTATGGTCCAGAGGGTAAAGCTAAGTCTGTACTTGAAAATTATTCTAAATTAGAAAATCTTTCTAAAAAATTAGCTAACAATCAGTTGGCATTAAAGATTAACGCTATAATATCAGATGAGCGTAATTCTTTACAACTGAAGGTAATACAATGTATAGCTGGTGTATGTGAAGACAATCAGGAAATGAAATTAGTGTTGGGAAATAAAAATATTGAAGCACGTTATGAACAATTTATTAAATTGTTTCCTGAAATTCAGTCAAGAACACCGGTTGATGAAAGAATAACGGTCGCTGATTTACGTTATGAAAATGGTATTTCAGTACAAACAGAGAAAATAGCGCAGTAAGGAATCAATAAAGGCTGAAATATGAAAGCAACAGAAAAAAAATTGGTTGTTGGATTAGAAGTTGGTACCTCTAAAGTACTTGCTCTCGTTGGCGAAGTTCTTCCCGATGGTATTATTAATATTATCGGTGTAGGTCATTGCCCATCAAAAGGTGTTGATAAAGGTGGTGTTAACGATCTAGAGTCGGTAGTGAAATCAATCCAACGAGCAGTTGATCAAGCAGAGCTAATGGCTGATTGCCAAATATCTTCCGTTTATTTAAGCCTTTCAGGAAAACATATTCGTTGTCAAAATGAGATTGGTATGGTGCCAATAGCAGAAGAAGAAGTGACAGCAGAAGATGTTGAAAATGTTGTGCATACAGCGAAATCAGTTCGAATTTTAGATGAACACCGTATACTGCATGTGATTGCCCAAGAGTATTCTATTGATTTACAGGAAGGGATTAAAAATCCAATTGGTTTATCCGGTGTACGAATGAAAGCAAAAGTACACTTAGTTACTTGCCATAACGATATGGCAAGAAATATTGTAAAAGCCGTTGAACGCTGTGGATTAAAAGTTGATCAACTTATTTTTTCTGGTTTGGCTTCTAGCTATGCTGTATTGACTGACGACGAAAAAGAACTTGGTGTCTGCGTCATTGATATGGGTGGAGGTACAATGGATGTGACTGTCTATACAGGTGGCGCATTACGACATTCCGTTGTCATACCTTATGCAGGGAATGTAGTTACTAGTGATATTGCTTATGCATTTGGTGCGCCGCCTATGGATGCTGAAAATATTAAAATCCGTTATGGGTGTGCCGTAGGTTCATTAATTGGTAAAGATGAAGTGATTGATGTGCCAAGTGTAGGTGGAAGACCATCACGTTCTTTGCAAAGACAAACGCTTGCTGATGTAATTGAACCTCGATATTCAGAACTTCTTTCATTAGTACAAAAAGAGTTGCTTACTTTACAAGATGAACTGAAGAAACAAAATGTCAAATACCAATTAGCAGCAGGGATTGTATTAACAGGTGGTGCAGCACAAATTAAAGGAATGGTTGAATGTGCTGAGAAAGTTTTTCAAAATCAAGTGCGTATTGGTCAGCCTTTAAATATTTCGGGGTTAACTGATTATGTACAAAAACCTTATTGTTCAACGGCAGTAGGATTATTGCATTATGGAAAACAAAGTTTATTAAATGATGATTCGAAAGATTGTGATAAATCATCATTAAAAGGGATAGCTAAACGTTTGACCGGTTGGTTTAAAAAAGAATTTTAGCTAATATATTACAAGAACTTCGTGGACATTGCAGGCGGTTATCTGTACAATGTTCATAGAGCGTAAATTTGGAGATAAGTTATGTTTGAGCCTATGGTTGCAGATGATGAACCAGCAGCAGTCATTAAAGTTATTGGTGTAGGTGGTGGTGGCGGTAACGCTGTCGAACATATGATTGCTGAACATATCGAAGGTGTAGAGTTTTTTGCGGCAAATACAGATGCACAAGCATTGCGAAGAATTAAGGTAGGTCAAACTATCCAAATCGGTACCAATGTTACTAAGGGACTTGGTGCTGGAGCTAATCCAGAAGTGGGTAGAAACTCTGCAGAGGAAGATCGTGAAGTAATTCGTAGTGCTATTGAAGGTGCTGATATGGTATTTATCGCAGCTGGAATGGGTGGAGGCACCGGAACAGGTGCAGCGCCAGTAGTTGCCGAAATAGCCAAAGAGTTAGGTATTTTGACTGTAGCTGTTGTGACTAAACCTTTCGGTTTTGAAGGGAAAAAGCGCATGGCTTTTGCTGAGCAAGGTATAGCTGAATTAGCAAAACATGTTGATTCGCTTATTACTATACCAAATGATAAATTATTAAAAGTGTTAGGTCGTGGTGTTAAACTACTTGATGCTTTTGCCGCGGCTAATGGTGTGTTAAAAGGTGCGGTACAAGGTATTGCTGAACTGATTACTAAACCAGGTCATATCAACGTAGACTTTGCTGACGTTAGGACTGTTATGTCTGAAATGGGTTATGCCATGATGGGTTCAGGCTGTGCTAGTGGTGATAATCGCGCTGAGGAAGCAGCTGAAATGGCAATTTCTAGTCCATTACTAGAAGATATTGATTTATCTGGAGCACGTGGTGTCCTTGTCAATGTAACAGCTGGTTTAGATCTTGGATTAGAAGAATTTGAAACAGTGGGTAGTACAGTTAGAGCTTTTGCTTCTGACAATGCGACTGTTGTAGTTGGTACAACTTTTGATCCAGACATGTCCGATGAAATTCGTGTTACAGTTGTAGCAACAGGTATTGGTATGGACAAACGTCCAGAAGTAAAAATAGCTAAACCAATGACCCAAAATCCATTATTTGGTCAAACTAGTAACTTAGGACAACAAGAAGAGAGATTAGCTAAAGTTGTGAATGAACAAGGTATTTCTCCTCTTGAAGAAAATAAAATTTTAGATATTCCTGCTTTTATTCGTAAGCAGGCAAATTAGTATTGAACTTAGTTGAGTTTTTATTGTCTAATACGACAGTAAAAACAAATAGAATAGTAGGTGCAAAGTGAAACAAAGAACATTAAAAAAGACAATACAAGCGACAGGTGTAGGTTTGCATACTGGCAAAAAAGTTACTTTGACCTTACGTCCCGCACCTGAAAATACAGGGATTATTTATCGTCGTACTGATTTAAATCCGTATGTAGATTTCCCTGTTGATGCTAAATCTGTGCGTGATACTATGCTTTGTACGTGTCTAGTGAATGAAGATAATGTTCGCATTTCAACTGTTGAGCATATTAATTCAGCACTAGCCGGTCTTGGTATTGATAATCTTATTATTGAAGTTAATGCGCCAGAAATTCCAATTATGGATGGTAGTGCAAGTCCATTTGTTTATTTATTGCTTGATGCAGGTATTACCGAGCAAAATGCATTAAAAAGATTTTTACGAGTTAAAGAAACCGTTCGAGTTGAAAATGGTGATAAATGGGCTGAATTGAGACCGTATAATGGTTTCAAATTAGATTTTACTATCGATTTCCAACATCCGGCTATTGATAGTAGCTCACAGCGTTATCAATTAGATTTTTCTTCTGAATCTTTTATTCGCCAGATTAGCCGTGCTAGAACATTCGGTTTTATGCGTGATATTGAAGCATTACAATCAAAAGGTTTGTGCTTAGGTGGTAGTTTGGATTGTGCTATTGTTGTTGATGACTACAAAGTACTTAATGAAGATGGTTTACGTTTTGAAGATGAGTTTGTTCGTCATAAAATGCTTGATACTATCGGTGATTTATACATGAGCGGTCATAACATGATTGGTGAAGTTGTTTGTTATAAATCAGGGCATGCTTTAAATAACCAATTATTACAAGCATTATTGGCAAAACAAGAAGCATGGGAATATGTGACATTTACTGAAGAGCAAAGTGTTCCACTTGCTTTAGGTACACAGCAACTTGTTTTAGCATAAAACTCTAAATCAATATATTTTAATCGATTGAACGCTTCCATTATATGGAGGCGTTTTTATTTTCTAAAAAAGAGAATTTTATATGAACGGCAGCCATTTTTTTGCTCACTTATCACGATTAAAATTAATTAATCGTTGGCCATTAATGCGTAATGTAAGAACTGAAAATGTATCTGAACATAGTTTGCAAGTTGCTTTTATCGCACATGCCTTAGGGATTATAAAAAACCAAAAATTTAATGGTAATGTTAATCCTGAACGAATTGCATTATTAGCTATGTATCATGATGTTTCTGAAGTGATAACAGGGGATTTACCAACGCCAACAAAATATTACAATCCACAAATTACGATTGAATATAAAAAGATTGAAAAAATAGCACAACATAAACTTATTAATATGCTTCCTGAAGAGTTACGGGATGATTTTAAATTATTGATCGATGATGACTATTACGATGAAGCAGAAAAAAGTATAGTAAAACAAGCAGATGCCTTATGTGCGTATTTAAAGACGATTGAGGAACTGAGTGCTGGTAATAACGAATTTAGATTAGCTGAACAGCGTTTAAAAAAAACCTTATCAGAACGTAATAGTCCTGAAATGGACTATTTTTTAGAAGTCTTTGTTCCTAGTTTCAAATTATCTTTAGATGAGATCACCATGGATAATTAATACATTATTAATATCTAAAAATTTAATATTGAGATCTATGATGCTCATAAATAATATATATGTAGCATCATATTTTTATTTTAAATTATTAAAAACCGAATTTAGCAAGTGCTGTAATATAGTTTGAGTTTTTCTTGCTTTCACCATAATATTGATAGTCAATATTAAAATCAAAAAGATTATAGTGATAGGTTAGTCCAAGACCTAGATTGTATTGATTGTTGGAGCGATTGGCGGTATGAGCACTCATTTTTGCTAATCCATTCACTCCATTGATAGTGATATCACTATCAAATTCATTATGACTTAAATTTACTATATATCCTGTTTTAGCTCTTAATGATATTTGATTATCCTGATCTTTGAAAATTGAATAATCAATGGTCATATCCATTGGTATTAAAAATGCCGAATTCGACGCTTTACCATATTTAACTAAATCAATTTTATTATAGCTAGCATTATGGGAACTGTTTTCAGTATAAAGGTAATTTAAACTAATACTCGGTATTAAAGTTAACTTTTCTTGGACTTGCCAATTATATCCAACAGTACTTCCAACATTCCAAGTATTACTGTGGAATTTTTCATTAATTGAATAATAATTGTCATGGGAATCTAGGTGATTTTTTCCATAAGTATAGCCAACATAAGCAGAAGTAGTAATATTATTAGAAAAACGATAACCAGAATATAATTGGATCTGATAATTATTTATATCAGAATCATTTGAGGATGCCGCTTTATCTTTATATTTACCGGAAGTATAACTAAGTGTTGTGCCAACTAAAAAATTATCTATTATTTGTTTATCATATCCCACGATGAAACCATTAGACGTATATTTGTATCCAGAGATACCTTGGTAATTATTTGCACTCTGATGATGATTAATTAAATTTATCCAAAAATTATCATCCATTCCTTTGTTAGTTTGATCAAAATGTTCAATACGTTTATTTAATGTATTTCGAGTATAATTAAACGAACTCAGTGCGATTTCTGTTAAATGCAACCCATGATTATTATTATATAATCCTGCTAAATTCCGATTGAAATATAATGGAGTATTTTTATTTTCAATAGCCAAATTTCCTCTTCCTATGGCAGCTAGAATATCCCAATTTAAATCACCAGCTAAAGATTTATCAGAACTTACATTGCCATTTGTGAATGTATTGTAAAGTGATTGGTAGGATACTTTTGCTAAATTTTGTGCAAAACCTTTGGCAATATTTTTAACTTTTGTTCCAACTTGCTCGTAGTAACGAGAAATTTGTCGTTCTGCTGCCAATTTGGTATGTTGTATATTACTAAAGTCGGTGACATTACTTGCATTAACAAATTTGAGTTCATTTCCAATTTTTTTAAAGTTTAGGTCACCATAAATATTCTGAATTAGCGCTTTAGTTTCGCCATCTTTAATATTAGAAATATTTAAGGAATTATTTGCAGATAATACGGTGGCATTTATTTCAGAGGAAATGTATTTAAGACTGTTTTTAATAAAGTCATCAGTTGCAGAGATTTTAGCGGAAGATAGAATATTAACATTATCTCCATGAATAGTATTATATTGTTTGGTATCTGATATACCAAAATTAATGGTTCCAGCAATATTCAGATGAGAGGTATTATTATGTTGATTACTTATATATAGCGAACCTTTAGTTGACTCAATTGTGGCTTTTTTATCAATATTAAGTTGTCCATTAGATGAAAGTTTAACAAAACCATCCCCTCTACTAGCCGTTAATATACCTTTATCAATAACATCAAAGTTACCACCATGACTTAAATCAACAGTACCTCCGCGCATAATGATCATTTTTCCGGTTTTACCTATTACAACAGAAGATTTTTGAATATCATTATTAGTTGTTTCTAATACTGTTTTAGCGCCGATAATTTCAATATCGCCACCCGTTATATTAAAACTACGTGTAATTAGTTTTGCTGGCGATGATGATGTTCCCGCTAAATGGTTATCACCACTACGGATATTGGTATCACCATCTACTTTCACTGTTATTTTTCCAGTAGTTATAGGGCCTGTTCCCATGACATTACCAGATAAAATCATGAGTCCGCCTCTTTTTTTGTCAGCGCCTAATTCGACATTAATGTCTCCAGTTACATGCAAATCAATATTATGATCAACAGGATTATATGGAAAATCAGCATGTAACCCTAAATACTCAGTAAAAAACTTTGTATCGAATTTGCCAATCCAAGTATCATTATAAATTTGAAAATTACCGTTAACTTTCATATTGATATCACCGTTAGCAATCGAAGCAGGTTCTGTTGCGGTTTTACCGGTAAAACCGAGATGAAATGATCCTTCACTATTAACGGTCAAGTCATCAGATGTCGTAATATTGATAGGTAGATTACTGCTGTTTGTGAGAAAATAGCGTTCATTGATCTGGTTAAAGGGTAACTTTATATCTGTTGATGCATCATAATTATATGCTTGAGCATAACTTGCGCCAAATAAAGCTGTTATTAGAAAAGAAATTAGTTTGATTTTCATTGTTTTATTTAAAAATTATTATAAGAAAATAAAATAATAAACTATTGAGAATGATAATCAATGAGTTTCAAGTTGTACGTTTATTGGTTCAGCTTAATATCTACTTATTTGATAACAAAAAACTTACTTTTGATAGATATAACGTTTTACCGGTCGGCCAATTGATAAATAAGTTAAATAACTTTCAAGTTCGCCTAGTTCTTCCAAATAATCAAGATATTTTTTTAATGATATTCTTGATAAAGTAATTAATTCAACAATATCACTCATTGAGAATTCATTATTATAGCTAATGATTACCTCTCTAACCTTTTTTAATGTTTGGCTATCGATACCTTTAGGTAGATTTTTATAATGAATAGTTGGTTTTGCAAAGATACGATCGTCTAGCTGATGTTGATTAAGTATTTTTGATGATGATAATAAACGAATTCGTTCTTGGTATGAAATGAGTGCTGTTCTTAATCGTTCAAAAGTAAAAGGTTTAACAATGTAATCAATCACACCTAACCGTAATGCTGTTTGGATATCGCCAGTATTACATGCGGCTGTAACCATAATTATATCGATTTGTGGATAACTAATACGTATATGTTGTAAAAGTTCAAGACCATTTAATTTTGGCATAAAGACATCAAGTAAAATAAGATCAATATGGTTATCATGGATAAAATGTAATGCTTGTTCTCCATTATTGACATTGGCAATAAGATTGAAACCTGAGATCATTTGTAAATATTTTTTGTTTAATTCAGCAACCATAGGGTCATCTTCAACTATTAAAACTTCTATCATGAATTTCTTTCTCCCTGTAGATCTCTTTTAGAGGCAATAATACTTTAAAACAGGCGCCTTTTTTATTATCTACATCACATAATTGAATATGACCATTTAACTCATCGATGCTTGCTAAAACTAAATAAAGTCCAATACCTCGATTATCCCCTTTAGTTGAATATCCTTTTTGAAAAATGTATTGTGTATCTTCTTCTGAAATACCATTTCCATTATCAATAATCTCTATTTGAAAGGTATTATTGGATATAACTAAATTTACATTTATCTGTTTCTCATCTAAAAATTGAACAGCATCTAAACCATTATCAATAAGATTACCAAGGATTGTTATTAAACTATGAGTCACAGAGGTATTGGGAATAAGTTTTAATTCACCATCCACATTTAAAGATAGACAAACACCTAATTCTCTCGCTCTGCTAAATTTGCTATTTAAAAAACCAGCAATAATAGGATCTTTTATTGTTTGACTAATCACATTTGATTCGGCTTGTTTATTTCCTATTATTTCTTCTAAATAATCAATTAGTTCTTGCTTGTTATTGTTGAATGCTAAACCATAAATTACATGCAATTTATTGTTGAACTCATGGGATTGAGAACGTAATGCATCAGCATATCGATTCACTCCGGTAAGATTTTCGGCCAATTGTCGAACCTCAGTCATATCCCGAAACGAAGCAATGGCTCCAACTAAAGATTCTTTTACAAACAAGGGGGTTCTATTGGTAAGAATCACGACACCATTGATATTTTGCTCACAATCATATTGAGCAACACCCGTCATCATGACTTCATATAACCGAGTATTGGGAATGATGTCGTCAATCTGTTGTCCAATGATATTCTCTTTACTATTACTAATGCGTAATATGCGCCTTGCTTCATTATTAATTTGGGTTATATCCCCTTGACGATTAACCACAACAATCCCTTCTTTAACCGTTCTGATGATTGCATTTCTCTCTTCAAAAAGCTGCGCTATTTCTAATGGCTCAAGTCCATATAGGATTTTTTTTATATTACGGGATAATAATGAGGCTAAAATGATGGCAATGACTAGGGATGCAACTAATGATAACCAAATAGGTTGACTTGTCCTTGCTGCTAAATGGTCAATTTTTTTTAAGGTTTGACCTACTAGTACTCCGCCAATTTGCTGATGATGCTCATTAAAAATAGGGCTAAATGCACGAACAGAATCACCTAATGTTCCTTTAGCGATCGATGTATAAGATTCACCTTTTAATGCTCTTTGCTCATCCCCCCCAACAACGAATCGACCTATTTTATTTTTATCAGGATGAGAATAACGAACACCTTGCATATTGAAAATGACAACAAAATCAACTTGCGTCAACTTTCTAACTTGCTCAGTATTTGTTTGAATAAAATCTAGATTTAGTGGGATTGGGTTTTGTATTCTATCAATAAAATCAATTGAATTTGAAATTATATTAGCAACATTTTCAACTTGTTGACGAGAATTAGTTAAATATTCATCGTTCACAATGTGGATAATATAAATATTTTGCGCAATAACTGAAAGTATAAATACTAGACAAATTAAGCTAATGAGTTTAAATTTTAACGTCAATCGATTAAAAAGATATTTCATTTTATTATTCAATTTATTAATACTAACATCATTGTACTAAGGTATTAAATACCTACTAACAAAAAAGATTATTAGTAGGTATATTTGAAATAAATTAGATAATTTTAGAATGGTCAATTAATATTTAGCTGCATTTTTTACACTTTCTGCAACTATTTTTGCTACATTTGGTTCAAAGGCATTTGGTAAAATACAATCTACTGATAATTTATCATTCGATACAATGCTTGCTAAACCTTTGGCTGCGGCTAATTGCATTTCTAACGTAATATTTTTGGCTCTTGCATCTAAAGCCCCTCTAAAAATACCCGGAAATGCTAGAACATTATTGATTTGGTTAGGATAATCACTACGCCCTGTACCAACAATATAAGCTCCAGCCGCTTTGGCTTCTTCTGGAAAGATTTCAGGTGTTGGGTTAGCCATAGCAAAAATAATCGATTTTTCTGCCATTGTAGAAACCCATTCAGGTTTTAATACACCTGGTGCTGAAACACCGATAAATACATCTGCATTTTTTACTGCATCTTGTAAGGTTCCTCGTTGTTTTGAACGATTAGTTCTTTTTGCCATTGCCATATGATGAGAAGGTAAAGAACTATCATCTTCAGATAAAATTCCTATTTTATCGACTACTTTTAGATCTGTTACCCCAGCAGCTAATAGCATATCTGCAATAGCAATACCTGCCGCGCCTCCACCGTTTATTACCACTTTGGCTGATTCAAGTTTTTTATTTGCAACTTTCAGGGCATTATATAATGCAGCTAAAACAACAATTGCAGTGCCATGTTGGTCATCATGGAAAACAGGAATATCTAAAATTTCTTGTAAACGTTTTTCAATTTCAAAACAGCGTGGAGCACTGATGTCTTCAAGATTAATGCCACCAAAGGATGGTGCAAGCGCAGCAATATGTTTAACAAGTTCATCTGGGTCTTGAGTATTTAACGATAAAGGAATTGCATCTACATTGGCAAATTGTTTAAACAATATCGCTTTACCTTCCATAACCGGAATCGCTGCTTCTGGTCCAATATTACCAAGTCCTAATACCGCAGAACCATCGGTAATCACTGCCACTAAATTACGTTTACTTGTATATTCATAAACAGATTCAGGATGTTGTGCGATCTCTGTACAAACCGCTGCTACTCCAGGCGTGTAAGCAACACTAAGATCCGACATTGAATTAACGGGTACTTTTGAGTTGATTTCAAATTTACCATGCATTTGTTTACTAATGGCTAAAGCTTTTTCTTGAACTGTTTTCATGATTATTCCTTTCTGATTACACTTAAAAACTATTAAATTAATAACTAATATTTTTGTTGTTTATATTGTATTAATTACTTTTAAAATCATAGTTCTCATTACTTTTATAATATTATACAACTACATATGTAAGTATCTTAATAATGCTGTGGTACATATTACCATTAAAGCCCCTCCTAATCTTGTTGCAACTTGTGCAAATGGCATTAAGTTCATTCTATTTGCTGTTGACAGTATCGCTACATCACCCGTTCCACCCATACCACTTTGACATGATGAGATGATTGAAGCTTCAACAGGATACATTTTTAGGAAAAAGCTACAGACAAAACCTGTCATTGATACGGTAAATACTACAGAAATAATGGTTATAAAATAAGGAATAGTTAAAACATTTACAACACTGTTTAAATCAATATATAGTAGACCTAGGCCAGTCATTAAAGGGAAAGTAAAATTACCCGAGATAAATTTATACCATTGTTGGCTACCACGTTCGACACTTTCAGGTAATAAACGAAAATATTTAACAAATGCAGTGGCAATAATCATTAATACCGGACCAGGGAAATGAGTTATCTTTTCTAAAATCATACCAAATATGAATAATGTGGCTAAAATCATCACCGCCCCACTCATTGCTCTGGCGTCTAATGGCGTTTTATCTTCTTTTAAAGCATCAGCTAAACCATCAAATTCAATTTTTACTAATTGCCCATGGCCACTTAAATGAGGTTTAACTTCACCAATTCGACTCATTATGGCGGTAAAGGTAATTGCAAAAAAGTTACCTACTACGGTTGCAGGAATTAAAGCACTTACAAATTTATCATAATCCTGCTCAAGGATATTACTATAAGCGTTAGACAGTTGTAATACGCCTTCACCAATTCCTCCAGCCATAACGGGCGAAACAGTATAGAAAAAAGCATGTTCCCAAGTATCACCAAAAGCAACGGCAACACAGACACCGACTAAAGCAGCTAGACACATACCAAGTAACATCGGAATCATCATCCGAATAAAACCTTGTATTAAAATGACTCTATGCATACCTAAAATACTACCACATACTAAGCTGGCAATATAAAAGAGTAGGAAATTAGAGTTTCTCATTAACATGTTGGCCGCAGATAAAGTATTTTCATCAAAAACACCGCAGTAAACTAATAGTGACGGTACAATTAACGATAAAATTGCCGGAGCTCCAAATTTTTTAAAAAAAGGTATATTTTGACCTACTGTTCCTAAAAACCAACCTAATGGTAAAATAACAGCAAATCCCCCAATCAGTGTTTTTGGCAACATATCTAATTGGGCAGCAATAATCACAATAATTGAACAAATCGCAAAAATGGGTAAGGGTAGCGATCCTATGTAAATTTTGTTAATTTTGAAATCCTTCGTCATGCTCATAACTCAACCTTTTGTTGTTTAACTTCGCTTTGGAATCTTAAACAGTATAGTTGTTGATGAAAAATTCAGAAGAATAAGAAAGTTATATAACTAATTATGTAATTAATGTAAGTCATTTAACTATCTTTCAAAACATTAAATTTTTAAATAATAGTCATTTAGGAAAAACCGTATCTAAGTAAGCACTCTTGCACTTGCTTTTTTTGTAAAAAATCGATAAATAATTTTGCATCAATATTTGTTGGATTGAGTAGGGCCATACTGTATTCAATAGTAGGAAAAAGGTGATTAGGTATTTCAATAACCGTTAATTGGGCATTTTGTTGTATTAAGGGAGCATAATTAGCATAACCAATATAAACATTTATCGTATTATTTAAAAATATTGAATAAAAATAAAGTACAAAATTACTTTCTTAATAAAAAAGCGGTAATTAATACCGCCTTGAGTTTACTATAAAGTTATTAATTTATATGGAGTTAGATTAAATTAATCTATTTTTCTACTTTAGTCGTTGCATAAGGTCCATATAATATTCCATTTGCTTTTATTGGATTTGGTGTAAATAATCGTGCCGTAGCAACTCCAGAAATTGCAATACTGTGATCTCTGACAGTATCGGTGATTTGTGTAATTGCAGCAGAAATTAAACTCGATATTAGACTATTGCTAGATTGTTGATTTTCTAAACTTGAAGCAGATGCAAAGCCAGTCCAAAGAATCTTTTCAGAGCGGGCATCGACTAGTTTTGCGTCTAATGTTACCCGTGTGTCACTTTGAATGACTTGATAATTCGTTCCATAATTTTGGATATTGATATATAAAACAGCATCAGGATTAAAGATTTGTCGTATTTTTGCTAGGCTAACCGATTGTATCTCATCCGCAACGGTTAATCCATTTTGTTTAAATACTTCATTAGTTAAGTTAACTGGAAAAACATAGTATCCAGCTTCTGATAGTGGCAATGTTACTTGTGAAAAAACCCCAAAGCTGGCATTAATTTCGTTTGACTGATTGGTTGGTAATAAGACCAATATAGAAGCGGGTTTGCTTTCTTTAAATGCGGTGTAATCGTAGTTTTCTTTTTGTGTTGAACAACCAACTAGCATAAAGAGTGCGAATAAAGTTCCTAATAGAGCAATAAATTTATTATTCATTAATTAACGTCCTTGATATTTGCGTTCAACAAACTCAATAAAGTTTTTGGATTCTGGAAAAAGTGTTTTTTCCAATTCAAATTGTTCCATAGCTTTATTGTTGTTTCCTTGAGTTGTATATAATAATCCCAAGTGAGCATGTAACCCCGGGGGAATAGGTTTATTGGCTGATTTTGCTTTTTCAATGGATTTTTCTAAAGCTAAGATTTGTTCAGAATAGCTTGATTTATCAGGTTGATTATAGTTATAAAGATTTTCTTGATAACCATCCCAATAATAGATTGTATTTGAAGATTGGCAGCCACTTAATAACAACAAAACTCCTGAAAACAATAAATAGGTAATATATTGTTTTTTTAACATTATGATAATCCTTTAATAATTGATTTTTAATTTTTTATTTTGTTGCAGGTTTCCATGCACCATTATTTAATCCATTAACTAGATTATTAATCGCTTCTCGAATAGCGAGATCCAATACTTTTCCGTTGAGAGTTGAATCGTAACTAGCTGTGCCACCAAAACCTATAACCTCACGGTTGGATAAACTGTATTCACCTGCGCCTTGCACGCTATAAACCACTTGAGATGTATTAATATCTATGATGTTCAAATTAACTTTGGCATAAGCAATCTGCTGTTTACCCTTTCCAAGAATTCCCCATAACTGATGATCCCCAACTTCTTTGCGTCCAAACTCAGTGATATCACCAGAAATAATATAATTGGCGCCGATTATGTTTTGCTTTTGTTTTTTATAATTTGCTTCAGCAGCCAGTTCCCCCATATTTGTTCTATCTAATACATTGAAATGATTAGTTTGCTGTAAATGACTAATGAGCAATGTTTTTGATTGATTACCTAACCTATCAACTCCATCTGAAAATATACCATTTTGATAATTAGAACGGTTTTCAAATTTACCTACAGCAATACTGGTTTTCACACCGTTATATTGTGAATTATAACTATTGACTGTTGGGGAAACGATGGTTTGTGATGACTCTTTAGCACAACCAATTAATAAACTACTAAAAATAATAATTCCAACTAATTTTTTTGTATCCATGTCTATCTTGTCCTTTTTTATTAAATGATGAATATTTAGCCATAAATAATATAATAATAATGACCATTATCAATAATAATTTAGTCATTATCATTAAATTTTAATAATTCGACTGTTAGATTAATTATTGTAATATTCAAGTCGGCGATGAATTTGTTAAACAGTTATATTATTTAAATGATGGCATTACTATAAACTACATTCTTAATGTTATTTAAATTCGCAATAGCATAACAACAATCATGATGCTAAAGATTCCTTAAATAAAGTAACAAGAACTTTAATAAGAGGGAGGGATTGATATTGGTGTCATCTGATTTACAATGGAAAGTAAGTATAATCTACAACAATAATAATTATACTAACAATATATTGTATTGAATGATTTTATTTTTTACTAAAAACAATTACATAATTAAATAAAATATACTCAAACGTATGCTTAACCTCAAACTTTTTTACAGAATTTTATACATTACGGCAATCTTATTGGCGTACTAAACACTCCTGAATTTTATCTACTTCTTTATTTAGAGCCTCAATAACCAAGTCTGGATGAGCTCTTTCAACCGTTTTGATATACTCAAATCCATCATTTATTGATGAGCCAGTATATTGCTGAGCTTGCTTAATATTACTAAATAGGTAATTAATACCATTTTTATTACGAGTAGTCGTTAAAGTATAACTTATAAAATATTTTGAGTAATATTGATAATCCGTTACAGCATTAGCAACAACATTATTACCTTCAACAAGTTTTATTGTGTCACCACCACTGACAGTAATTGATTGATGATTATTCATATTGTAATAAGACCACCAATTTGAACCATAATAATTTTCATTAGTAAGTACTACAGGACTATTATCAAGTTCTTGAGCGATGCAGAGTGATAATGAAGAGCGAAGTATGGTGATAGGTCTTGATGTACTATATTTCTTCAATATATCTATGCCTGACGAGTTTTGACCAATTTCTACTCCTTCAGTTTGATAAATTGACATCATTTTTTGAGATGTACAGCCAGTTAGCAAAGCAAATATTGTAAAAATTCCAAGTAACTTTTTCATGTAACGCCCTTTTTAGGATAAGCTAATTAATTCTAGCTGTTTACGTATTGATTTGCTAGTGTTTGCATAAGGAATAAGACTATTAATCAAAAATAGAACGTTTATTGATATTAATTCAATAAGATATACTGTTAAAGTGCAAATTAGAAATGTGAGAGAAATAAAATTTCTCTCATTTGTTATATTAGACTTCTTTACCTCGTAATTTACGAGATAATTTTTTAAATCCGTGAGTAAATTTTTTAATTGCCATTGCCATAACGGGTACTTTAATTTTGATATTGAAACGTTCTTTTAGCTCGATAGCATCATTGGCCTTAGTTAACCAAATAAAGCCCGAATTGGTCAAATCAATTGCTTTAATCTTTCCTTCTGGCGTTAAAATAAAATTACCACCATGTACGTCATTCGAAACCAAATTATAACTATGTAATTTTTCAATACAATCCTTTACTTGATCGCCATATTTATTCATTTCTTCCCATTTCAAGGAACGACCTTCAACAAAATTGAATATCATATAGTGACGTTTGGTTTTTTTATCAAATGCGACCAAATACAGCTCATAAGCGATGTCGCATTTATCAAGTGAAATTTTTGCTAACTTATGAATTAAATTGAAATAAAAATCACCTGTAATTTTAGCAATAATTCGACGCTCTAAACGTTCTTCTACTCCACCATCAATTTTAAAAATAAATTTGCTTTGATTATGATTAATTAGATAAGTATATCGTTCTAATTTATCGCTGGGATCAAGTAACTCATGATGTCCTTCTTCCGCTAAAAACTGATCAAAAAGTTCTAAATAATTTATTTCATTATTTTCTACATAAGCGAACTTCATATCGCCGCGTTCAATTTCAATAATGTTTGCAAAGTTATTCAAATTTTAAGTCCCAAGATACATCAAAAAATTGGTTTATCTTAAACACTATCAAGCTTAAAGTAAATGAAACTGTCAATTTTTAAGAAGATACGAATTAGGACAAACAATAGAGATCAATGAGTAATTTTCAATTCTACTCCTTAAGGTTAATAGAAAAAGATATATAAATTGACAAAATAAAGAACCAATTATTAATAGTCTATTGGTCTAGTCTGATACCCAATCATCTAAATCTTCTAAATGGAGATATGAGTCATTGATTTTTGCATAAACTTAAAAGTGTTGGCTTTGTTAATGATTCATAATAAATTTGTTTTTAATTTTTGTCAAAATTGATACTTTTCATTTGCAAAAAAAAGATATTTCTTCAACAATTCTATATTGTTATTTAGTTACAAATTATTTTTTATTAGATGGATAGCTAAATGCTATCCATGTTCTGAATATTATCAATTAACAATAAAATGTGATTAAGTTCACATTTTGTTTAAAAACAGGTTGTCCATAGTTGTACATAGTTGTCTATGGATGTATATTTAACTTAACCAATATTTTGGGGTAACCAATGAATATAAACAAATTTTCTAGCACACCACTTTACGTACAAGTGAAAGAGTGGATAAGAAATCAGATATATCGTAATGATTTGAAAGCTGGAGATAGAATTCCTTCAGAAAATGAGATTATGAGCATACTTTCTGTTAGTCGAGGCACAGTTAGAAAAGCGGTTGAATTATTGATTAATGAATCTGTTTTAGAACAAATTCAAGGAAAAGGAACTTATGTAAAAGCTGAAAATATCTCCTATCAATTAGGCTATGGTTTACAGTCATTTGCAGAATCGTTAGAGATGCAACATGTTAAGTTCACTACCGAAGTTATTACTAAAAGAGTTGAAAGAGCAAACGAATATATTAGTGGAAAATTACAAGTTCCAGTTAATTCGAACATTTTTTATATGGAACGGGTAAGAAGCGTTAATGGCGAAAAAATTATGTTTATAGAAAATAGAATCAATTTGTCTTTATGTCCAGAAATAGAGCATGTGGATTTTACAAAATATAGTTTATTTAGTGAATTAGAGCGGATTAGTCATAAAAAGATAGATCACTCGGATTGTCGATATTCAGCCCGAGTGGTAGGAAAAGAACGCGCAGATATATTAAATATTAGCGATATATCTCCAGTTCTTCATTTAGAACAATTAGTTTACTTTGATGATGGTCAGCCAATTGAATTTGGTAATGTATGGTTAAAGTCAAATGTTAACTACTTGGGGACAACACTTAGACGAAAGTAGGAGTAAATTATGGCATTAGTCAATGGGTATACTTTAATAGGTGAAGCTAAAAAACAGAAAACTTTAGCTGGCGCATTTAATACAACAAATTTGGAAACAACATTAGCCATATTAGATGCAATTGAGGAAAGTAATATTCCAAGTATGGTTCAAATTGCACCAACAAACATTGTGTTATCTGGTTACAAATATATTGTAGATATGGTACGTAATCGAGCTAGTACGATGAAAACACCCTTTTGTTTACATTTAGATCATGGAAAAACTTTTGAGGATGTAAGGCAAGCCGTTGAAGCTGGGTTTACCTCAATTATGATTGATGGTTCTCATTTACCTTTTGAAGAAAATATTCAATTGACGAAAAAAGTTGTCGACTTTTGTGGTGGATATAATATCCCTGTAGAAGCTGAATTAGGTGCTATTACTGGAAAAGAAGATGATGAGGTTAATGAAGCGGATCGTAAAACAGATCCTAATCAAGTCCTTGAGTTCGTGAAAAGAACTGGCTGTGCAACACTTGCCGTATCAGTTGGTAATGTTCATGGATTTGAACAACAACCGAAAATTGATTTTGATTTACTGGGTAAATTATCTGATATATCGCCAGTCTCACTAGTTATTCATGGAGGTTCAGGAATTGATGATCAAACTTTACAAAAAATTAGTCAATATAATGTAGTCAAACTTAATATTGGTGGTGATTTGCGTAGAGCTTATATTAGTTCAATTGGTAAACAATATGTTGCTAATAATAATGAATACAATCTTATTAAAGTTCTACTTAAAGCAAAAGGTGATGTTCAGCAAGTAGTTTACAACAAAATATTATCTATGAATTTATTAAACATCCATCATTAAAATAAAAATAGGTGGTCATTATGGAATTAGAACAATTGGATGACAATATTATATTTTTAAACAAAAACTTTTCAAGTCGAGAAGATATGTTTAAATCTATAAGTCATGAATTATTAGATAACAATTATGTGACTGAGCAATATTTAGAAAAAGTTATTCAAAGGGAAAATGAACATCCTACAGGATTTAAGTTGAAAACACTAAATGTTGCTATGCCTCATGTAGACTGCGAATTTGTTAAAAAAGATGGCATGTTTGTTGTAACCAGTAAAGAAGGCATTATTTTTAAAAATGCAGAGACTGATGAGGATCTACCCGTCAATATTATATTTGGATTGTTACTTAAACAATCCGATACACATTTAACTTTTTTAATGAAATTAGCATCATCGTTCAGCAATGACATGATTTTGCAAAAGATAGTTGAAAGTAATAACAAATTTGAAATTAAAAATATTTTAAAAGATATTTTGAAATAAGGAGCATCATTATGAAAAAAAGAATTATTTTTGCCTGTACTAGCGGTATTGCTACTTCAACTATTGCAACGGAAAAAGTCAAAAATTATTGTGCTGAACACGGAATTGAAGTCGAAAACATTCAGTCAGATGTGGCAACGGTTCAATCTCAAGATGGTATGGCTGACTTAATTATTGTGACTTCTAAAGTATCCTATAAGTTAGAAAAAACACCAATTATCAATGGAGTACCTTTAATCACTACAATAGGTGAAGAAGATGTCCTGGCCGAAATCGTTAGGATTTTGAAAGGGGATTGATTATGGCTGACAAACTACTGGAAGTTGTTCAATACATATTAGGATTTGGTCCGACCGTCATGTTGCCTGTTGTGATCTTTATTATGGCACTTTGTTTAGGTGTAAAGATAGGTCGGGCAATTCGTTCATCATTAACCATTGGTATGGGTTTTGTTGGTATTTTTGTTATCTTCGACCTATTGGGTACGAGCCTAGGCAGTGCCACCTCGGACTTAGTTGAACATGCAGGAATTCATTTACCAGTAATCGATTTGGGATGGCCTCCATTGGCAGCAATTGCTTGGGCATCTCCGATTGCACCTTTTGTAATACCAATGACCATTATTATTAATATTGTAATGTTAACCCTAAATTGGACTAAAACAGTTGATATTGATTTGTGGAATTTTTGGCATTTTACCTTTGTTGGTGCATTAGTTTACAGCAGTACTGGTAGTTTTATGTATGGGTTAATTATAGCAGGCATAACTGCAGTAATAACCTTTATTCTTGCTGATTGGTGTGCCCCTATGATTCAAAAATATTTTGAATTACCGGGTATATCATTACCGACACTTTCTTCTGTCATTTTCTTTCCTATCGGTGTATTAGGCAATCTAATATTAGATAAAATACCAGGATTGCAAAAATTACATGCTGATCCCGAAACTATTCAAAAAAGATTTGGTATATTTGGCGAGCCGATGATGATTGGATTTGTGATAGGAGGGGCAATAGGAATTGCAGCAGGTTATGATGTTAAAGGTATTTTAAATTTAGCTATCAATCTTGGTGCTGTAATGTTAATTATGCCGAGAATGGTTAAATTGTTAATGGAAGGATTATTGCCATTGTCTGATGCGGTAAAACAATTTTTGAATAAAAAGTTTCCTAACAGAAAAAACTTATACATCGGCTTGGATATTGCTGTTGCTGTTGGTCATCCGTCCGTACTTTCCACTGCATTATTATTAATTCCTGTCGGCTTGATTTTATCAATTATTTTACCTGGCAACCGACTATTACCATTAGGTGATTTAACAAATATTTGGGTGCCTATATCAATGGTGGTATTAGCTTGTCGTGGTAATATCGTCAGATCATTTATCATAGGTATACCTTGTTTAATTGCTAATCTTTATGTTGCTTCATCTGTAGCACCAATTATTACCAATATTGCAAAAAGTATTAATTTTCCAGTAAAAACCGACGGTGAATTTTCAAGTCTATTAGATGGTGGCAATCCTTATCGTTTTTGGGCAGTCAAAGTATTTGAAGGAAATTATATTGCTCTAGCTTTAATTCCAATAATATTTGTGACTTGTTTCATATTGTATCGTCATACAAAGAAATCTTGGGATATAGCCTAAAAAATAACGTACACCCATATTATTAATCAATGTATTAAATCAGATAAGTTAACTTATCTGAATAGGGAAAGCTACAATTTTTTTAAAGATAAGTTGTTTCAAATATATAAATAAATTGAATTTTTTATTTTGGGTGTACATTTGATTTGCTTGAAAATAATAGACAAAAAGAGTAAATAAGGAGGTTAATATGTATTCAATTGGCGTTGATATTGGGACGACAAATTGTAAATTGTGTGTTTTTGAATTGCCATCTTTAAAACTAGTAAATAGCTTTTCTTTTGTTACACCAAAAGTAATCACAAAATATGGTTCTGATTTTGATATTACAGAGTTATACAATCAATTAGAAAAAGGGATAATTGAGATAATTGGCTCACTTTCTGATCCTGAACAAGTAAAAAATATTGCGATTGCTAGTGTGGGTGAGTCTGGTGTTCTTATTGATGAAAAAGGAGATGTTGTAGGTCCTGCTATCACATGGTATGACACAAGGACAAAAAATAATCTCGCGGATATTAATACAAAATTTAGTGATGACGAACTTTATACCATTACAGGTATTCCTATTCATAGTAATTATAGTTTAACTAAAATTTTATGGATAAAAGAAAACTGTGATATTAACCTAAATAAAGTTAAATGGTTATGCATAGCCGAATATATTGCATATAAATTAACTGATGTTAAAAAAGCTGAACCTTCATTAGCATCAAGAACCTTGGTTTATGATTTAAAAAACCATTGTTGGTCAGAAAAAATTTCGTCAATTTTTAAAATTAATAACTTATTTTCTGATTTTGTTCAATCAGGTAAAAATATTGAGAAATTAAAGTCATCATTAGCAAGTAAACTTAATTGTAGTCAGCCTATTTATGTATCAATTGGTGGTCATGATCATATGTGTGGTTCTATAGCCGCTAGACTTAAATCAGGAGAAATACTTAATTCGACTGGTACTACTGAAGGATTGTTGCTTTTACTTAAACAAGCTAATTTTGATAAAAGCTTTTTAAACAGTCATTTGTCAAACGGTCAATATGTAATTGATGATTTATATACTCTTTATGCATCTCTTCCTTCGGCTGGATATAGTATTGAATGGTTTAAACGGACTTATTGTGTAAGTAATGAAGATTTTGATCTACTTATCGAATCACTATTTAATAAACTCTCCGATATTAACTATATAAAGCAGAAGTTAAATATTTTCATTCCACATTTACGTGGTAGTGGCCCTCCGAAACGTAATATTGATTCTAAAGGCTTATGGTATGGTTTTGCTGAAAACAGCTCTTTACAAGACACATTGTTGGCTATTTTTCAGGGATTATGTTTTGAACTAAAAAATATACTTATAACTATTGAGAAACTAACTTCTACTCATCATCCAATAATAAAAGTGATAGGAGCAGCTGCAAAAAATCCAGTTTGGTTGCAGTTAAAGGCCGATATTCTTGGAAGAGAAATAGTATCTTGTAATATCAAAGAAGCCGTATGTAAAGGGGCAGTTATGTTAGCGGGGTATCAAAATCATTATTTAGATAAAGATATTGATAATCAATTTGAAAATCAAATAGTCAGATATATGCCTAATCAACAAATAACGCAATATTATGACCAAGTATTTAATAACTATTATCAACCATTTTATGATTTAAAAACTCAATTAGAATTCCATCGAAAAAAGGGTAATTAAAATGAAAGCGTCAGTGTGTTATAAGCAAAATGATTTAAGAACAGAAGATCTTCCTATTCCTGAAATTTCCGATAATGAAGTATTAATAAAAATGCTTGCATGTGGTTTATGCGGTACTGATATTCAAAAGATTCGTGGTGATTCAGTCAATAAACCTACAGTTTTAGGACATGAAGTTGTCGGTGAAATTGTCAAAAAAGGTAAAAATGTTAGCAAGTTTGAGATAGGGGATAGAGTGATCACTGCTATACATGTCCCTTGTTTTACTTGTCACTATTGTAATAAAGGACACTATACGATTTGTGAACAATTTAGAACCAATAATATCGATCCCGGTGGATTTGCTGAGTTTATTCGTATCCCTAAATTACATTTGAACCATTTAACTCATAAAGTTTCAAATAATGTAACCGATGAAGAAGCTACATTAATCGAACCTATTGCCTGTTGTTTACATGGATTAAAGCAAGCAGATATTAGACCAAATGATAGTGTTTTAATCATGGGAGCAGGAACAATTGGGATATTACATGCTCAATTAGCCAAGATTAAAGGTGCCAATAAAGTGATTGTCAGTGATATGTCCAAATTTAAATTACAAAAAGCACTAAACGTTGGTTGTGATTATGCAATAAATATTAAGGAAAAAAATATTATAGATGAGGTGAATAAAATCACTGATGGCCAAGGTGTCGATGTAATAGTTATTGCTGCTGGTGTTTCCTCTTTAGTTGCAGATGCCGTTAATATGGTAAGAAGAGCTGGTAAAATAATCGTATTTTCAGGATTTGATAAAAATAAATTAGTCACACTTGATGTCAATCGTTTTTTCAAAGATGAGATATCCATTATTGGAACCTATTCCGTTACACCGTATGAGTTTCCTGAGGCGTTAGATCTACTTGAAAAAAGGAAACTCAACACAAAAGAGATGATAACCCATGTTTATCCATTAAATAAATTAAGCGAAGCTATTGATATATCAACGAACCCAGAACAGCCAGTATTAAAAGTTATTATTAAAGCTGAAGTTTAGAACAGTATTATTATTTATATTTACTAGACTTTTGAAATTATGAAATGAGTAAAATTTAAAGTAAGGTAGCACCGATGAAAAAGATACCGATTATTCTGATTTTAACAGTATTATTGTTTAACTTTTTTTCTATTAGTTATGCCTTATATTTAAATTTTACTGAATATCAATTTGATATTTTGTCAACGTTACTCTATTTAGTGATATTGTCTTCTATCGTATTTTTAATCAATTTAATCATTAAAAAAAATACTAAAGCACCGATTTTTCTATCTTATTATTTTGTTCTTTGCTTAATTACCACTATGGCAGAAATTACTTATCTGTCTTACCAAGAAATAGGAACTAGTAATAACATGATCTACTTTCTAATCTATTTTTCACTTTTTATTTATGTCACTAAATCAATTAGTCTAAAAAAATATTTTTCTACTAAAAACAATTAATAATGATTTTTATAGACTGAAAAATATCAATTTTTGCTTTATCAGCCATGGTTCAACAGATTTGAATCAACTACAATAATTTTAATAATGTTTGTAAACTTCTCGACTTCTTTTAAAAGAAATACATCGGATTAAGTTAATAACTAAAGCATATAAAAATATATTTATACACAATCAGTGTTATCATACCCAATTTGTATCTTAGTTATAAAAAATATTATTATGCAAAATAACGCTGTAACATGGTTTTTATATATTATTAGAACATCTAACCAATCATTGTATACTGGAATCACAACAGATGTATCTAGGCGGTTACAGCAGCATCAAAATGGTCGTGGCGCTAAATATCTAAAAGGTCATAAAGATATTTATGTTGTTTATCAAATAAAAGTTGGCGACAGGTCTACCGCTTTAAAATTAGAGTATCGTATAAAGCAACTTTCCAAGCTGAAAAAAGAACAATTGGTTGCAAACTCTCCAGACTTAACTAATTTATTAACATTACTCAATCAATAATCGACTAATTAATTTTATGCAAAGTTTTGGATTTATAACCGCAATCTATTTGGATTTATTATTTACTTTATCAGTTAATATTTAGAATATCGACATCAATTGTAATGGTGGCGCTTTAAGGGCATTTATCTGTTGGTTGAATTCAGATAGTTGTCGTTTCCAAAAATCAATATCAGTTATCCATGGAAAGGCAATAGGAAAGGCTGGATCTTGCCAACGCTCAATAATCCATGCCAGATGATGAATTATTCGCATTGCTCGTAAAGGCTCAATCAATTTAAGTTGTTCTTTATCGAAATCATAAAACTCTTGATACAATTCAAGCAGTTCATCTAACTGTAGGCGTTGTTCTTGTTGATTACCATAGAGCAACATCCAAAGATCTTGAATTGCTGGGCCATTACGAGAATCATCAAAATCTAAGAATATAGCATTATCATCACGCCACAAAATATTACCAGCATGGCAATCAGCATGTAATCGTATTGGTTGCCAATCATTATGCCAATATTGTTCAATCGTTTTGATCAGCTTGCTCAATACTGTTTTGAGATCGAGTTGAATGCTATTGGGAATATAGGTTGAGGATAATAAGATCTCTTGCGGGCGATAAACATATTCCTCAAGTCCAATAGTTGGGCGGTATGAAAAAGTTTCAGTTGCACCAATTTGATGTATACGACCAATCATCGTACCTACCGATTCCATTTGATTTGGATTATCCATTTCATAGGGTCTACCACCCAAACTAGGAAATAAAGCGAATAGATAGCCTTGATATTCATGTAATGTCTTATTATTGATTACGAGTGGCGACACTACAGGAATATCAGCACGGTATAATTGTTCAGTAAATTGGTGTTCTTCAAGTATTTGTTCTCGACTCCAACGATGAGGACGATAAAATTTTGCAACATAACGTTTATGTTCTTCATCGTGAAATTGATAGACGCGATTTTCATAACTATTTAAAGCCGTTAAACCCGAATCTATATATATGCCAATTGAAGCCAAACTCTCGACAATAAGATCGGGTGATAATAATTGAAATGAAAATGCTGAACTATCCATTGAATGATTCCTCTAGTTACTGTTGATTAAACCATTCATCTAGTTTTTGTTTTAATGCTTCAAGTCCAACTCGTTTAGGTGATGAAAATGGTGCAACAGTAATATCACCTTGGAAAGGTAAAATGGCTTCTTTTACCATATTAACTTGCTTCTTAACAGCACCAGAGGCAAGTTTATCCGCTTTAGTCAGTAACAACATGACTGGAATTTCAACCGAAACTGCCCATTGAATCATCTGTTGATCTAAATCTTTTAAAGGATGTCTTATGTCCATTAAAACAACTAGCCCCAATAAACTTTCGCGTTTTTGTAAATATTCTCCTAGCGATTTTTGCCATTGGCGTTTTATCGCTTCAGGAACTTGGGCATAGCCATAACCCGGTAAATCCACTAAACGGCAATTTTTTTCTACCTCAAAAAGATTGATTAATTGGGTTCGCCCAGGTGTTTTACTCGTACGAGCTAAAGACTTCTGGTTAGTTAATGTGTTGAGTGCGCTGGATTTACCTGCATTAGATCGACCAGCAAATGCTACCTCTACACCACTATCACTGGGTAAATGAGAAATATCTGGAGCACTTAAAATAAAATGTGTTTTTGCATAATTTAATGGACGAATATCAGTCATAAAAAGTATCCTTTAAATGCTTTAACGGCACTTAATTGATTTAAATGCCGCTACTGTATAGAAAAACTCAAGCATTGACAACTTTTTCGACTGCTTTTGTAAATCGCATCATGCCTTCTCGAATCTCTTCTTCCGAAATAATTAACGATGGCGTGAAACGCAACACATTTGGCCCTGCATTTAATATCATCACTTTAAATTCTGTTGCAACATTTAAAAAATCACGGGCTTTATGGTGGAATTCTGGTTGTAACTCTGCCCCTAATAATAGACCTTTACCCCGATATTCTCGAAATACTCTAAATTTATCATTAATGTTTTCAAGATGCTCAATGAAGATTGCACGACGTTTTTGTACCCCCTCTAAAACCTCTGCGGTGTTAATGATATCAAATGCTTCACAACCAACTGCACAGGCCAAAGGATTACCGCCATAAGTTGTACCATGGACGCCGGGATGCATTACTGTAGCAATGTCTTCTGTTGTTAACATAGCACTAATTGGAAATCCACCCCCAAGCGCTTTGGCAGAAGTCAAAATATCAGGTGTTACACCATATTGTTGATAAGTATATAAGCTTCCAGTTCGGCCCATTCCACATTGAACCTCGTCAAAAATGAGTAAGGCATGATATTTATCACAAAGCTCGCGAACACCTTGTAAAAACTCAAGTGATGCGCAGGTTAATCCCCCTTCACCTTGTACAGGTTCTAGCACAACGGCACAGGTATGATCGTCTATCACTGCTTTTACTGCATCCAGATTATTAAATGGAACATGGATAATGTCAGCAGGTTTTGGACCAAAACCATCTGAATATTTAGCTTGACCACCGACAGAGACTGTAAAAAATGTTCGTCCATGAAAAGATTGATGAAAGGCGATAATTTTAGTTTTATAAGGATTGTATTTTTCAATAGCATAATAGCGAGCCAATTTGAAAGCCGCCTCATTTGCTTCTGCTCCAGAATTGGCAAAAAAGATGCGATCAGCAAAAGTATTATCAATAAGTTTTTGTGCTAAATTTAAGGCTGGCTCATTGGTAAAAACATTACTAACATGCCATATTTTTTCACTTTGTTCATGCAATGCTTTAACTAGTCTAGGATGGCAATGACCAAGGGCATTGACTGCAATACCACCAGCAAAATCAATATATTCTTCACCATTTTGATCCCATACTCGGCTACCTTTCCCTTTAACTGGTATAAATTGGGCTGGCGCATAAACGGGTAAAATGATCTTATCAAATAGTTGGCGTGTGATCTTTGGCTGCATTGTTAAATCCTTATCTGTTTTTATTGAATAAATTACCATTTATTTTATGCTAATTAATAGCAGAGTAAAGTAAATAATTATTCAAATATAATGAATTAATATTCATCTGTAAAAAATTTTTAAATTCAAAACATATTCAATAATTTACTTCTTTTCTTTAATTATTTTCAGGTATAATCGAATTCTGTTGGTTAATTGCATCTAAAAGAGTTAAAAATGAGTCGTATTATTTATTGCCATTATTTAAAAAAAGAAGCAGACGGTTTAGATTTTCAGCTTTATCCTGGTGAACTTGGTAAACGAATTTTCAATGAAATATCAAAGCCTGCATGGCAAGAATGGCTCAAAAAGCAAACCATGTTAATTAACGAAAATAAACTTAATATGATGAATCCAGAGCATCGTAAACAGATTGAAGCAGAAATGATTAAATTTTTATTTGAAGGTGAAGAAGTTGTTATTGATGGATATAAACCCCAAAACTGAGGTATAACATGAAAAACAATAAAAAGATCATTACGTTGTTTATAGCAATGAGCCTTTTAAATGGATGTTCAGGTGGTAATTCATCTAAGAATAATGAAGATTTTTATATTAAAGACACCAATGCTTTCAATATTTTAATTGGTCAATATGCGAATAATATAGAAGAAATTTGGGGGCCTCAGGAAGTCCTTATCGCTGGCCCAAAAGATTATGTTCAGTATGAGGATAATTTACAAACTCGAGTTCATATCAACTTTGTTTCTGGTGTGATAACAATTGAAACTTTGTCTGATTCTCCCATAGAATCGTTAAAAGAAGCGATAGTTTCAACATTACTAATGCCCGAACCTGTCGATATCATACGTCATGATAAAATTAGTCAAGATTTGTCACAAGAGCCTTTCTTATACAATCAAGTATTAGACCAAGAACGGCAACCTATTCGTTGGAGTGGTCGAGCGAATAATTTTGCTGATTATGTGCTGGCTAATAACTTGAAAATTCGCCCATCGGGCATGCACAGCATTACTTATGTGGAAATTAAATTGGTTCCGAATCACATTAATGAACGAGCAAGAAAATTCTTACCATTGGTGACGGAAGCTTCAAACCGCTATTTCATTGATGAGCGTTTAATTTTAGCAATTATGGAAGTCGAGTCTGCTTTTAACCCTTATGCGGTAAGTCGCTCGGATGCGCTTGGGTTAATGCAAGTTCAGCAGCATACTGCAGGACGTGATATTTTCCAATTACGTGGTAAATCAGGAGAACCAACGAGGAAATATTTACTTGATCCTCGTAATAATGTCGATATGGGTACCGCTTATTTATCATTATTAAAAACGAAATATTTGGCAGGTATTAATAATCCTGTATCTTTAAGGTATGCAATGATTACTTCTTATAATGGTGGGGCAGGTAGTGTATTGCGGACGTTTTCTAATGATCGTGATCGCGCAATTGATATTATAAATTCAATGACACCACAACAAGTTTTTCGAAAAATAGTCACATCACATGTTTCTCAAGAATCACGTAATTATCTGATAAAAGTAAGTAATATATTAGATAACAGATAACATTATGTTATCTAATAATAGCTATCACGGATAAGATAAGGAACTAAGAATGAAATTATAATTTTATCGGCAGTAATATCTTTAAAAAAATAAGATTTTTGTGGTTTAAAAATTTTTTAATAAAAAAAAACGTGATCTACTTCAAATTTTGAGTATACTATGCGTCTCATAAAACCCTAGTTTTTTTGAGGATGTTAGTTTGAGTACCGATAAACTTGTGGATTCATATTCCCCCGCACAAATGACACAAATTGCCGAAGACCTTGGCAACTACAAATTAAGTAAACACCCATGTAGTACGATTTTATCTGCTATTATTGCAGGTGTGTTTATCTCTATTGCTTTCGTATTTTATATTACCGTAACAACTGGCACCGCAACTGTTGCTTTTGGTTTAGCCAAACTAGTTGGTGGCATATGTTTCTCATTAGGATTAATGTTGGTTGTTTGTTGTGGTGCTGATCTTTTTACGTCAACTGTACTAACGATATTACCTAAAATGACTCATAAAGTTACGTGGAAGAAAATGATCCGTAATTGGATTTTAGTCTATGTTGGTAACTTTATTGGTGCTATACTGTTTGTAACAGTTATTTGGTTTTCTGGTCAATATATGGTTGCTGATGGATTGTGGGGATTAAATGTCCTGCAAACAGCGGATCATAAGTTACACCATACTTTTATTGAAGCCGTCTTTCTTGGTTTATTGGCTAATTTGATGGTTTGTTTGGCAGCTTGGTTAAGTTATGCTGGACGTAGCTTACTTGATAAAATGTTAATTATGGTTTTACCTGTAGCAATGTTTGTTGCTAGCGGTTTTGAACATAGCATTGCGAATATGTTTATGATCCCTATGGGAATTGTAATTAATAATTTTGCATCGCCTGAGTTTTGGACTGCAGTAGGGGTATCACCAGATACATTTAAAGAACTAACTGTAGAGCATTTTATTTTAAATAATCTAATTCCTGTAACAATTGGGAATATTTTAGGTGGGTTAGCTGTTGCGCTACCATATTGGGCTTTATATTTACGTAAACCACATTGATTTTAAGATATTTATCCTCATATTGGAGAGGATAAATAGGTATTTTTGTAAACCTGAGGTTAATAATTATGAGTAATTTAAACGAAGTACAAGCAAAGGCTTGGAAAGGATTTAAAGAAGGTGATTGGCAAAATAATGTCAATGTTCGTGATTTCATTCAAACAAATTACACACCTTATGAGGGTGATGAATCTTTCTTAGCTGGCGCTACCGATGCTACCACTAAATTGTGGGACAAAGTGATGGAAGGCATCAAATTTGAAAACTCCACTCATACACCAGTTGATTTTGATACAAGTGTAATTTCTACTATCACTGCTCATGATGCGGGTTATATCGAAAAGGATTTAGAGAAGATTGTTGGTTTACAAACTGAAAAACCATTAAAACGAGCTATTATCCCGTTTGGTGGTATCAAGATGATTGAAAACTCTTGTAAAGCTTACGATAGAACTTTAGATCCATTAGTCAAAAAAATCTTTACTGAATACCGTAAAACTCACAACCAAGGTGTGTTTGATATTTATACTCCAGATATCCTTCGTTGTCGTAAATCAGGTGTTATTACTGGTCTTCCTGATGCGTACGGCCGTGGTCGTATCATTGGTGACTACCGTCGTGTGGCACTTTACGGTATTGATTACTTAATGCAAGATAAATTTGCTCAATTCACTTCTTTACAAGCTGACTTTGAAAATGGTGTTGATTTACCAATGACCATGCAACGTCGTGAAGAAATTGCTGAGCAACATCGTGCACTTGGTCAAATTAAAGAAATGGCTGCAAAATATGGTTTTGATATTTCAGCTCCAGCTACAACGGCACAAGAAGCTGTTCAATGGACCTATTTTGGTTACTTAGCTGCAGTTAAATCTCAAAATGGTGCAGCAATGTCATTAGGTCGTACTTCGACTTTCTTTGATATTTATTTCCAACGTGATTTAGAAGCAGGTCTAATCACTGAGCAAGAAGCACAAGAAATTGTTGACCATTTCGTGATGAAATTACGTATGGTTCGTTTCTTACGTACACCTGAATATGATGAATTATTCTCTGGTGATCCAATTTGGGCAACTGAATCTATCGCTGGTATGGGTATTGATGGCCGTACATTAGTAACTAAGACTTCTTTCCGTTTCTTAAATACTTTATATACAATGGGTCCATCACCAGAACCAAACATGACTATCCTTTGGTCAGAACACTTACCAAGTGGATTTAAAGAATTCGCATCTAAAGTATCAATTGATACTTCATCATTACAATATGAAAATGATGATTTAATGCGTCCAGACTTTAACAACGATGACTATGCAATTGCGTGTTGTGTAAGCCCAATGATTGTCGGTAAACAAATGCAATTCTTCGGTGCTCGTGCTAACCTTGCAAAAACTCTTCTATACGCAATCAACGGCGGTGTGGATGAAAAATTAAAAATGCAAGTTGGTCCTAAAGAAGATCCAATCACTGACGAATATCTTGATTTTGATAAAGTGTTCGCTCGTTTAGATCACTTTATGGATTGGTTAGCAAAACAATACGTGACAGCTTTAAATGCTATTCACTATATGCACGACAAATATAGCTATGAAGCATCATTAATGGCGTTACATGACCGTGATGTTATTCGTACTATGGCTTGTGGTATTGCAGGTCTATCTGTTGCAGCTGACTCATTATCTGCAATTAAATATGCGAAAGTGAAAACGATCCGTGATGAAGATGGTTTAGCAACTGATTTTGAAATCGAAGGTGAATATCCACAATTCGGTAACAATGATCCGCGTGTAGATGATATTGCTGTTGATTTAGTTGAACGTTTCATGAAGAAAATTCAAAAACTTAAAACTTATCGTAATGCAATTCCTACTCAATCAGTATTAACCATTACTTCAAACGTTGTATATGGTAAGAAAACTGGTAATACTCCAGATGGTCGTCGCGCTGGTGCTCCATTCGGACCAGGTGCTAACCCAATGCACGGACGTGACCAAAAAGGTGCGGTTGCTTCATTAACATCTGTTGCTAAACTTCCGTTTGCTTACGCTAAAGATGGTATTTCATATACTTTCTCTATCGTTCCAAATGCTTTAGGTAAAGATGATGATGCACGTAAACGTAACCTAGCAGGTTTAATGGATGGTTATTTCCATCATGAAGCTACTGTTGAAGGTGGTCAGCATTTAAATGTTAACGTATTAAACCGTGAAACATTATTAGATGCTATGGAACACCCTGAAAAATATCCACAATTAACAATTCGTGTATCTGGATATGCAGTGCGTTTCAATTCATTAACTAAAGAGCAACAAAAAGACGTTATTACACGTACTTTCACTCAATCAATGTAATTTGGTTAACTGAAAAACTAAACTTAAATAGCGCCTTTAAGGCGCTATTTTTTTATTAAGTAGCAAAAATAGCTGTTTTAAAGTTAACAAAATTGTAGTACAGCAAGCATTATTAAATATGGTTGTTTTTTGTATAATTTAGTCAAAAACAAAACATATCAATTAATGCAATTGGTGTATGCAAAGTATTATCTGAGTTAGAATAAGAATTAAAATATAAAGCAAAAAGCAATGTGAGTAATTATTAGAGAATATTTATGGAACAAAACATTATTATGACAACGAAACTACCTATAAAAGGTCGTATTCATTCTTTTGAATCCTTTGGTACTGTTGATGGTCCTGGAATTCGCTTCATTGTTTTTTTTCAAGGCTGTTTAATGCGCTGTTTGTACTGCCATAATCGTGACACTTGGGATTTAAAAGCTGGGCGAGAAGTCACTGTTGAAGAACTGATGAAAGAAATTGTTTCTTATAAAAGTTTTATCATGCCTAATGGCGGTGGTGTTACAGCATCAGGTGGCGAAGCTACCTTACAATCTGAATTTATCACTGAATGGTTTAAAGCCTGCCATGAAGAAGGTATCAGTACGTGTTTAGATACTAATGGTTATGCTAGACAGTTAGACCAAACGGTTGATGATCTTTTAGATGTCACAGACTTAGTGATGCTTGACTTGAAACAAGTCAATGATGAAATCCATCAAAAACTTGTCGGAGTATCTAATAAACGTGTTCTTGAATTTGCCAAACATCTACAAAAAATTAATAAACGGACTTGGATCCGCTACGTAGTGGTTCCTGGATGGACGGACGACGACGACTCAGCACATTTACTGGGTAAGTTTATTGAAGGTATGGATAATATTGAACGAGTGGAACTACTTCCTTATCATAAGATGGGCGCTTATAAATGGGATACCATGGGGGATGAATACAAATTACAAGGAGTAGAAGCGCCTCCTCGTGAAACACTTGATAGAATCCAAGCGATTATAGAAAGTTATGGTCAACCAGTAACATTCAGTAAGTAATAAGCTATCGACACTTAATAGGCACCTATAATGGTGCCTTATTTGTATTTATTTTAATTTTTTGCGCTTTACCGCACGTAATAGATAAATGCCACCTTCTAAAGCCAAAACACAAACGGATAACCAAATAAGCCCATATGGAACGATGTGCTCTTTAGATACCGATTCATGCAAAAATAACACCGAAACAAGAGTTAGCAGTACTGGCTCTACGTATCCCAGTAATCCAAATAAACCAAGTGGTAATAACCGTCTCGCAACAAAATACATGGCAAAAGCAATGGCAGTAATGATACCGAGCATTGGAATAAAAATATGAAAGTGAGATAGGTCACTTATAACCTGATTAAAAGAGTAGTGTAAAATAAAATAAATAAGGCAGCCTACAAAGATAAAAAAGAAATCGGAAAATGTCCCTGAAATGCCCTCTATTTGCAATTTACGGCGTGTCATAAAGTAAATTGGGTAACCCAATGCAATAACGGCTGTTTCCCACGAAAACGCGCCAGTTATATAAATTTCCAAAACAACACCTATGCTGGCGAGCACGACTGCTATTTTTTGAAAAATACTTAGCTTTTCTTTATAAAATATTTGCCCGAAAATGACCATCGTTAATGGCAGTAAAAAGTAGCCTAATGAAGCTGATAATCCATGTCCATTGATCGGAGCCCAAATAAAAATTAACATTTGGATGGTCAACAGAAATGAAGAAAATATTAGACCAATTAAAATCAGTGGCTGTTGTTTAATTCGCATAAATAAATTGATAATAGCTGACCACTGTTTTTCGACAATAATTAGTATAATTATTGCGGGAAAGGAGGTTAATAATCGCCAACAAAAAATATCAACAACTGACAATGGTTCTAATAGAACAGGGTAGTAATATAGTAAACCAAAAAGACATGATGCAAATATTGAAAGCGCAACGCCCTTTATCATTCTTTCACCTTTGTTAATAAAAAATAGCGCTAATGATTAGCGCTATTATCTATATGTAATGTAGTGGAATAAATTTTATTTATCCAATTACCTCAACACCATTCATATAAGGTACTAATACGGATGGAATTCTAATTGTTCCATCTGCTTGCTGATAGTTTTCCATAATTGCAACTAACGTGCGTCCTACAGCTAAACCAGAGCCATTTAACGTATGTACTAAATAAGTTTTATTATCAGCTTTATTGCGATAACGCGCTTGCATACGGCGTGCTTGGAAATCCCACATATTAGAGCAAGAAGAAATTTCACGGTAAGTATTTTGAGCCGGTACCCACACTTCAAGATCATATGTTTTACAGGAACCAAAGCCCATATCACCTGTACATAATACAATTTTACGATACGGTAATTCTAGTAATTGTAATACTTTTTCTGCATGTACGGTTAACTCTTCTAAAGCTTTCATAGATTCTTCTGGTTTAACAATTTGCACCAGTTCTACTTTGTCAAATTGATGCATACGGATTAAACCGCGAGTATCTTTACCATAAGAACCCGCTTCAGAACGGAAACATGGAGTATGTGCAGTCATTTTCATAGGTAACGCGCTTTCATCAAGAATCTCGTCACGAACCAAATTGGTTACTGGTACTTCAGCAGTTGGAATAAGCGCGTAATTACTGCTTTCTGATTCTTCATCTAGTGGTTTTGTGTGAAATAAGTCACCTGCAAATTTTGGTAATTGTCCTGTACCGAATAAAGTGGCCTGATTGACAAGATAGGGCACATAAATTTCAGCATAACCATGCTGCTCTGTGTGAAGATCTAACATAAATTGTGTGATAGCACGATGTAGGCGGGCTATCTGTGACTTCATAACAACAAAACGTGCGCCAGTTAGTTTTACACCTGCAGCAAAGTCTAATCCTCCAAAACGTTCGCCTAATGCAACATGATCTTGGATTGGAAAGTCAAATGTTCTTGGGGTTCCAAAGCGAGAAACTTCGACATTGTCGTTTTCGTCTTTACCATCAGGTACAGAGTCATCAGGAATATTCGGAATAGTAGAGGTGATATCTTTAATTTTAGTTAGTAAGATTTCAAGCTCAGCTTTAGCATTATTCAGTTTTTCACCGAGTTTATTAACTTCTTCACGTACGGCTGTAATGTCTTCGCCTCGAGCTTTAGCTTCACCAATAGCTTTAGAACGAGCATTACGCTGTGCTTGTAAGCTTTCAGTTTCAACTTGCAGTACTTTGCGTTTTTCTTCTAGTTGACTAATAGTATCAACATCTAATTTAAATCCACGACGAGCTAACTTTTTAGCGACAACATTTAATTCATTTCGGAGTAAATTCGGATCCAACATAAATAACGTCCATTCTCATTAATAAGGAAATATCTTTCTACTTTAACAGTTATTCTAATATAGTTAACAAAACATATAAATCAAAAAGTAGATTGATTATAGATATTAAATTTTGTGAGCTTAGTATACTAGAATTATATCGGGATTCAACCGCAATGGCGCACCCGAAGGGATTCGAACCCCTGACCGCTCGGTTCGAAGCCGAGTGCTCTATCCAGCTGAGCTACGGATGCGTGTAAGTTCGTAAAAAAATGGTGCATCCGAAGGGATTCGAACCCCTGACCGCCCGGTTCGTAGCCGGGTACTCTATCCAGCTGAGCTACGGATGCATTTTGAATTTGTTAAAATGGTGCATCCGAAGGGATTCGAACCCCTGACCGCCCGGTTCGTAGCCGGGTACTCTATCCAGCTGAGCTACGGATGCATATTTTAATTTTTTAAAATGGCGGTGAGAGAGGGATTCGAACCCTCGATGCAGCTTTTGACCGCATACTCCCTTAGCAGGGGAGCGCCTTCAGCCTCTCGGCCATCTCACCAAAAACATTATGACTTTGCTTGAACAACAAAATCATAATGTCGTGGCGCACATATTACGTTTTACAAAAAATAAGTCAAACATTTTTTTGCTTACGCGTGCTAGTTGTTTATTTCATGCCCAAAATTACTCTTTGGACTCGGGTAATTCATCATTTTTGTTCTGAGATTGATGAATTCTATTGTATATCTCTTCTCGATGAATTGAGACTTCTTTAGGTGCATTAATACCGATTCTGACTTGATTACCCTTCACCCCAAGAATAGTAATAACAACATCATCACCAATAATTAGTGTTTCACCTACTCTCCTAGTTAAAATTAACATTAGATCTCCTAATATCAGTTAAGTATACATCACAATTTTAAGATATAGCTTCGTCAGCCCCCCATCAATATGACAGAAAGACGGAATTTTACAGAAATATTCAAATATTCGATTAATAAATATCTTATTAACCAATATTAGAATATATCTGGCTAACTTGCTTGTAATTTATTACTGATTTCCTTTTTCATTGAAGACAATGCTTCTGGTAATGCTAACAGATCCATTCCACCTGCTTGGGCGAAATCAGGCCGCCCACCGCCTTTACCACCTACTTTTAATGCTAATTGGGAAACTAATTCGCCAGCTTTGACAATATTGATTAAATCATTTGTTACGCCAGCGGCTAAGTTGATTTTGTCATCATTAACAGCAGCCAAAATAATTACTCCTGTTTTTAATTGATTTTTAAGATCATCAATCATAGTACGTAATACTTTTGCCTCGACATTATCAAGTTTAGCAATTAGTAAATTTTTATTATTGATTTTTTCACATTGATTAATTAATTGTGCGCTTTGTTGGCTAGCTTTTTGCGCCTTTAATTGCTCGATGTTTTTTTCAAGTAGTTTAGTTTGTTCGAGCAACTGCTCTACACGAACTAAAACTGCTGATTTATCGCTTTTAACCAATTGTGCAATTTGGCTTAATAAATTTGCTTCATGGTGTATAAAATCCATCGCATTTTGTCCAGAGGTTGCCTCAATACGGCGAACTCCAGAAGCGATGCTTGATTCAGATATTATTTTAAATAAGCCTATATCGCCCGTTCTATCTACATGAGTACCACCACATAATTCAATTGAGAAATCGCCCATAGTTAGAACACGAACAATATCTTCATATTTTTCACCAAATAGCGCCATTGCCCCTTTATTTCTAGCTTCATCTATTGGCATCAGTTCAACGTCAACAGGTAGATTACAACGAATTTGTTGGTTAACTAGATTTTCAATTTCAACAATTTGTTCTTGTGTGATGCTTTGATTATGCGAAAAATCAAAACGCAGATAGCTGTCATTCACTAAAGAACCTTTCTGATGAACATGGCTACCTAAAATTTGTTGTAATGCAGCTTGTAATAAATGAGTCGCTGAATGATTGCGTCTAATACGTTCTCTTAACTCAACATCAATTGCCGCTGTTACTAAATCACCAACTTTAAGGGAACCTTTAACAAGGTTACCGATATGGCCAATGCTTTTGCCATATTTTTGGCTATCTAAAACAGTAAATTCGGCGTTTGCAGAAGTTAATAAACCTTTATCACCAATTTGTCCGCCTGATTCTCCATAAAATGGCGTCTTATCTAAGATGATAATAGCTTCTTCACCAGCATTGGCGCTTTCTACTTTTTTACCATTTTGGAAAATGGCAATTACTTTCCCTGATGCTTCGGTAGCTTGATAACCTAAAAATTCGGTTTTATCATCAAGTTTAATCACATTGCTATAGTCAACACTAAAAGCACTTGATTCACGAGCACGTTTACGTTGTTCTTCCATACATTGATTAAATCCATCTTCATCAATGGTAATATTTTTTTCGCGACATACATCTGCGGTTAAATCTAATGGAAAACCAAATGTATCGTAAAGTTTAAATGCAACATCGCCGGGTAACACCGAATCGGTGATTTTAACCAATTCTTGGTCAAGTAAAAACAATCCTCGTTCTAATGTTTTTAAGAATTGCTCTTCTTCAATTTTAAGTGCATCTTCAACTATTTTTTGATTTTTCGCTAATTCAACTGCTGCACTTCCCATTACATCAATGAGAGGCTTAACTAATTTGTAAAAGAATATTCCTTTAGCACCTAACATATGTCCATGACGCACTGCCCGTCGAATAATGCGACGTAAAACATAGCCGCGACCTTCATTAGAAGGCAATACGCCATCAGAAATTAAAAATGCACAAGAACGAATATGGTCAGCAATAACACGTAAAGATTTACTTTCTAAATCTTTCGTTTGAATTATTTGTGCTGCATCATGAATTAATTTCTTAAATAAATCGATTTCATAATTGGAATTAACATGTTGTAAAACAGCAGCAATTCTTTCTAAGCCCATACCCGTATCGACCGATGGCTTAGGTAATGGTTCCATTGTGCCATCAGGATGACGATTAAACTGCATAAAGACAATGTTCCAAATTTCAATGAAACGATCACCATCTTCTTCTGGGCTGCCTGGAGGTCCTCCCCAAATATGATCACCATGATCATAAAAAATTTCTGTACACGGTCCACATGGTCCTGTATCACCCATTTGCCAGAAGTTATCTGAAGCATAGGGAGCCCCTTTGTTGTCACCAATACGCACGATACGTTCTTTGGGTATACCAATTTCTTTTTCCCAAATTGCGTATGCTTCATCATCTGTTTCATAAACAGTGACGGTTAATTTTTCTTTAGGAAGATTAAACCATTTTTCACTGGTTAATAGCTCCCAAGCAAAATGAATCGCATCATGTTTAAAATAGTCACCGAAACTAAAGTTTCCTAACATTTCAAAAAAAGTATGATGTCGAGCAGTATAACCCACATTATCCAAATCATTGTGTTTACCGCCAGCGCGAACACAGCGTTGTGCCGTTGTTGCTCTGGTATAAGGACGTTTTTCTATCCCTAGAAATACATCCTTGAACTGATTCATTCCAGCGTTGGTAAATAATAGCGTTGGGTCATTATGAGGAACAAGGGAACTACTTGCTACAATTTCATGTCCTTTGCTATTGAAAAAGTCAAGAAAAGTTTGACGAATTTCTGCAGTGCTTTTCATTTAGGCATCCATATAAACGATAAATTTTTAAACATAGTAATATACCTGTTACAACTAAAGTTGAAAAGTAAAGAAAAGTAAAATATTCTTTATAATACAGTTGATCTAGCTAATATTACATGCAAATAAAAGGAAAAATAAATTGATTTAGTGAGCTTAACTAATGGGTATTGAATAATTTAATTCTCGTGTATTTTAGATATTATCAAAATTTAAGTCAATAAATTATACACATCTTTTATATCGTCTTGAGTATAACCTCGAGTAACTAAAAATTGCATTACTTTCTGTTTTTCCGAGATATTTTTAACATTAACTTGTTTAAATTTTTTTAATAATTGCTTATGGGCATTATACGACCAATTTATATCTAATATACGTAAAAGTTCATGGATTAAGTCAGTGGATAGACCGCGTTGTTTTAATTCCATAGCAATTTTATATCTTCCATAACCTTTATTAGCACGCATAACAATATATTTTTCAATATATTGTGTATCGTTCATCCAATTTTGATTTGTACAATATTGAATTACATCAGCGGTTTCTATTCTAAGTTGGTTTAATTGCTCATAGTATTCATCCTCTGAACATTTTATTTTCTTTGTAAAAAATTGGATGATTTTATTCGTTAGTTCGTAGGATGAATGATCGCGCTGTGCAAGTAATTGCACAGCTTTATTTAAGATTAATTTATTGAGTTTTTTGTCCATTATTCAAAGCTTTCATCTTCCGATGTAGTATCTACGTCATCCGCAGCAAAAACGGCAGGACTATTTAATAATAAATCACGTAGTTTTGTTTCAAGCTCTTTGGCTATTTCTGGATGTTCTTGTAAAAATTTGATTGAATTCGCTTTGCCTTGACCAACTTTTTCGCCATTGTAGCTATACCAAGCACCTGCTTTATCAACTAATTTATGTTTAACACCTAGATCAATCAATTCACCTTCTTTAGAAATACCACAACCGTAAAGAATCTGGAATTCAGCTTGTCTAAATGGTGCAGCAACTTTATTTTTCACTACTTTTACACGTGTATCACTACCAATGACATCTTCACCTTCTTTTACTGCGCCAATGCGTCGAATATCTAAACGAACAGATGCATAGAATTTAAGTGCATTACCGCCAGTAGTTGTCTCTGGATTACCAAACATTACACCAATTTTCATACGAATTTGGTTAATAAATACCACTAAGCAGTTAGCATTTTTAATATTTGCAGTTAATTTACGTAAAGCTTGTGACATTAAGCGAGCTTGTAATCCCATATGTGAATCGCCCATTTCGCCTTCAATTTCTGCTTTAGGTGTTAATGCCGCTACTGAGTCAACAATAATAACATCAACAGCACCAGAACGAACTAAGGCATCACAAATTTCAAGTGCCTGTTCACCAGTATCAGGCTGAGAAACTAATAGATCATCAACTTGCACACCTAATTTAGCCGCATAAATTGGATCTAAAGCATGTTCAGCATCAATAAATGCGCATGTTTTACCTTCTTTTTGCGCTTGGGCGATAACTGATAAAGTTAATGTTGTCTTACCTGATGATTCTGGTCCAAAAATTTCAACGATTCGACCCATTGGTAAGCCGCCAATACCTAATGCAATATCGAGTCCTAAAGATCCAGTAGAGACAGAATCAACATCTAACGTTTGGGTATCCCCTAAACGCATAATAGAACCTTTACCAAATTGTTTTTCTATTTGACTTAATGCAGCTGAAAGTGCTCGTTGTTTGTTTTCGTTCATATTATAAAATTCCAATGAGTTAGTATATTGATATACATTATACTGTATTGTTATACAGTATCAAGTTTTTTTTATATCCAATAATCATTTAGTTAATAATGGGAAATGCTTCACAATTTTTTTCAAAATATTACTGGTTATCGTCTAATTGATTGTAACAAATGGTGACGAAACGATAATATTCAAGATTAGATGTAAACCGATAAATGGATTTGATAGCGATATAACTTTGTATAAGGTTATTATGAGATTTTATTTATTTTTTCTTTGAGATAAAATTTTAAATTCAGCGTGTAAAAAATATTGTTTAACCAACTGAAATACTCAAAATCAAGTAATCAAATTATGCTAATGGGGGTAGGTAATACTTTCATAAAAAAATGTCATTTGATATGATTAGCAAAGAAGACGTTTTAGTCATTGTTGTATATTAAAAGTAGTTATCCCACTTGCAATTGAGTAAAAGTAATTTATCAATTATTTACTTAAAGGTTATGCTAATCTGAAACATCTTTACACTTAACTGAATTATCAAATTAAAGGGAAATAATGACTGTTGATAAGCAACAATATGTTTTATGCTCGCACTGCGATTTGGTCATAGAATTATCCGATATAACAATAGGACATAAAGCTATATGTCCTCGTTGTAATACTACATTAGCCAAAAAAAGCATTAATATGAAATTTCGAGCCACAATGTATGCTGTTTGTTCACTCATTATGATTATTGTTGCTTGTGGTTTTATTTTTATTGATATTCGCCTAGTCGGTAATTTTAATGGTGTAAGTGTTTTAGATATACCTAAAACTCTTTTTTTTGATAAATATAGTTATATTTCAGCGCTATTTATTTTATTTGTTTTAATTTTTCCCATAATAAATCTATTAATTATTAGTTTGCTTTGTTCAAAGTTTACAGTGTCAAAATATCGCAAAAGAGATTTATTAATTATTTATGAAAAATTTAAACATTGGTGTATGCCTGAAATATTTATAACAGGCATTTTGGTTAGCTTTGTAAAATTAATGAGCTATGGCAGTATAGGTGTTACAAGTACATTTTGGGCGTTTTGTTTATTTGTCTTTTTTTATATAAAAGCACAAGTAATTTTTTCACCTGAAACAATTTGGGAAGAAATTCATACCAATAATTTTGCTCAAGCACCATTAAAAGTTGGTAAGACGGCAATTAGTCAAAATTTGAAGCTGTGTGGTTGTTGCCATGCTATGATGCCAATCGCTTATGCTAAATGCCCAAGATGTAAACAGAAAAGTGCTGTAAGAAATCGCGACAAAATACAATGGACGATAGCATTATTGGTCACTTCACTAATTATTTATATTCCTGCAAATGTATTTGGAATCATGATAACAGTCGTTTTGGGTTCACCGTCAACGTCGACAATTATGGATGGTGTTATTTATATGTGGCAGGCGGGTGATGTACCTGTAGCATTAGTTATTTTTGTTGCCAGCATAGTTATTCCAATTTTGAAAATAATTTCATTAAGTTGGCTTTGCTATTTTGCAATAGCTGTGAAAAAGAAAAATAAACATAATTGCCTAAAAATGAAAAAATTATATGGTGCAGTAGAATTTATTGGCAAATGGTCAATGATTGATATATTTGTTGTATCAGTTGTTTGTTCACTAGTTAGAAATCAACAAATGATGGGGGTTTATCCTGATATAGGCGTTACATTTTTCGCAACTGTTGTGATTATCACTATGATTGCATCGCAAAAATTTGATCCGCGTTTAATTTGGGATCATTCTCCAAATAAAAGTTATAATAAATAGGAACATTATGGCAACATCAAGTAAATTAGCGAAAATCATCAAAATTAGAGCCATTTCGGCGATATGGATTATTCCGATTGTTACTGCAATTGTTGGTCTTTGGATCATCTATTCTCATTTTGCTGATAGAGGGACTTCTTTTACCTTACTTGCCAAAGATGCAAGTGGTATTGTTGCTGGTAAAACCGTTATTAAAAACCGCAGTGTTGATATCGGTATTGTCGATGAAGTAACATTATCAAAAGATTTTGAAAAAGTGGTCATAAAAGGCCGAATCTATAATGATATGGAACCGCTGCTTAAAAATGACTCTATTTTTTGGGTTGTCAAACCAGAGATTGGTCGTGATGGTGTAACAGGATTAGGTACTATTTTATCTGGTGTTTATATTGAGTTAGCATCCGGCAACGATACACATAGTTTCAAAAATAATCCATTTATACTATCAGATAATCCGCCATTATCAGATCCAAGTATTAAAGGTATTCGGGTTAATCTTGAAAGTGATCAAAACGGTGTGATTCCGCGTGGAGCATCTGTGATGTTTCATGGTTATCGTGTAGGTAATGTTGAAACTTCTGAATTTGATATTGATTCACGTAAAATGAAATATCAAATTTTTATCACCAAACCTTACGATGCTTTAGTCACTCAAAATGTTCGTTTTTGGAAAGAAGGGGGCATTGATTTAGCACTTTCTTCATCGGGTGCGAGTCTTAATGTGCCTTCTTTAGATGTATTAATGTCCGGCGGTATAAGTTTTGATTTGCCTGATGGTTCTAAGTTAGGTGCGCCAGCTGAGCAACATGCAGTATATAAATTATATGAAGATAAAAAATCAATTCAAGATTCACAATATACAGAATATAAAGAATTTCTGATTATGCTTTCTGAATCCATATCTGGATTGGTTGAAGGCGCGCCTGTTGAGTATCATGGTATTCGCCTTGGTACGGTATCTAAAGTACCATTTTATACATCTGAAATGTTAAATAAAACATTTATTTTAAATCAAAGAGTACCCGTATTAATTAGGATCGAGCCCGATCGCTTATCTGAGTTGGTTGATGAAAAGATCGATATTGCTACCTTAATTATGGACGAGCAAAAAAATGGCTTAAGAGCCTCGTTAAAAACTTCAAATATGTTTACAGGTGCGCTTTTTATTGATCTTGATTTTTATCCTGAATTAAAAAATAAATATAACGCTAAATCAAGCATTCTATATGGTTATAATACTATAGAAACAACGTCAACAGGTATTGCACAGATTCAAGCTAAAGTGATGCAGTTATTAGATAATTTCAATAATTTACCACTAAATAATACAATGACGGAATTTAATAAATCGTTAGCTTCAACTCAGCGCTTAATGAATTCATTAAATCAAATTATGGCGAGTAATGAAATGCAAAATATGCCTGGCGATCTACAAGAAACGTTAAGAACGTTAAACGAAACCATGAAAGGCATACAACCAGGTTCAGAACTTAATAAGCAAATGAATGAAAGTCTGCAAAAAGTTCAACAAATGATGGATGAATTAACACCATTACTTAATACACTTAATGATAAAAGTAATGCGTTGATTTTCTCTGCTCCAAATAAGAAAGACCAAGAACCGAAAGCGAAAGGTAAAAAGTAATGAATAAAATGATGCGAAATTTCCTTATAACATTTTGTGGAACTGCATTTATGTTACTCGTTGGCTGTTCAGCAAACACGCAAGACAAAAGTTATTTCCAATTAGCTAGTAATTTGCCTGTTCAAACACCAAAAACAATGAAATCAACTAATCGTTTTATAAAGATCGATTCCATTGATGTAGCCAGTTTCTTAAATAAATCTGGTATTGTTTTGCAAACAGAAGATATCAAGTATGTTACAGCTATAAATAATCTATGGGTTTCGACGCTTTCTCAACAGCTTGAAGAACGATTAGTACAAGATTTAAGTTTGTTACTGCCAGATTATTTGATTTCGAGTAAGTCGCTAGCAACTCCAACATTAACCGTTAAACTTTTTATTGATGGTTTTCATGGTAGTTACAATGGAGATGCGATTATAAAGGGGCGTTGGATTGTTACAAACAATAAAAACCATATCGAAACAAAACCATTTGAACGTCATATTCCATTAGCCAAAAATGGTTATGATGCTTTAGTTAAAGCGTTGTCAAAAGGATGGCAAGAAGAAGAGCAAGATTTTGCTAATTCTATAACATATTAAATTAATAAAACATTCCGCCGCCATTCTGGCGGAATGTTTCAATAATAGTAGATCACAACATCTGCTTGAACCGATCAAATACCTTATCATCAATTTCAACCCATTTGCGAACACTATTAATAAAAGCAATTTTATCAGCCTTTAATAATTCATCGATTAAAATTGTTTTTTCAATTATTTGTTTTTGATCCAAATAAAATTGTCGCATAGTACCAGCCAATAATCCCGATTTAATTTTAGGTGTAACCCATTGATTATTAATTAATAGCACAAGATTACCGTTAACAAATTCAGTTATTTCATTGTTTTGATTAAAATTAATATATTCTTTACCTATCGTTAGTTGCGGAAAATGTTCACGGTTTGATGTTTTGTGATACAAATAGATATTTTTATTATTTACACATTGTGGTGCGAGTGTGATTTCATTGATTTCCATTGGTACGTTAATAATGTCTTTGCTAATATCACATCGACCATCTTGTTGTAGTAAAATTCTGACCTTACAAATACTTTCACATTCTGCACTGGCTAATTTAATCAATTGTAATTTGATGGAATCAATATCGCATTTAAAATCAAAATAGTATGCAGTATTAGCAAGTCTAGTTAAATGTTCATCAAGCAATAAAATTTGCCCTTTTTCTAACAGTAATGATTCAATAAGATATTGGGGGAACCTTGCTGTGCGGTTTAATATAGCGGATTTTGCTAAGATTTCACTATATTCATCGTTTGATGTTGAATCCCAAGTTATCCCACCTCCAACACCATAATGCATCTGCTGATTGTGAATTGTTAATGTACGAATGGGTATATTAAATATTGCAGTTTTCATATAGGGGGTAATGTAACCTATGGTTCCACAATATACACCTCTAGGTGAATTTTCAGTGTCTGCAATGATTTGCATTGTACTTGTTTTAGGTGCTCCAGTAATTGAACCACATGGGAACAATGCTTGAAAAATTTGATATAAACTGATCTTTTCAGCCAACTCGGCTTGAATGGTTGAGGTCAACTGCCAAACGGTAGGGTATTTCTCGGCAGAAAATAATTTTGGGACAACGACCGAGCCAGCTTTAGCAATTCGGCTTAAATCATTACGTAGTAAATCAACAATCATCATATTTTCAGCCTGATTTTTCTCAGAAAATAATGTCTCTAACTGTTGATTATCATGGTGAATATTTAAACCTCGAGCGGCAGTTCCTTTCATCGGTTTTGTTGTGATTGTTTGATTATCTAACTTAAAAAATAGTTCAGGAGAAATCGATAAAATCTGATAATTTTCAAATTCAAGATAAGCACAATAACTCGCTTGGTTATTTTCTTGTAAAAATTTGTAATAATCATAGGCATTATCATTAAATGGTGCACTAAATTGGATCGTGTAGTTGGTTTGATATGTATTTCCCGATTCAATCTGCCCACGAATATAGTCAATTTTTTGATTATATTCTTCAATTGAAGTGTCACATTTTAAATCGAAATGACAAGGTTTATAATCGCTTTTTGTTAATGATTCAACTGTTGAATAATCTTGATAAATACCAAATAGTAGTACAGGTAGCGCATTATCTGATTTTTGGATATTCTTGGTTTTATTTGCTTGATTAAATCCCATTGCACTTTCATAAGCAAGATAACCAACCGCATAAAAACCTTGCTGTGTGAACTTTTCGATTGCATCTAATTGTTGTTTAACCGTGGAGTAATCGTTGGATCTCAAAATTGTAATAGGATCAGAAAAACATTTCTGTTGACCTTCAAAATCAATATAAACTTTCATATTAATATTACTCATAAATAAAATTATGAATCATTTGTAAACCTGATTCTGTTTTAATTGCTTCTGGATGAAATTGCACGGATTCAATGGGTAATGTTTTATGTCGTAATCCCATAATTAATCCTTGTTTGTTACGAGCGGTAACCATGAGAGGTGACTTTGTTTGAGATAAATTATCGTCAGCAATTAAAGAGTGATAGCGAACTACAGAAAGAGGGTTTTTAATGCCTTTAAATAATCCTTGACCATCATGTATAATTTCATCGATTTTACCGTGCATAGGCATAGGTGCTTTGCAAATGGAATAACCATAATACTGTGCAATTGTTTGATGACCCAAACAGATACCTAATATTGGACAACAATTGGCAAATTCGGCAATCACTGTTAGTGATATTCCAGCATTATCGGGCGTTCCCGGACCAGGTGAAATAATTATTTTAGAAAAAGTTAGCTCTTTTATTTGTTCAACGGTCATTTCATCATTTTTTATCACTTGGACTTTTGCACCCAATCGGCATAAATAATCGTAAATATTGAACGTAAAAGAATCATAGTTATCTATTAATAGTATCAAAATATCTTCCGTTAATTAAAAAAGAATTTTTTGTCAACTTGGTGATTATGGAAATCATCATTATAAATGACAAGTCACCATTGCCGACATCATGATTAAAAATTTCATTTCATTGTTTCGATTAATCAAGCTAGATTTAGTTTAAATCCAGCTATTATTGACGCCATTATACAAGCAAGAAGTGCTAATAAGAGATGATTACTAACTTAATATTACTTTATTCCTATTTTTTTACTTAAACGTACCCATAACCTGAAACTTTTTGACAAAAATACCTTCTTTTTGTGATAACTCTCACAAAAGCCTACAGCTATTCTTGTATGGTAGTATATTTTATTATATTTTTCCTAAATTCAATCAACATAGACTTTATTTAATAACAACAACAAACAAATTAGACGTTTTTATGACTCCTTTTTTGATTGAATTATTAAACTCACCAAAACTAAACATTAATAAAAGTTTCGACAGGTCTGTTTATTTGAGGATAAAAATATGCAAAAAATAACATTTGAAGAAATGAAAGCGACTATAAAAAAAGCATTTCTTAATGCTGGATTATCTGAATCACAAGCAGAAATATGTGCACACATACATACCGAATCTACTTCTGACGGGGTTTATTCCCATGGATTAAATCGTGTCGCTCGTTTTGTTGATTATGTCAATAAAGGTTGGGTAGATATTAACGCTAAACCTAGTTTAGTTAAATCACTGGGTGTGCTTGAAGTTTATGATGGAAATCAAGGGATCGGAATAACAAATGCACTATTTGCTTTAGATAAAGCAATTGAATTAGCTAAAAAACATGCTGTTGGCATTATTGGATTACGTAATACAACGCATTGGATGCGAGGCGGAACTTACGGTTGGAAAGCTGTAGAAAAGGGATTTGCAGCAATGTGTTGGACGAATACCGAATCGTGTATGCCTGCGTGGGGAGCAAAAAATACACGTTTAGGCAATAATCCATTCGTGATGGCAGTGCCTAGTTCAGATGATTCAATCGTTGTTGATATGGCGATGTCACAATATGCATATGGTAAGCTTCAAGTCACTCGCTTAAAAGGTGAGAAACTTCCATTTCCAGGAGGGTATGACAAAGATGGAAAATTAACTGATGATCCAGGATCAATCGAAGAATCAATGCGAATTATACCAACTGGATATTGGAAAGGGTCAAGTATGGCTATCGTATTAGATGCAATGGCTGCACTTTTATCGATGGGCAATCCAACTAATGAAATTGATAAGATTCAAAAAGGAAGTTGTACCGGTGCTAGTCAGATTTTTATGGTATTTGACCCATCTCAATTAGGAGGAAAAGAATTTAACGAACAGATGGTTAATAGTATTACTCAATATGTTAATACCTCAACACCAGCTGAAGGACAAAAAGCAGTTTTTTATCCAGGTGAATTATCAAAAAAAACACGCAAAGAGCATCTAACCAATGGTATTCCTGTTGATACTGAAGTGTGGCGTGAAGTTGTTTCATTAGCAAATTAGCTGAAAATCAAAATTAATAATTAAAAAATATATAGCAACTCATTAATTTTTACGCCAAACGAAGAATTGATTAAAAAGGAATAGGATATGAATAATGCGGTTAGTAACAAGAAAAAAGTGACGATTCCAATCGCTATCGGTTATGGTTTAACGGATATTATGGGTGGTGGTGCCTTTACCATCATTGGAGCATGGTTACTCTTTTTTTATACCACCTTTGTAGGATTAACGCCTATTGAGGCAGCATCTATTGTGGCAATTGCACGAATTGTTGATGCAATCGTTAGTTTATTTATGGGTAGTTTTACCGATAATTTTTACAAATATAAATTAGGACAAAAATTTGGTAGAAGACGGTTTTTCTTACTAATTGGTTCTCCTCTTATGTTGATTTATGTTTTACTTTGGATAACAGGGATGAATTATTGGTTTTATTTAACCGTATATCTAGTATTTGAAATTGTTGCAGCTATTGTATTAATTCCTTGGGAAACATTACCCTCAGAAATGACTAAAGATTATAATGATCGAACCAAATTATCTACAGGCCGGATGTTTTTATCTGCGAGTGGAACTTTCTTAGCAACTTTAGTGCCGGGTATTTTAATTCATAATTTTGGTGAAAATAACGCTTACGCTTATTTTATTAATGGACTTTTCTTCGCGATTATTTTTGCTGTTTGTGTATTTATTTCATATAAAGTAACGTGGGAACGAGAACTGACTCCAGAGATGTTAAAGCATCAAGAACAAGGTGTGAACAAAAAGAGTTTTTCTGAAAAAGTAAGTTCTGTTAAACAACTAGTTAAGGATTATTTATCTACATTTCATATTAGAGCTTTTCGTCGCCATTTAGCTATCTATTTATTTTCATTTACAGCAAAAGATATTTTTAATACGGTTTTTGTCTTCTTTTGTGTCTATTGTTTATGTGTCTCTTCGTCATTTGCTGGAGGACTATTATCGTTAAGTATTATAGGGTTACCAATAACATTATTGGCTGGTGTTGCAATGGTAAAATACGGTCCAGGAAAGCTGTATGTTTTCTCTTATACAACTATGATCATCTGTATTCTTGGTTTTTATGCAATATATATAGTCGATCCGTCATCCAAAATCTGGTGGTTGTATATTATAGCGATTTGTTATCAAGCTGGTCGTTGTATTTTAGAATTTACCCCATGGAATGTGTTCCCATTTATTCCTGATATTGACGAAATGCTCACCAGACAACGTCGAGAAGGTTTATTTGCGGCGGTAATGACATTTGGTCGTAAAACAACGGTTGCTATCGCAACGTTTATTGTGGGATTAATTCTACAAAAGGGTGGCTTTATACAAGGAAGTACTCAACAAAGCGCTGAAGCAATAAATACCATAAGTATTTTATTTGTTGGTGGTACCGTTGGTTTATTATTAATTGCGTTAATTTATGCTTTAACTTTTAAGTTAAATAAACAAACTCACACAATTTTGGTCGCAGAAATAGAACGTCTAAAAAATAATGGTTCAAAAAATGATGTTTCAGAACAGACACGTAAAGTTGTTGAAAATCTTACTGGTCATAAATATGAACATTTGTGGCGAGATAAATAATGCAATTATGAGGAGATACATCTTCGCTCATGATAAATATTGTTATCTATAAGATCCTCTATCAAATCTGATATTTATAAATATTTTTATAAAAAAATGTAATATTGATTCAATACTACATTTTTTTATCTATCCCAAATATATCAATAATTAATTTTGATAATCTTGTTTAAAATCAACTTAATAATCTAATGATAATTATCTAATTAACTATTTTTTCAGCATTCCAATCTATAGTTAAAACATTTGCTAAACCTCAATTTCTTTACGATCTCTCCTCCTTAGTGTGATCTTTCTCACAAAAACATTCTAATCTACTTGTATGGTAGTATTGGATCGATTAATTTGATGCTGCACTAATTATTAACGAGGTATTCAATGAAAATTGTAAAAGCAGAAGTTTTTGTATGCAGCCCGGGGCGAAACTTTGTCACATTAAAAATAACTACAGATGAAGGCGTTTATGGTGTTGGTGATGCAACACTTAACGGGCGAGAATTATCAGTAGCATCTTATCTTAAAGATCATCTTTGCCCTCAACTTATTGGGCGTGATCCTCATCAAATTGAAGATATTTTCCAATATTTTTATAAAGGAGCTTATTGGCGTCGTGGTCCAGTGACAATGTCAGCGATATCGGCAATTGATATGGCGTTATGGGATATCAAAGGTAAAGTTGCCAATATGCCACTTTATCAATTATTGGGCGGTGCTTCACGTACTGGCGTAATGGTGTATTGCCATACCACTGGTAAAGATATCGAAGAAGCGTTAGATGATTATGCTAAACATAAAGAGATGGGTTTCAAAGCAATCCGAGTCCAATGCGGTATACCCGGAATGAAAACGACTTATGGTCAAAGTAAAGGGAAAAATCTTGCATACGAACCCGCTACGCGTGGCAATTATCCTGAAGAACAGTTTTGGGCAACGGATAAATATTTAGACTTTACGCCAAAATTATTTGAAGCAGTGCGAAACAAATTCGGTTTTAACGAACATCTATTGCATGACATGCACCATCGCTTAACCCCAATTGAAGCTGCGCGTTTTGGTAAAAGTATTGAAGATTATCGTCTATTTTGGATGGAAGATCCTACACCGGCTGAAAATCAAGAATGCTTCCGTTTAATTCGTCAACACACTGTAACACCCATTGCTGTTGGTGAAGTATTTAACAGCATTTGGGACTGTAAACAACTGATTGAAGAACAGCTCATCGATTACATTCGAACCACAATAACTCATGCTGGTGGTATCACTCACATGCGTCGAATAGCTGATTTTGCTGCGCTTTATCAAGTTAGAACTGGCTCTCATGGACCATCTGATTTATCACCAATCTGTCATGCCGCAGCACTACATTTTGATATGTGGGTGCCTAACTTTGGTGTTCAAGAATTTATGGGTTACTCAGAACAGATGTTAGAAGTCTTTTCTCCAAATTGGACTTTCAATGATGGTTATATGCATCCAAGTGACAAACCAGGTTTAGGTATCGATTTTGATGAAAAACTAGCCGCTAAATATCCATACAACCCCGCTTATTTGCCAATTGCTCGTTTAGAAGATGGCACTTTGTGGAATTGGTAAGTTAAAGGAGTTTATATGAAAAGTATTGCAATAAAACAACCCAATGAATTAGTAATCGAGGAACGTGAAGTTCCTCAACCTAAATCAGGTGAGGTTAGAGTAAGAGTAAAATTAGCTGGTATTTGTGGTTCAGATAGTCATATTTACCGCGGACATAATCCTTTTGCTAAATATCCAAGAGTAATTGGGCATGAATTTTTTGGGGTGATTGATGCTGTTGGAGAGGGGGTTGATCAATCTAGAATCGGTGAGCGTGTTTCTGTTGATCCTGTAATTAGCTGTGGATGTTGTTACCCTTGTTCAGTTGGTCGTCCTAATGTTTGTTCCTCTTTAACTGTTTTGGGTGTTCATCGTGATGGCGGATTCAGTCAATATGCTGTTGTACCAAGTAAAAATGCTTATGTGATACCAAATGAAATCAATGATGAATTTGCTGTAATGATAGAGCCTTTCACAATAGCTGCTAATGCAACTGCACAACTAAAACCGACCCAAAATGATGTTGCATTAATTTATGGTGCAGGCCCAATGGGATTAACTTCAGTGCAAGCCCTGAAAGGTGTGTATAACGTTAAAGAAGTTATTGTTGTCGATCGTATTGATGAACGTTTAGCGATGGCAAAAAGTAGTGGTGCTGATCGGACTATTAATAACACATCATTATCATTAAAAGATGAATTAGATAAATTGAATATCAAACCAACGGTAATCATTGATGCCGCTTGTCATCCTTCAATTTTGCAAGAAGCAATTACAATTGCATCGCCAGCTGCAAGAATTCTCATTATGGGTTTTTCAAGCGATCCATGTCAAATAACACAACAAGGTATTACCAGTAAAGAGCTTTCTATTTTCTCTTCACGACTCAATGCAAACAAATTCCCAATCGTCATTGATTGGTTAAATAAAAAATTAATTGATCCTAACAAACTGATTACTCATCGATTTGATTATACGGATGTGGTTCAGGCAATCCAAACTTTCGAAAAAGATCAGAAACAGTGTTGCAAGGTTTTATTGACTTTTAGTTAGGTCAATTTTTATAAACTAAATGATAAGTGAGAGCGAGTAAAATATGAATAAGATAGGAAATAATAAAAGTGAAAGAAATACTTCAGATTTAGTTAAAGCTGCTGTTTCTGGTTGGCTTGGAACCGCATTAGAGTTTATGGATTTCCAATTATATTCTTTAGGTGCTGCACTTGTATTTCATGAAATATTTTTCCCTGAACAATCAGCGATTATGGCATTGATATTAGCGATGGGAACTTATGGCGCTGGATACGTTGCACGTATTGTTGGCGCTTTTGTTTTTGGCCGCATGGGTGATGCAATTGGTAGAAAGAAAGTATTATTTATCACTATCACTATGATGGGTATTTGTACCACATTGATAGGTTTTTTACCCACCTATGCTCAAGTCGGTATTTTAGCGCCATTAATGTTAGTTGTTTTGCGTATTATTCAAGGATTAGGTGCTGGTGCAGAAATTTCTGGTGCTGGCACTATGCTCGCAGAGTATGCGCCAAAAGGAAAACGAGGAATTGTTTCTTCACTTGTCGCGATGGGTACTAACTGTGGGACTTTAAGTGCGACAGCAATTTGGGCAATTATGTTTTTTATACTAGATAAAGATCAACTCATATCTTGGGGGTGGCGAGTACCATTTATTGCCAGTGTCATTGTTATGATCTTTGCCATTTGGCTCCGAATGAATTTAAAAGAGAGTCCTGTTTTTGATGATGTAAATGATGCAACAGCAAAAACAAGTAATGAAAAACCAGCAATTAAACATATTTCATTATTGGAGATGTGTAAAAGTAAATCTTTTTGGTTAGCAACGGGGTTACGCTTTGGTCAAGCTGGGAATTCTGGTTTAATTCAAACTTTTTTAGCCGGTTACTTAGTACAAGCATTGTTATTTGAGAAAAGCATACCAACTGATGCTTTAATGATCAGTTCAATTGTTGGTTTTTTCACAATTCCTTTCTTAGGTTGGTTATCCGATAAGATTGGGCGTCGCGTACCTTATATAATTATGACTTTATCAGCAATTATTCTTGCTTATCCAATGTTATCTATTATTGTTGATAAAAATCATTCAGTGAGTACCATTATGTTATGTTTGATTGTTATTCATAACGTTGCGGTATTGGGACTGTTTGCATTAGAAAACATCACAATGGCAGAAATGTTTGGCGCGCGTAATCGATTTACTCAAATGGCGATATCTAAAGAAGCAGGTGGACTTATTGCGGTAGGATTTGGTCCAATATTAGCGGGAATTTTCTGTAAAATGGTTAACGATTGGTGGCCAATTGTTGTTATGATTATTATCTATTCTTGTATTGGTTTAGTTTCTGCGATTTTTATGCCTGAGGTAAAAGATCGTAATTTAGCTGATTTAAAAGATGCAGCAGAATAAAAAAATGGGAAAAATAATGAAATTATCAAATCAAACTTTATCACAACTACCTGAAGCGGTAGTTGTACCAAATTATGATAGAAATCAGCTTAAAACTAAAATCGTTCATCTTGGTTTTGGTGCTTTTCATCGTGCTCATCAAGCTGTATTTGCCGATATTTTAGCTGCCGAACATGGTAGTGATTGGGGATACTGTGAAGTCAATTTAATTGGTGGTGAAAAACAAATCGCTGATCTTAAAGAACAAAATTATCTATTTAGTGTTTGTGAAATGTCCTATGATAACTGGTCTACTCGAGTGGTGGGGGTCGCCAAAGAAGCATTACATGCAGATATAGATGGTATAGCAAAAATTTTAGAGGTTATGACGCGTCCAGAAATCGCAATTATATCAATAACTGTCACTGAAAAAGGTTATTGTTATTTACCCGCGACAGCATCAATTGATATCAATAATGTCCTTATTCAACACGACATTGACAATCCAACTCATCCTAAAAGTGTGCCGGGGGTCATTGTTGAAGCTTTACGTATTCGTAAAGAAAAAGGCTTGAAACCTTTTTCGGTCATGTCTTGTGACAATATGCCAGAAAATGGTCATGTAACACGTAATGTAGTTTTGGCTTTAGCAAAAATAAGGGATGCAAACTTATCCCAATGGATTGAAAAAAATGTCAGCTTTCCATCTACTATGGTTGACCGTATTGTGCCAGCAGTAACGCCAGATACAATAACAAAAATACAAAAGCAATTGGGGGGCATTGACGATCCTGCAGGTGTTGCTGGTGAGCCATTCAAGCAATGGGTAATTGAAGATAATTTTGTCGCAGGTCGTCCAGAATGGCAAAAATCGGGTGCAGAGTTAGTCAATGATGTTTTACCGTATGAAGAAATGAAATTACGCATGCTAAATGGCAGTCACTCCTTTTTTGCCTATCTAGGGTATTTGGCAGGATATTTACACATAGATGAATGTATGCAAGATCCCCATTATGTAAAAGCGGCTCGTCACCTTATGTTACAAGAACAAGCAACGACCTTACGCGTAAAAGGGGTTGATTTATCTGCTTACGCAGATTCGTTACTGGATCGTTATCGTAACACTGGTCTTAAACATCGTACTTGGCAAATTGCCATGGATGGTACATTAAAATTACCACAACGTATGCTTGATTCAGTTCGTTATCATTTAACCAATAATACACCATTTGATTGTTTAGCTTTAGGCATTGCTGCTTGGATGCGATACGTTAGTGGTATCGATGATAATGGTAAAAATATTGAAATTAGTGATCCAGCCGCAGAGCAACTAAAAGAGTTGGTATCAAACAGTCCCGATAATGAAGAGCGAGTCAAAGCATTATTATCATTGACGCATGTTTTTGGAAATGATTTATCTAATAATCAACATTTTATAGTTCAGGTTACCAACGCTTATTTATCTTTAAGAGATAAAGGTGCTAAACAAACCGTTCAACAATTAGCACAAAGTTTTTAACACAACTAACAATAATTAATAAAACACAAAGTGTAATAACCAGTAATGGTATTACACTTTTCTAACTGTCTAAATATGAAGCAGCGCCTAATTTATTATTATGGGTATTTATCAAAAAAACTTTTCTTATGCTTAAAAATCACCTACTATTCTTAATTATTTATTCTTTTAAATAAGATGGTATATGTTTAAATCTATCGACTTAAATATTTCTGAACCCGTTAATCAACAAATTTATCGTACATTACGAAAAGCTATTATTACCTGTTATGTTTTACCAGGTGTTTTACTTTCAGAAAAAGAAATTTCCAGTCAATTCAATGTTTCTCGCCAACCTGTTCGTGAAGCATTTATTAAACTAGCTGAAGCAGGTCTTGTACAAATTCTTCCCCAACGTGGCACATTTGTAACGAAAATTTCTATCAAGAAAGTGATGGATGGGCAATTTATCCGTGAAGCAGTTGAATGCGCCATCATCAAACGTGCCGCTGTAGAGATCAGTCAATCAGATATTTTATTATTGCAAAAAAATCTAGCGGAACAAAAACAAGCTAATGAACGTAAAGACATACGCTATTTTTTGGAAAAAGATGACGAGTTTCATCAAATATTAATGAATGTAATTGATTGTCCGATGGCATGGCAAACAGTTGAAAATATCAAAGCTATGATGGATAGAGTAAGATATTTAACATTAGAAGATGTCTCTCCACCGGAAGATCTAGTTAAACAACATGAAAAAATTTTAATTGCACTGGAAAATCATGATCCAGAGCTTGCAGCACAGGCTTTACATGAACATTTGTCGGCGATTCTACAAACTATAACAATCGTGTCGCAGCAAAAAAATGAATGGTTTGTTGATTAATACTGATATTATCTTATCTTTTTTTATTGTAAAACCTGATTATTTATTAAATTTTGTATTCATATCTTTAGCTTATTTAGTTAAAAAAATTAATAAAATTACTGGTTATAATTATCACGCTATAATGTTTTTTGATTTGAAAAACCTAGGTAAGGTTGTAATATGATTAAACAAGTAAAAATTCAAGTGAGTGGACGGGTACAAGGGGTTGGATTTCGTTTTTTTACTCATCAACAAGCAAAAAAGCTGGGTTTATTTGGCTACGTTAAAAATTTGGATAATGGTGATGTTGAAATTCTTATTCAAGGCGATAGTTTACAAATAACTAAATTTACTGAGTGGCTTAACCAAGGGGGACCTTCTTCTGCCCGCATTAGCAATCTTAATATTTGTGAATTAGTACCTAAAAACGATTTAACTTCTTTTAATATCCGATATTAGTTTATTTAAATAAGTTAATCTTAGATGATTTTTAATGGTAGTCACCCAGTTTTTCTAAATAATACTTAGATGGTTAATTAATATAAAATATTATTAAATTTGCTTTTAACGCTTACGTAAATAACCTAAAACACGAAAGGCATCTATTTTCCATAATCCATCTTTATAAACTAGCGGAAACGTAGCTCGACTACTGGCAGTAGGGCCGGGATTTTGCTGAACGATCTCAATATCAGTGTCAGTAACTTTACTGATGATGGCTACATGACCATATCTAGACCAACCTAAGACAATAATATCGTCAACTTGAGGTTTAGTGGGGGAGCCATTATGGAATTGAAGTAAATTCCGTTTAGGATTAAGAGCTCCATCTGGTATCGAATCATCAAAAAAATCTTTAGCATGGCCATAACTGTCAGGCATTTTATGATTAAACCGTTCGTAATAGTAACGTTTAATAAACTCAACACACTGATACTTCAAGCCTAAATTATAACCATCTTTTGCTACATTTCTACCACTAACATGGTTTACTGCACCATTATAATAAACTTTAACACCATTGAATTCATCAACAACCATGCCAATTTTACTTTCATCAACATTTAAATCAGCATAAACAAAATGATAAAAACCAATACCCAATAACATTACTAAAACAATTATTGAAAAAACAATTTTTTTAAAGCTTAATAACATCTGGGGTCCCTTTTACATATCTTTTTTATCTTAAAAACGAAGAATGTTCTAATCCTTGAATGTGTTATATATTATCATTAAAAGTTATCTGTTTTATAGTAAAAAGAAAATTTATAAGTAAATTATCAATATTTTCAATTATTATTTTGAGAATACTTAACTTCTTTTAATGTCAGATATTAATTTAATAAAAAATAAAGTAAAATAACCAAATTACAGAACTTAAAGATAACGATTTATCCTTGTTATTGATTAAACTTATTCGTGTGATAAAAATATGCTATGAATAAAAAAAATTTAATCTATATCTTACTTATCATTGTGGTGGTTGGTGTTTATTATAATTATCAGAAAGATGATGATTCAGATTCAATGTCAACAATCAGCTTATCGGATACGCCGATATATCAAAGTGATGATATGATAACAAATATTTATGACATATCAGGAGAGATCATCTACAAAATTGAATCAGTTAAAGTAAAACATTATGATGAATCAAATAATACTGAATTTGATTTCCCCAATTTGACTATTTATGATCGGGAACATTCCGCTACATGGAATATTCACTCTCAAAAAGCAACGTTAACCAATGATAAATTGATTTATCTTAATCAAAATGTTCAATTAGATAATTTAACTACTGATGCTCAATTAAAGCATGTATTAACGGATAATGCCATTATTGATTTAACGACCCAAAATGTCACCTCTAAAGATCTTGTTACTATTAAAGGGGTTGGTTTTTTTTCAACGGGGCAAGGATTAATTGGAAATTTACGGACAAAAACTGCAAATATACTTGAAAATATAAAAACTTATTACAACACTGAGGCAAAATAAAAAAATGAGATTGCAAAAACGGTTTATTTATCCATTATTTTTTATGTTATCTATTTCATATGGGTGTTTTGCCGATGAGCCAAATACATCAACATCCGAAGAACAACATGATAAAAAGATGTTAGTTAATAATAAACCTATTACTATAGATGCGAATAATCAGCAGATTGATATTGAAAAAAATATCATAACATTTAGTGGTAATGTGCAAATAATTCAAGATGGTTTGACTATTTTAGCCGATAAAGTGATAGTGACTGATATGCAGGATTCCACAAAACAGAAAATTACAGCGTATGGTAATCCAGTCAATTTTAAACAAATTTTACCTCAAAATAATAAAGTTGTGACAGGGCATTCTGAGCAAATTATCTATGATGTTAAACAAAATATTGTCACCTTACGGAACAAAGCAGAATTATTTCAGCAGGATAATCACGTGGTTAGTTCAATCATTTCTTATAATGTAAAACAACAGTTAATACTTGCCCAACCCAAAAATGGTCGAGTAAAAAGCACTATTATTCCTAGCCAAGTTAAAGAGATAAATAAATAAAATGTCAATTTTAAAAGCGGAAAATTTAGCCAAAATTTACAAGAAACGTCGTGTGGTTGAAGATGTCAGTTTAACTGTAAACTCAGGTGAAATTGTTGGTTTATTAGGACCTAATGGTGCTGGTAAAACCACCACTTTTTATATGGTTGTTGGTATTGTAACTTTAAATGCGGGTAAAATATTTCTTGATGATCATGATATAAGTATATTGCCTCTACATGAACGAGCCCAAAAGGGTATTGGATATTTACCGCAAGAAGCGTCAATTTTCAGAAAACTCTCGGTTATTGACAATATTATGGCTATTTTAGAAACACGCAATGATATTGATAAAAGGGAAAAAATTGACAGAGCAGAAGAACTTCTTGAAGAATTTCATATCACCCATATACGTGACAGTATCGGACAGTCTTTATCGGGCGGTGAAAGACGTAGAGTTGAAATTGCCAGAGCGTTAGCAGCTAACCCTAAATTCATTTTACTTGACGAACCTTTCGCTGGGGTTGATCCTATATCGGTTATTGATATTAAAAATATCATTAAGCATTTACGTGATAGAGGACTAGGTGTATTAATTACGGACCATAATGTGCGCGAAACGTTAGATGTATGTGAACGTGCTTATATTGTAAATAAAGGACATTTAATTGCTGAAGGTTCACCAAGTGATATCTTAAGTAACGAATATGTTAAACGCGTTTACTTAGGAAATGAATTTAGATTATGATAAGACCCAGTTTACAACTGAAAATTTCTCAACAGTTGTCAATGACACCTCAACTTCAACTAGCCATTCGATTGTTGCAGTTGTCAACATTAGAACTACAGCAAGAAATTCAAACGGCACTTGAAAATAATCCATTACTTGAAATTGCAGATCAATATGATGAAGTAAATATTGAGAAAATTGAGTTAAATGAAAATGTTGACACTCGTGAAGCCTTAGATAGCCGAGAAATTCCAGACGACATCCCACTTGATGCATCATTAGATGATATTTATACGGCAGGTACGCCTTCTGGAACTCATTCTGATTATCGTAATGATGAGTTACCGGTTTACCAAGGTGAAACCCATGAAACATTATATGACTATTTAAAATGGCAACTTGATTTAACCCCTTTCAGCGACATTGATCGTGCCATTGCTGTGTCAATTATTGATGCGATTGATGACAGAGGTTATTTAACTGTTTCATTAGATGAAATCTTGGAAGAACAAGGTAATGATGAGATTGAACTTGAAGAAGTTGAAACTGTTTTAAAACGAATTTGGCATTTTGACCCAATCGGTGTTGGTGCCAGAACGCTGCAAGAGTGTTTATCTATCCAAATCCAATATTTGACACCACCAACATTTGTTAAGCAAATCATTGATGACTATCTTGATTTATTGGCAGTTCGGGATTATCGAACATTAAAAAAAATGTTGAATGCAACAGATGAACAACTTAAAGAATCTATCGATTTTATTCAGCATTTACAGCCTTATCCGGGTGATTCGGTTAATACCACTTCCCCAGATTATGTGATTCCAGATGTATTAGTCAGAAAAATGGATGGGCGATGGGTTGTTGATTTAAATAATGACACCATGCCGACTTTACGCATTAATCAGCAATATGCAGCAATGGAAAAAATTGCCAGTCAAAGCGATAGTCAATATATAAAATCACATTTGCAAGATGCCAATTGGTTTATTAAAAGTATTGAAAATCGTAACGAAACCTTGTTGAAAGTCAGTCAATTTATCGTTGAACACCAACAAGAATTTTTTGAACATGGTGCAGAATATATGAAACCGATGATTTTATCGGATGTTGCTACAGCGATTGATATGCATGAATCCACGATTTCTCGTGTGACTACTCAAAAATATTTACAGTGTCCAACAGGAATATTTGAACTAAAATTCTTTTTTTCAAGCCATGTTAATACTGAATCTGGGGGCGAAGCATCGTCTACTGCTATTCGTGCTTTAATTAAAAAATATATATCCACAGAAGACAGTAAAAAACCATTGAGCGACAGTAAATTAGTTTCAATGTTAGAAAAACAAGGGATTATTATTGCTCGAAGAACCGTGGCCAAATATCGCGAAAGTTTGTCAATTCCACCATCGAGTCAGCGAAAACAGCTTTGAGCGACAGACTAATTACAAAGCTGTTATCTAACCATTTGAATTGATAAATCAAACAATTCTACTGGTTTCAATAATCATCATATCTGTAGTAAATGAGCCATCAGGTTGCAGTTCAAAATAGTTTTTTGTATCACTAGCAGCTGTTTCTTGATAAGCTCTAATTGCTTCCACTAATTGAGTTGGTGTACGCATGCGTTTAACCCATGTATCAAAAGAGAGTGTTAAACGATGACGAGCAATATTATCGATAGTAAAACCAGCTCCGGTCAAAAAAGTTAACCATTCACCTGGCGTATAGTCACGAACATGTGATGTATCACGCAACGCTTCAATGGTTTGTAACCAGATATCTAATACTGGATGTCCGGGGGATACCACATCCATAATTATCAATTTGCCATTTGGTTTAGTGATCCTATGTAGTTCACGTAAACTTTTACCCACATCGTGCCAATGATGTGCGGAATAGCGACTTGCGACAATATCAAATTGACTATCAGCAAAAGGTTGCTGTTCGGCATAACCTTGTACTGTGGTTAGATTATTTAAACCTCGTTCCTTAGCTGTTTGAGAAACGACAGATAACATTTCATCGGATAGATCATAAGCGATAACGTGTTTTACATGCTGTGCGGCAATAAAACTAACATGACCTGCACCGCAACCCATATCAAGTAATTGAGCTTCAGGATAGTTAGCAAGCAAGTTAGATAAATATTGTAGATCGGGACCTTGGGCGTGAACTTTACTGGTCAAATAGGCATTAGCTTGTTCACCAAATTGCTGTTTTACATGATCGTGATGTGTTGCCATAGCGATTTCCCATAATTTGGCGCCAAAAGGGCGCCTTAAATAATTAAGCTAAAAAGGTTGGAATTTTGTTTTCAAATGCGCTAATCGCATCTTCATGCTGTAAGGTTAATCCAATATTATCCAAACCATTTAATAAACAGTGACGTTTAAATGTATCAATTTTAAATGAATATTGTTTATCGCCAGCAATCACGACTTCGTTAACCAGATCGATAGTAAATTCTATCCCTTCGTTAGCTTCAACAATTTTAAATAATTCATCAATATCATCTTCTGATAAATTAACTAATAGTAACTGATTATTAAACGAGTTATTGTAAAAAATATCAGCAAAACTTGAACCAATGATGGTTTTAAAACCATAATCGGCAAGTGCCCATGGCGCATGTTCACGTGATGAACCACAACCAAAATTTTCGCGTGCTAATAAAATACTTGCGCCTTTATAACGTGGTTTGTTCAGTACGAAATCGGGATTTGGTTGCTGACCAGCATCATCTAAAAAGCGCCATTCATGAAATGCATGTTTACCAAAGCCAGTACGGGTTACTTTTTGTAAAAACTGTTTAGGGATAATTGCATCAGTATCAACGTTAGCCGCATCTAAAGGTACGACTAGTCCGGTATGTTTTGTAAATTTAGCCATGACAAGCCTCCTTAAAATGATTTGCGAATATCAGTAAAATGACCAGTAATAGCTGCCGCTGCTGCCATAGCAGGACTGACTAAATGCGTACGGGCATCACGACCTTGACGACCTTCAAAATTACGGTTACTGGTTGATGCACAGCGGTCGCCTGGTGCTAACTTATCATCATTCATCGCTAAACACATTGAACAGCCCGGTAAACGCCATTCAAAACCAGCTTCAATAAAAATTTTATCTAACCCTTCAGCTTCTGCTTGCTCTCGAACTGGCCCTGATCCAGGAACGACCAATGCTTGCACTCCATCGGCAACTTTACGACCTTTAGCAATTTGAGCCGCAGCACGTAAATCTTCAATACGTGAATTAGTGCATGAACCGATGAAGACTTTATTAATTTTTATGTCCGACATTTTAGTTCCAGCTGTTAATCCCATGTAAGCTAAAGCTCGTTCTGCTGAATGTTTCTCGATAGGATCAGTAAAATCATTAGGGTTTGGCACTTGAGCATCAATCGAAGTGACCTGACCAGGATTAGTACCCCATGTTACTTGTGGCGCAATATCTTTACCTTCTAACGTTACGATGGTATCAAAATGGGCACCTTCATCTGTTTTTAATGTTTTCCAATAAGCAACTGCTTTGTCAAAATCTTCACCTTTTGGCGAAAATTGACGACCTTTCAAATATTCAAAGGTAACTTCATCGGGTGCGATAATGCCCGCTTTCGCACCCATTTCAATTGCCATATTACATAATGTCATACGGCCTTCCATAGATAAGGCTTTTATTGCTTCACCACAAAACTCAACCACATATCCAGTACCACCAGCACTCGTAGTTTTACCAATAATTGCTAAAATAATATCTTTTGCGGTAATACCATCGGCAACATGCCCTTTAACTTCAATTTTCATGGTCTTGGCTCGACCTTGTTTTAGCGTTTGGGTTGCTAACACATGTTCAACTTCCGAAGTACCAATACCAAATGCTAATGCCCCAAAAGCCCCGTGTGTAGCTGTATGGGAATCACCACATACAATGGTCATTCCTGGTAAAGTCATTCCTTGTTCTGGTCCTACCACATGAACAATACCGCGTAATGGACTTTGTAAACCATATAATGAAATCCCAAATTCTTTGGCATTTTTATCCAGTTCGGTTAATTGAATTCGAGCCATTTCACTACAAGCGCTAAGATCATTACTTTTAGTTGAAGTATTATGATCCATTGTTGCAAAAGTTTTATTAGGTTGACGTACTTTACGATTCATGGCTCGTAAACCATCAAATGCTTGCGGGGAGGTAACTTCATGAACTAAATGACGATCGATATATAAGATAGGCGTCTCATTAGGCGCTTCGTAAACGACATGTGCATCATACAATTTTTGATACAGTGTTTTTGACATTGCTGTTTTCCTTGTTATTTCTTATAACGGGTACTAAAAAATTAACTAACATATATCATTCTCTAACAGTTAAATAATCATTAAAACCTGAAAAGGGATATCAAAGAGTGACAAGACACCAATACTCAAATATCCCTTAATTGGATTGATAAAAAACTATTAAATAAGTTTACAAATAATATCACCCATTTCATCGGTTGAAATCGATTGCTGTTTTTGGGCAAGATCAATTGTACGATAGCCTTTTTCTAATGCTTGATTAACGGCCGTTTCAATCGCTGTAGCAATATCATCGCGTTTTAAACTGTAACGAACTAACAACGCTAATGACAAAATTTGTGCAGCAGGATTAGCTATATTTTTACCAGCAATATCTGGTGCACTACCACCAGCAGGTTCGTATAATCCAAAACCTTGCTCATTAAGACTTGCAGATGGTAACATTCCCATAGAACCAGTAATCATTGCGCATTCATCCGATAAAATATCACCAAATAAATTAGAACACAAAATTACATCAAATTGTGAAGGATCTTTTACTAATTGCATGGTGGCGTTGTCAATATACATGTGTTCAAGAGCAACATCAGGATAATTTTTTGCAACTTCTGTCACAACTTCACGCCATAAAATTGAGGTTTGTAGTACATTAGCTTTATCAACAGAAGTCACTTTTTTACGACGTAAACGCGCAGCTTCAAAGCCCATTTTAGCAATCCGCTCAATTTCAAAGCGGTGATATACTTCGGTATCATAAGCTTTTTCTTGAGCACCACTGCCTTCACGTCCTTTAGGTAAACCAAAATAGATGCCGCCTGTTAATTCACGCATACACAAAATATCAAATCCGCGTTCTGCAATATCCGCTCGTAATGGACAAAGATCCTCTAAACCTTGGTATAAACGGGCAGGGCGCATATTAGCAAATAATTTAAAGTGTTTACGTAATGGCAATAAAGCACCACGTTCTGGTTGTTGATCTGGCGGTAAATTAGTCCATTTAGGCCCACCTACTGAACCGAATAAAATTGCATCGGCTTTTTCACAGCCTTCTAACGTATCTTTGGGTAATGGGCAACCATGAATATCAATTGCAGCGCCACCAACATCATATTCACTGGTTGTTATAGCTAAATTATATTTTTTACGGATGACTTCAAGTACTTTATAGGCTTGTTTCATTACTTCTGGGCCAATACCGTCGCCGGGTAGTACTGCAATATGGTAACTTTGTGTCATTTTTCTTATTCCTTAACAATTTAATGAATTGATTAACTTTGCTTCTTAAATCACAAAATAATATTAAACAAGATGTAATTTTTGTTTTTCTTGTGCTACTTGATTTGCTCGATAAACATTATTTAAAACATTAATTAATGCTAATGCCGATGCGTGAACAATATCGGTAGCTAATCCTACACCATGGAAATTGCGCCCTTTATATTCTGCAACAATATCAACTTGACCTAAAGCATTTTCGCCTTGCCCTTTGGAAGCGAGTTGATATTTAACAATTGCTATAGGCTCATTAGTAATTCGATTTATTGCTTGATATACCGCATCAACAGGACCATTACCCGTTGCTGCATCGGAAAATTTTTTATCCCCAACGATTAAGCTAACCGAAGCTGTTGAGACAACTGTTGAGCCAGATTGGACATTAAAATAATCCAAAACATAATGCTCTTTGTCATCTTTTAGTTGATTAATAAAGATAAGTGCTTCAAGGTCGTAGTCAAAGACTTGTCCTTTTTTATCGGCAAGTTCTAGAAATGCTTCATAGACTTGATTTAAGTTATAGTCTTTATCATGATAACCAAGTTCTTCTAAACGGTGTTTCACAGCGGCTCTTCCTGAGCGTGAAGTTAGATTCAATTGAATTTGGTTTAATCCAATTGATTCAGGCGTCATGATTTCATAAGTTTCGCGGTTTTTTAATACCCCATCTTGATGAATTCCTGATGAGTGTGCAAAGGCATTACTACCAATAACCGCCTTATTAGACGGTATTGGTGTATTAGTAATTTGGCTTACGATTTGGCTGGTACGATATATTTCTTGATGATTGATATTAGTGTGAACATTTAAAATATTTTGACGAACTTTAATCGCCATAATCACTTCTTCTAAGGCTGTATTGCCCGCTCGTTCACCTAAACCATTCATCGCGCCTTCAATCTGCCTAGCGCCTTCTTGAATCGCGCTAATCGAGTTAGCCACCGACATGCCCAAGTCATCATGACAATGAACAGAGATAATCGCTTTATCAATGTTCGGGACACGTTCAAATAAGGTACGAATAATGCCACCAAATTGATAAGGGACAGTATAACCGACAGTATCCGGAATATTGATCGTTGTTGCCCCTGCTTGAATTGCTGCTTCAACAATCCGACATAAGTTATCAATTGGGGTACGGCCTGCATCTTCACAAGAAAACTCCACATCATTAGTATAATTACGTGCACGTTTAATACAGTGCACAGCCCTATCAATGACATCTTCAAATGTCATTTTTAATTTGTCTTGCACATGTAAGGTTGAAGTAGCCATAAAAGTATGAATTCGAAATTGATCAGCAACTTTTAAGGCTTCTGCTGCAACATCAATATCTTTGTCAATACAACGAGATAGTGCACAAACACGACTATCTTTTATTGTTTTTGCGATAGTTTGCACCGATTCAAAATCACCAGGAGATGAAATAGGAAAACCAACTTCCATAATATCAACATGCATTCTTTCTAACGCAAGCGCTATTTGTAATTTTTCTTTAACACTTAAACTGGCCTGTAACGCTTGTTCGCCATCGCGTAATGTTGTATCAAAAATAATGACTTGATCGCTCATTGTTTTATCCTTTGTATATTCTAGCGCTATTGCGATATTTCAAGTTAAGAAAACAAAAAAACCCGCACTTTAGCGCGGGTTCTTGTTAATTAGTCGAGTTATTTAATAAATTATCTTTACTCCACACACAAGGTATCCGCGCAATAAGATGCGAGGAGGAGAGTGAGCAAAAGGTAATTTGTTTTAATCATTAAAACTCTCAAACTAGTTAATTTAAATTGGTCAAAATATTAACATCATTTTTATCAAATAATAGTTTAAATGTCAAGATTAATATTTATAGAGTATTACTTTTAACGTACTAATTATTGGGTAAAAATTTTGTATGCGTTAATAACAATTGTTCATTATTATTAGCCATGCTAGTTTACCTGTTTAATGGATTTTTTATGTCACCCTATACAGAGATATCATTTAAGCAACAATTACATTATAATTGAACAAAATGTGTGCACAATATTAATCAATGTTTATTAAAAATATACTCATTACTTTAGTTATTTTAATTGTTATCCAATTCATAAATTTGACAAGCGTATCTAATTAATCTAATTTTAAAAATCTTTAAGTTACCTTTCATTAACAATCATTAAGATGGAGTTATGATATGAATATTGTCGAGATTTCCCAAAATCGTTACACAACCAAACATTATGATAAGACTAAAAAAATCCCTAAAGAGAAACTTGAACAATTATTAACAGTTTTACGAAACAGTCCATCATCAGTCAATTCTCAGCCATGGCATTTTTTTGTGATTGATAATGATACCGTTAAAAATAAAATTTTACCGGCAATTGCTGAGTTTAACCAACCTCGGGTCACAGACTCATCGCACACTATTATTTTTTGTATTAAAACGCCATTAGATGAAGCACATTTGGTTAATTTATTAAATCAAGAAGAAAAAGATGGGCGTATACCAACCGCAGAATTAAAGGATGCTCAGGATCAAGGTAGACGTTATTTTGTTAATTTAAATAGCTCAACACCTCAATCTCTGCAATGTTGGGAGGGTAAACAAGCCTATCTCGCTTTAGGGCAATTGCTTTTTGCAGCAGCTGCTATTGGTATTGATTCAACAGCCGTTGAAGGATTTGATTCTGAAAAAATGGATGAGATTTTAGATTTAAAAGCAAAAGGATTAAAAAGTTTAGTGATTGCGACTCTAGGTTATCGATCTGAAAATGATGGTAATGCGCATCGTCCTAAATCACGTCTACCAAAAGAACAGATTTTTACTTTTTTATAAATATTAAAATAAAGTAATATTTATGATTATCCCGTCCAATAATGGGTGGGATAATTTAAAAAGACCGGTACTATTTATTGAAAATAATTGTCAGATTTTAAGAAGATATCTTCAGTCATTTGTTGTTGTTCTGGTATAAATTTGTCATTATAAAAAAATAACCCTAGACCATACAGATAGAATCATTACAATATACGCCATCAATCATTTAGCAATACAATAGGTTGCTAGTTTTAATTAATTAAACGGATGATGTTTTATGGCACAATATGTCTATACCATGAATCGCGTAGGGAAGATTGTTCCCCCTAAACGCTATATTTTAAAAGATATCTCTTTAAGTTTCTTTCCGGGTGCCAAAATTGGGGTACTCGGTTTAAATGGTGCAGGTAAATCTACACTATTACGCATTATGGCGGGTGTGGATACTGAGATTGAAGGCGAAGCTCGCCCACAACCCGATATTAAAATCGGTTATTTACCTCAAGAACCTAAGCTCGATCCTAAGCAAACTGTACGCGAGGCGATTGAACAGGCTGTTGGTGATGCAAAAAAAGCACTCGCTCGACTAGATGAAGTTTATGCCGCTTATGCTGATCCTGATGCCGATTTTGATAAATTAGCCAAAGAACAAGCAGAGCTTGAAGCAATTATTCAATCGCAAGATGCCCACAATTTAGATAACCAATTAGAGCGTGCCGCCGATGCTTTACGTTTACCTGATTGGGATGCGAAAATTGAAAATTTATCAGGTGGTGAGCGTCGTCGTGTTGCTATCTGTCAGTTATTGCTTGAAAAACCAGACATGTTATTAATTGATGAACCAACTAACCATCTGGATGCTGAATCTGTAGCTTGGCTTGAACGTTTTCTACATGATTATGAAGGAACCGTTGTTGCTGTAACTCATGACCGTTACTTCTTAGATAATGTTGCGGGATGGATTTTAGAGCTTGACCGTGGTGAGGGTATTCCATGGGAAGGTAACTATTCATCTTGGCTTGAACAAAAAGATCAGCGCTTAGCGCAAGAAGCGGCAACCGAATCAGCACGTCGTAAATCGATTGAAAAAGAGCTTGAATGGGTAAGACAAAATCCAAAAGGTCGCCAAGCGAAGAGTAAAGCCCGTTTAGCTAGATTTGAAGAGTTAAACAGCAACGATTACCAAAAACGTAACGAAACAAACGAACTCTTTATTCCACCTGGGCAACGTTTAGGTGACAAAGTTATCGAAGTAAGCAATTTAAGTAAATCTTATGGTGATCGCGTACTGATTGATAATCTTTCATTCACTATTCCAAAAGGGGCAATTGTGGGGATCATTGGTCCAAATGGTGCCGGTAAATCAACGCTATTTAGAATGTTGTCAGGTAAAGAGCAGCCAGATTCAGGTACTATTACCTTAGGTGATACAGTACAATTAGCGTCGGTTGATCAGTTCCGCGATAGTATGGATGATAAAAAAACCGTTTGGGATGAAATATCCAACGGACAAGATATTATGCGTATCGGTAATTTCGAAATACCAAGCCGTGCTTATGTTGGTCGCTTTAATTTTAAAGGCGTTGATCAGCAAAAACGTGTTGGAGAACTTTCCGGTGGTGAACGTGGACGAGTACATTTAGCCAAATTATTACAAGTTGGTGGTAATGTGTTATTGCTCGATGAACCGACCAATGACCTAGATGTTGAAACATTACGTGCGCTTGAAAATGCGTTATTAGAATTTCCGGGCTGTGCCTTAGTGATTTCGCATGACCGCTGGTTCCTTGACCGTATTGCAACGCATATTTTGGATTACCAAGACGAAGGGCATGTTGAGTTCTTTGAAGGTAACTTTACTGAATATGAAGAGTGGAAAAAACGTACTTTAGGTGCAGAAGCTGTCGAACCAAAACGTGCTAAATACAAACGTATTACGAAATAGTTGATATTGTCAATTAAGCTTATCCGCCGATAATGATTCGGCGGAATACTAATAAACAAGAAATAATTAGACACAATCGCTATATCTACAACTGATATTTAAAATAATCATTCTATCCATCCCATTAATTAACAAATCTTTTTAACAATACGGATGCAACAAGTGTTTAAGCAAAATTTTTGGATGCTTTAACAATTTTAGCAAATGTATCAGTTAACAAATGTGGTATAGCACTTACGCCACGGGATTTTGCAGCATCACAAACAGCAATAGCTAAATCGGGTTTAGAACTGCGATGAATCGCTTTTTGAATAATTTTAGGTACAGGCATATCAATATGTTGCACAGTATTATACGCTGCCAATTTATAAACATCACTAAAACCATGTTTAAACAAGAAGTTTTCAATATCGCGCGCAGGTAATACGGTTAAATAATCACTTGGATTTTTGCCTTCAGGACATAGTGATTTTACTGTATCAGCATATTTTTTACCTGCCATATCTCCATCAGTTATTACATACCAATGAATGCCCATTCGATTAGCGTATTTTATCAACGGTTTTAAACCGCATTGAGCAAATTCAATTAACTGTACGCCTTCCGAACTTAAATGATAACCACTCTGTTCAGCGAGCTCTCGCAGTAACCAAACTTCGGTTTCGCCTTCCACTAATAACCAACAACGGGCAAATATGGCGCTGGCACGTCGATAGAAAATATGAAACAAAATTCGACGACTATCATCAGTTCCAAAAGAACGTGGCGTAATGTATTTTGCAATGATTTTATCCGGTAGACGAATCAAGCGATAAATGGTATCTAATGGAAAGAGTGATACTAAATCACTTGAATTAGAGGTGATAATTTTTTGCGTTGGTAGATGTTTGAGTAACCGAAATCCAACCGATAAGATGATAGGGTGGATTTGGCTTTCAGGCTCTTCTAAAATTAAAATGGGTACTGAACTTTGTGAAAGTGCAGTATTACCTTTAGCATTAATAAGCGACCCAAATACTCCTAACAAGGTGGCACGTAAGTAATCATCATCTAAATCATCTAAAATATTATTAATGCGTTCAAGTGAATCCCAATCTTCACTGCGTGGGCTGGTTTTTTTGGCCACTTGTTTATAATGATAGCGATGCTGCTGATCCACAAAGTAATATTCTAAAAGTGCACGAGCAGCTTGCAAACCGCGTTGTAATTCATTTTGGCTTAATTGTGAAGAATGTGTCTTTAACTGATTTGACAGTTGCTCAACAAAATATTGCGACAAGGGTTGATTGGTAATGGGTAAATCATAACTATTAATTGTATTTTTTAACGCCATAATTGGGTTGAGTTCAATTAAATGTGCGATCAACAATTTATGATTTTCAACATTAAAAGGCTCACCATTTGCATCAACCAACACATGCTCACTAATAATATTATCACCTTGTTTATCGGCGCTAATATGGTAAGTAATACGGCGCAACTTATCTTGTTCTGAATTAAAGCTAACCGGTATGAGTGAGTGATAAGCTTGCTTATCTAGCTCGTTTAAGGAAGATTCACAATAAGTAATTTTGATGCTAATGTGATCTCCATAAACATGATTTTGGTCATGATAAAAGTCAGTATCAACAAATTGATAAAACTTATTGTTGAGGGATAACAATGTCAACGCACTAATTAAACTTGAGCGTCCCCAACGGTTCTCGCCAATTAGTACGCTGGAACTTGCGTTAAATTTCAAAGATAATTGGCTAATACCCCGAAATCCTGTAATATCAATTTGCTCAATAAACATAGTATTTCCTTATGTTAAAGTTGATACTTCTGTGTCCGTTTACTAATTCGTTCTGCTTTTTGTTGTGCGCTGGTGATTAATTTATGCTCATCACGTAAAATTGTTTTAATGGGTTTATTAAAATAAACTTTCAAAAATCGCCAAATATCCCGATTTGTTAAGCCAATTTTAGTTGATGAAAAATAAAGTCCAATTAGATCTTTATCACGCCAACGAGTAGGTACTTTATCGCGAATTTGGGCTCGGTGTAAATCGATTACTGATAATTTAATTTGCTGATGATTTTCAAATAACGGTATATCAAGCAAAAAATGACACAAATAGCAGTCACGATGATTTACTCCAGCTGCATGCATTTTAGCGGTCATATTGGCTAAATAAATAATCAATGAACGCTTTAAATGATAACTAGGAGGTTGGTTTGGCCATGGCTTAGTAAAATCTTCTAAACTTATGGTAGGGTTAAGATCTTTGGTAATAATAAACGAGTGACGTGTCAGTGGATTTAATCCCTTTCGTCCAAATGCGCGCCCATCCATAGTATTTACGCCAGCTTGCTCTAAACGATGAATCGCATCCCACTCTTGTTTGGCATCTAAAACAGGTAAACGCAATGAAATTAGATTCTTTACAATCTCTTTAACGGTGGTGCCGCGGTGAATTTTAATAAAATATGATTCATCTTCTAATTGAAAGTTTAACGTTTTACGCTGTTTGACTGCGCGATAGACTTTACCTGAAATTAATTCAACTTCAGTAAACGGATCTTTTTGTTGCCATAACTGCTCAAAAGGTGATTTAAGTATAATTTCATTCATGATGACATCCTAAAATAATGTCTGCTGCACGCTGCGCTAAATGATATAAATCTTCACTATCACCATAGGCAATGGCATTTTTATGCCAACTTAGCCATTGCTCTTTATCGTTAATTAAATTTGCCAATGCTTGATCTAAAGCACTTTGATGATAAGGTTCACTTAACACAATGCCCGCATTCGCTTGGTTAATATGATAAGCATATCCAGAAATTCCTGATACAATAATAGGTACGCCCGCCGCTAATGCTTCAATCAGTACCATACCAGCGGCTTCTTGTCTGGCTGGATGAAGTAATAGATCGGCTGAAAATAAAAAATCAGGAATATCATCACGACCCAAAAAAAATCGTACTTGTTTTGTAATATTTAATTCCTCAGCCAATTTTTGATAGGGTTCAGGTTTATCTTGCCCAACAACCAAATAGATGACTTTTTGTTTTGATTCATTAGGTAAAGCTGCAATGGCTTTCAATGACCGATCCACCCCTTTACGTTTAAAATCTGAGCCAATTTGAACTATCACAAAATCATCTTGATTAATTTGATTTTTTTGTCGAAATTGTTCACGCTTTATTGGGGAGCAAACACTGTATTTACGATCTAACGCAATTCCCGGTGGTAATAAAAAGAATCGTTCATTTTGAGTATGATAATAATTTTTAAAATCTTGAGTTTGTTGTTTAGTCAACACCATGATTTTAGTTTTTGAACTTTGGTCAAAAACGGCTTGTTCAAAGGCTAAATAGTGTTTGCAACGTTTAGAGTGTTTATAAAAAAAGCCCTTGTGTGCTGCTTTTTCAGCAAAACAAGTATCACCTGCAAAATAGACATCTAATCCCGGCATTTTGTTAAATCCTACAACACAATCAGCTGGATTGGCTTGTAAATGCGCTTGTACCCAATGGTAATAAGCTTGATTACGACTATGGTTAGTTAACCCTTTTTTAGGAACAATAATAATATCAAATCCCGCCGGTTTATCTCCTTGCCAGTCTAATACATAAACACGAATTTGATGCCCACGAGCTTGGCAAGCAGTAGCAACTTGCAAAAAATCACGTTGCAAACCACCAAAAGGGAAAAATTTATAAATACAAAAAGCCAGTTGCATGCAGATTATCTCAAATGATAAAACGTCATTATATACTTGTTGTTAATAAAGGTACAAAAATACGCTGATTCAATTAATATTTTTCACTAAATTCGTATAAATAGTATGTAAAAATCTAAAAATGCCTTAAGTTATCACTTTATGGTTTTATATTTAATCGATAATCGATATAGATAATTAAATTTACTTAAAAAATGAATGTGATACTATGTTCAACTTATTAGTGAAATATGAATGTTTATCACAATAAATTAAAAATTATTAATATGTTGAAATGGATTCGGTAGTAAATGTTGTTTATAAATTTAAGCAATCCTTATTACTCACTTGGATAAAATTTAATTATACAATGATTAGGGAATAACCATCGCATCTGCACGGTTTTTGAACTAAACATTGAATAAAATGAATCACGAATTAAATCATCGCTTAATTCAATATATTAATAAAACAGATTTGAATCAATTTTTTGATAAAAATATTAAAGTAGTTTTCAATAAAACAATTCCTAATAGTAATAAATTAAATTTTACAGTTGGACTTGTTTTATAAGTCGGTCTTGCTGATAGTGGATTATTTTTTACTTTAGGAAATTATATTTTTTGATGTTTGATTTTTTTCTGAAATAGAAATGTCCAATATCAGCATTTTTTATGCTCATACCATGAACTAATAAGTAGGATTAAACAAAAGGTAAGTATTTTATTTTTTGTTATCATGTAATTGACGTGTTAATTGTGGGCAGGAGATAACCTTTTTATTTTGCTTTTTAAATAAACCAAACACCTCAAATTCACTAACTTTATTATCTGTTTTTATTACTTTCATAAACTGGTGTGTATAAACTTGATTTTATAATTCAGCAATTGCATCAATATTAACTTCAAATTTTTTGACAGCTTACGCGAAGTAAACCCATATGTACATCAATTCATTGTATCTTAATAGTTTACATCGACATTTGGTTGCTAATTAATGTCAAAATATTCATTAATAAATTAATTATCGCTTATTTAACTATATCAATGTTATTTCTTTATCGTTTAAATTGGTAAGTATCACCAATCGCACTACCTTGAACACCAAATTGGCGTAAGTTGTTATCGACAGCATTCATGGATTGCCAATGATTTTCGCACCAATCAGGGGCGAGTAAAGTTGGTTTTCTGGCATTGGCTGAAATTCGATGATATAAAATATTAGCGGGAGTTTGTCGAATAATATCACCAGCAATATCCACATACTCCTCTAATGACAATACCGTTAAGCGACCCGCTCGCCATGCTTTTGCCATAATACTGCCTTCAACAATATGCAAAGGATGTAGTTTTAGCCCATCAACACCACTGGTTAACACGCGATCAAGCGTAATTAAACTATCTTGCTTGTTCTCATTTGGTAAACCAATAATTAAATGGGTACATACTTTTATACCAAGTTTACGGGCTTTTTGTACCGTTTGGTTATAATCGTCAAATGTATGCCCACGATTAATATGATGTAACGTTTTATCATTAGCAGTTTGCAAACCAAGTTCTAACCAAACTTCGTAACCTTCATCTTGATAATGAGCAAGTAAATCTAATGCTTCTTTAGGTACACAATCTGGGCGAGTACCAACACAAAGCCCGACAATATCAGCACTGTTGAGCGCTTCTTGATACATCTTTTTAAGAATTTCAACTTCGGCATAAGTGCTGGTATAAGCTTGAAAGTAGGCAAGATAACGCTTTGATTTTTTCATTTGATGCGCTTGGGTTGCAAGCTGGTCAGAAATAGATTTGACTTGGATAGATTCATCGATAATTGACGCAACATTACAAAAAGTGCAACCGCCAACACCAAGAGTACCATCACGATTTGGACAACTAAATCCACCATGTAACGTTAATTTATAGATCTTTTCTCCATAACGACGCTGCAAATCGGATCCAAACGTATTAACCACTAAATGTAATTGCATAACAAACCAAAATAAAAATTTTTTTTATTGTACGAAGATAACCAATGAACATCAAGAACTAACAAAACGTTACTTCAACTGTTCACTTTGTTGAAGTATGGTTTTAATACATTAGTTATTATGTCTCTTGATAACGTATTGCTATCCATCAAATAATTGATCAGTTAACTAGATTAATTTTTTATATTTTTATACTGAAACGTAGGCATAACCTGAAACTTTTTAACAAAAATTAGCAAAATCTTGCATAAAAGAAAAATCCCTGTGTGTACAGGGAACATGTTCTGATAAACATGTTCAAAGTCTCGAATTTCTTCATCCGTCATTTTTTTGAGCGTTTTTTTGCTGCTGTTAATTCATCAGTAGCCACCACCGCTTCTTCAGCTTTTTTACTGAATGCATCTAATTTTTTACTAGCCTCGTCAACACTTTGGGTATTGATTTCAAGCGTGAGTGATGTGATTGCTTCTGCCACTGTTTTCTCCAGACATAAAAAAACCTGCCGAAGCAGGTTCTATTCAATTTAGTTTTGCTATTAAATTTAATGTACTACTTTAATACAGTTTTCTTCATGCTTTTGCCTTAAATTATGTTCTACTTGCACTTCCTCTGAATAACCTTTAAAAACATTCTCAATAAACTGAGTGTATTTATATTCTTTATCTGAAATATATTCAAACTTATTAGATATATATTGTCTAAAAGACTCTGATATGCTTAAAATTTTTTCATCTTGCATAGCAACAGTTGACGATACTGAACCCCAGATACCCTTGGCAATGTCATCACCACTCCCTTTCATCAACACTCCATCATAGTTTTTATATGTAATTAGGACTTTTTCACTTATGACCTTTCCAAAATCTTGAAAAGTTCCATTTTCCCATCTTGCCGTTTGCTCGGTATTTGTACACTCCCAATCTCCTGCAAGCATCTCCTCAGTGACTTTCTTTTCACCACAGCCCGATGAAATCAACCCAATCAAGCCTACTAAAATTATTTTTTTCACACCATCTCCTTGATCTTTATATTTTTTTGCAATGGTATGTTATTTAAAGGATTTTGGCAATGAAAAACCGCCACTAGGGCGATTTGTAATATTTTTATTTTATCCCTGTGTATACAGGGAACATATAACCGGTATCGGGTACGGTGTTTATGAACACGGTTTATCCCTGTGTGTACAGGGAACATGCAGGCGCGTGTGTTTTCAATGTACATTAAACGCGGTTTATCCCTGTGTGTACAGGGAACATGATATCAAAGTTTTTAAAAAAACAAATGTTGCCGGTTTATCCCTGTGTGTACAGGGAACATACCAATTATAACATACTGTTTTATAATTAAAATATTGACCGTCAAATTTCTACCGATTTTTTGGGATATTTTTCATTAAAATCAGAATATATAACACTATGTTTTTATTTGATTAATTAAAACTAATGGAAATTAAAATTAGGTTCTACGGGATTCTACCGATAAATTTATATTTTTCATGCAGTTAAAAAATGGTTAACAATAAAATATAGAATTGCGATTTTTGAATAGCAAAAAATGCTATGTAATATTAACGCCCGCCGATTTATCCCTGTGCATACAGGGAACACAAGGGAGTGAATAAATGTATTTTTCTCGAGTTAGATTTATCCCTGTATATACAGGGAACACTCTAATTATAACTTTTTGTTTTATAATTAAAAGTAAGTACATTAAAATTTTACCAACTTTTTGGTTTGTTTTTTGAGCAAATTGTTTTGATTTAACGAGTATTTTTATTATTGGCATAATTAATGCTATAAAGTTGATGTTAGCGCATCGACCGTTAACGATAACCTTATTGATTATTATAATAATTTTAATTTAGCTTAAAAATGATAATTATTATTATTTGGTATTGATAATTGTGATCATTAGCAATAAGATATCACCACATTATTACCAAAAGGTTAGAGGTATGCTATGCCTTGGGGTTTACGGAAGACCGTTGCTGTTCTATTTTTATCATTGTTTTCTTTATCATTTTGTTATGCCGATATTACCTTACCGACACCGCAAACGAAAGATGGAATGAGTCTGTTTGAAAGTCTAAAAAAACGCGCATCAACGCCAGGTGGTGGTTTCCCTGCTGGGCAAGTAACGGATGATGAATTATCAACAGTACTTTGGGCCGCTAGTGGATTAAACCGTGGTAAGACAGGGTGGACAGTTCCGATGGCGAAAGGCAAAGCTCCTTATGTGCGCATTTACGTTGCAAGTGAAAAGGGGACTTTTTTATATGAGTGGGATGGTCATTATCTGCGAGAAATCAATAAGCAAGATATCCGAGGTGATATTGGTCAGCAAAGCTTTACCAAACGTGCCGCTTATTCATTAATTTTTGTGTCAGATGCGAACGCATTGACAGATATTAAACCAGACGAAGTCACAAACTTCAGTTATACCGCAGTTGGTGCTATGAGCCAAAACGTATATTTAGCAGCGGCTGCTTTAAAATTAAGTACTCGTTATATCCATTCCATTAAGTCAGAAGCAATAAGCCAAGAATTACAATTGCCAAAAGACGATATACCGTTAGGTATAATTTTGTTAGGAAAGTAAAAGGTAAAGGACGTTATGAAAAAGTTTTTTACGTTAGCTTTATTGCTAATTGCTAGCTTGGTTGCTTTTGCACCCTCATCTTATGCTAATGAAAAACAGTACAAAAGCTGGAACGAAATTATTGATGAAATGGATGTTATCTTAAATGATGCTTATGATATCTATTTCATGAAAGATGCCGAACGAGCCAAAGCACGAGTCAATAATGCCTATTTCGGTTTTTATGAAAAGTATGGCGTTGAACGTGCAGTAATGTCTTATATTTCAGGAAAGCGCGGAACGGATACCGAGTATCAATTTGCTAAAATTAAGCGATTAATGACCAATGGCGCGCCAAATAAAACCGTTCGTGCTGAAATTGATGTAATTTTAAAAATGTTACATGAAGATGCAAACGAATTGGATGGTAAAAAAGAGAGTGGTTTGAGTGTCTTTTTTGCTTCATTCATTATTATTTTCCGTGAAGGTTTAGAAGCCATATTGGTGATTGCTGCCATTTCTGCCTATTTAGTGCGTACCAATAACAAACCAATGTTAAAAGTAGTATATATCAGCTCAATGGTAGCCATTTTTGCAAGCATTCTTGCAGCTATTGCCTTGCATACTATTGTAGGTTTAAGTGGTGCTAATCAAGAAATTATGGAAGGTAGCGCGATGTTATTGGCGACTGTTGTCCTGTTGTTTGTCAGTAACTGGATGGTTTCAAAAGCTGAAGCCGAGGCTTGGAAGAGTTATGTGGAAGGTAAAGTACAAACCGCGGTAACTACTGGTAGCAGTTTTGCTTTGGGGTTTGCTGCATTCTTAGCTGTATTTAGAGAAGGGGCTGAAACCATTATCTTTTATCAAGCTATGTTAGCTGATGCTAAAGAACATATGGATATGGTGTGGTATGGTCTGGGTGTTGGAACGATCATTTTAACATTTATCTTTCTTGTCATTCGTTTTGGTGCAGTTAGATTACCACTTAAACCATTCTTTATTTGCACAAGCATGCTCATGTATGTGATGGCGATAGCTTTTGCTGGTGGCGGTGTAAAAGAGTTACAAGAAGCGGATATTATTCCTGTAACACCAGTTGATTTTATACACTCGGTTGAAATTTTAGGCATTTACCCAACCGTCGAAACATTGATACCGCAAGTAATTATGGTTCTTGTTGTAGTACTGTCTGTGATGTACTACAAAAAAGGTGAAAATAATAAAAAAGCGCAATAAATTAAAATCCACCTTGTTAAGGCCTAATGATTGAATTGCAAAAGTGGAAAAGTAACAGGCTATTTTTAGTTACCTACATTTTGACTACGCAAAAGATGTTCTAAAAAGCAATAGTACTGTTACCAACGAGTAATAACAGGTAGTTAATCAAAAGTAGTTTAAAACGGATCAATAAGATCGTTAAAACACTATTTAAATTGTAAAGGAGTTTTCAATGAAAAAGTTAGTTATAGCTGTCGGTATTTCATCAATACTTGCATTATCTTCATTTGCTCATGCAGCAGCACCAGCCCCAGGCGAACAAAAAGGTTTTGAAGAGTTTCCGATCGGTGACGAAGTAACAGTTGGTCCATTACATATTGGCGCAGTATATTTCCAACCGGTTGATATGGAGCCAGTTGGTGTTGGTGGTTTACCAGCATCAAAATCGGATATGCATCTTGAAGCTGATATTTCAGCTGCGGAAGGCAATAAATTAGGTTATGGTGTGGGCAGTTTTGTTCCTTATTTAACGGTAAAATATAAAATTCAAAAAGAAGGCAGTAATAGAACTACCGAAGGTAACTTTATGCCTATGAGTGCCTCTGATGGCCCGCATTATGGTAATAACATCAAACTTGAAGGTGCAGGTAAATATAAAGTAACCTTTATTATTGAAAACCCAGAAAAACAAGGTTATTTATTACATGTAGATAAAGAGACGGGGGTTGAAGGTCGTTTCTGGAGTAAACCTATTGAAGTTTCTTGGGACTTCGATTATATCCCTCGCGCATGGTAATTTGTTGTAAAAAAGCAGTATAATGCTTTTTAAAATTAGGATGATTTATGGCGAGTATTAAGCTCGCCGATCTATATTGTAATAACCAGGCAATGATTATGCTTCAATATCTTATCAACATTACCGACAATACTTTTATTTCTGTAATCATGATTGCACTACTCAGTGCAGTAATTGCCAAATCAAATATCTTCTGTCATAAAAAAATTATTTCCTTTGGTTTTCTATTAGGATTTATTGCAGCATTAATTTTTGCCATTTTAAAACGTAACACAGGGTTTGCGGTGCGTGAATTTTATGATCTTGGAGTAATTATACCTTGGGTCATTATTGCGTTACCTTTATTAGTTTGCATTTGGATGCAAAAATCTTGGCATAAAACCTTGATTAAGGTTTTATCTATAATGTTATTTGTGCTGGCTAGTGGTTTAATTACGGCACAATGTTTACCGAATTTAATGCTCTATCCATTCGAATTTGCTGTCGGAATGGAGTCCATTTTTAATAATGAATATTTGTTTAAATGGGTTGGGTATGGATTTGCTCTATTGGTTTGTGTCTTAATTGGTTTATTCACTTATCGACTGTGTGGCAGGTTATCCAATAGGCTAGTTACAATAGTAACAACGCTTTCAATCATTATTTTTACCATTCAAAATGGTATTAATATCATGCAAATTTTAATCGTTAGACGGTTTATTGCTTCGCAGAAATGGATGATGGAATTGGTGATTTTTATTTTAGGTCATGTCAATTTTTTCACATTTATTTTTATGGCAATCCTACTGCTGTTGACGATAGTGCTCTATATCAAATCAAAAACAACCTCGTTAGTGGGTAGCAATCCTGCTCAAATCCGCAAACTTAAATCGCAATTACTTCGAGACAGAAGAACTTCACTATTTTTGATGGCTGGCGTTGCTATTACGGCTTATACAGTGACACGAGCACGTTATATTTTTGAAAAAGGGGTAGAACTTACGCCAGCCGAACCGATTTCAGCCAACGCAAACAATCTAATTGTTATCCCTCTTGATAATATCAATGATGGTAATTTGCATCGTTATGGCTACCAAGCAACCGATGGTACTTTAGTTCGTTTTATTGTGATTAAAAAAAGCGAAAATGCCTATGGTGTAGGCTTTGATGCTTGTGATATTTGTGGTGCAAGTGGGTATTACCAACGTGGTAATCAAGTCGTCTGTATTTTGTGTGATGTAGTAATGAACATTGCCACCATTGGTTTTGCTGGGGGTTGTAATCCAGTACCACTTAAATATGAAATTATTGACGGAAATATGGTGATTCGTCCTGCGCATCTTGAAGCTGAAAAAGGTCGTTTTAAATAAAGAGTATCCAAGGAATAGAGTATGTTTCGTAGAATGTTACTAAGCGTGTTAGTACGCCAAAAAAAGAAGCTCTTTTTAATTGCGCTCACTGTTGCCTTAGGTGTCTCATTAGCCACTGCCATGTTAAATGTTATGTTTGATGTTGGTGATAAAGTTAATCAAGAATTAAAAGCGTATGGAGCTAATCTAAATATTGTGCCTAAAAGTACTGCGTTAGTAAGTGAAATGTATCAGTTGGATAATAATGATAATCAACAAGCGGTGCAATACATCAAACAAGATGATCTCGTTAAAATTAAGATGATCTTCTGGGCATATAATATTGTCGATTTTGCGCCTTATCTTAATGCCCCAGCCATGTTAAACGATAAACCCATTACAATTGTCGGAACTTGGTTTAATAAACACCTTAAAATTCCGACTGGCGATGAGGTTGATACAGGTATGTTAGCCATGAAATCATGGTGGACAATCGAAGGCGATCAGATGACTGATGATAATCTGCAAGGTGTAATGGTTGGTAAATCAATTGCGAAACAGTGGAATTTAAAATTAGGTGACAGTATTGAGGTTACATCTGTTCTAACAAAACAAAAAATCACATTAACCGTGCACAATATTTTCCATAGTGGTGGCGCTGAAGATTCACAATTATTTGTATCCCTCCCAATTGCGCAGCAGTTAGCTGATAAAAATGGACTGGTTGAACGTGTTGAAGTAAGTGCATTAACCACCCCTGAAAACGAATTGGCTCGTAAGGCCGCGCAAGATCCTAACAGCTTATCACGCACCGAGTGGGATACATGGTATTGCACTGCTTATATTAGTTCAATCGCTTATCAACTAGAAGAGTTAATGCCAGATGTCCGCGTTAAAGCCATTATGCAAGTGGCGGATTCAGAAGGTTCTATTTTACAAAAAACGCAGTTATTGATGTTATTGTTAACCATTTTATCCTTAATTTGTTCCGCATTAGCTATTTCAAATTTAGTGACAGCAAATGTGATAGAACGCAGTACCGAAATTGGTTTACTTAAAGCACTCGGCGCAACAAATAGTGCTGTTGCCTTGCTCATTTTAACCGAAATCTTAATTATTGCCTTAATGGGCGGTGTTTTGGGTTACTTTATTGGTCTTGGCTTTGCGCAGATTATTGGTCATACCGTATTTGGTTCGTTTGTCGAACCTAAAATGATTATTGTTCCTTTAGTATTAATAATGGTTACCTTAATTACATTTTTAGGTAGCTTACCTGCACTGCGTATTATGATGTTTTTACGCCCTACTGATGTACTGCATGGACGATAAGGGTAAAGGTAAATCTGATGATTAATAAAAATCGACGCTTTATTATTAAAACCATATTGAGTTCGCTCATTCGTCGTCGCTCTCGCATTATTATTGCACTTTTAGGCGTGGCGATTGGCGCAACGGTATTATTAGGCATGGTTACGCTCTGTTTTGACATTCCAAGACAGATGGGGCAGGAGTTCCGTTCTTATGGAGCGAATTTATTATTAATGCCTGCGAATAATCAGCCAACTATGTCAATGTCTGATGTACAAAAAGCAGTAAGCTTACTACCACAAGACAAATTACTTGGTGTCACGCCGTTTCGCTACGAGGCAGTACGCGTTAATCAGCATCCTTATACCATTGTCGGTACTAACTTTAACCAAGTTACCAAAACCAGTCCTTATTGGCATATTGAAGGCCGTTTGCCACAAAAATCTCATGAAGTGATGATTGGGACCGATATAGCTAACTTTGCCAATTTAAACGTTGGCAGTGAAATATCCATTTCGGGTAAATCTAAACAAGATTCTCGTTTTGATGAAGAGTTAACTATTACCGGTATAGTTAAAACAGGTAGAGCTGAAGATAATTTTATTTTTGTCGATCTGCATGATTTAGGACAATTCTTTGAAGAGAGTGATCAAGCTGAAGTTGTTGAAGTCAGCATCACAGCATCACAAAATGAGTTAAAGGACTATATAGATACCATTAAAAGTCAATCAACCACAATCGAACCCCATTTAATTAAATGGGTGACACAATCAGAAACCTCAGTATTAGGTAAACTGTCATCACTCCTTTATTTAGTGACCCTTGTGGTTTTAGTTCTCACTATGATTTGCGTAGCAACTACCATGATGACGGTTGTAATGGAGCGCCGTAAAGAAATCGGTCTTAAAAAAGCCATTGGAGCCAATAATAAAAGTATCGCTAAAGAGTTTTTAGCCGAGGGATTAGTTCTTGGTATTACTGGAGGGATTATTGGGGTAATTTGTGGACTTATTTTTGCTCAGGTAATCAGTTCTAATGTTTTTGGTCGTTCAATTATTATTGAATTTTATTTGATACCAAGTACCATTTTAATATCAGCAATTGTGACGGTAATTGCCTGTTTAATTCCGGTTAAACGTGCATTAGATGTAGAGCCAGCATTAGTATTGCGTGGCGAATAGGATGTAAAGTATGAATATACTCGAAGTTAATAATGTATCTAAGATTTATGGTTCTCTTCATGCCTTATCAGATGTGAATTTAGTTGTAGAAGAGAGCAAATGGTTATCCATTATGGGACCATCGGGCAGTGGCAAAACGACCTTGATGAATATTATTGGTTGTATGGATAAACCATCTTTAGGTTCAGTCATTTTAGATGGACAAGATATCACCCAATTATCTCTACCCGAATTAACCGAAATCCGCCGTGATAAAATCGGTCTTATCTTTCAACAATTCCATTTAGTGTCTTATCTAACCGCACTCGAAAACGTAATGGTTGCACAATATTATCACAGCATGGTCGATGAAAAAGAAGCCATGCAAGCGCTGGAAAGGGTTGGACTTGCTGCCCGCGCTAAGCACTTGCCAAATCAGTTATCAGGCGGGGAACAGCAACGTGTATGCATTGCCCGCGCCTTAATCAATTATCCAAAATTAATCTTAGCCGATGAACCTACTGGTAATTTAGATGAAAATAATGAAGCAATGGTTATGAATTTACTGCATCAACTGCACGAAGAAGGGAGTACTATTATTGTTGTGACTCATTCACTTGAAGTATCAAAACATGCTCAAACAACCGTTGTACTTGAACATGGCAAGGTTGCCCGAGTAATTAATAATTAATATTTAAGGTTTTAAATTATGCAAAATCGTGTTGTTTCATCACTCATCTATATCATTATTGGCATATTATTTATTTTATTTCCTCTATATATTTTACCCGTCTGCCCACATGAAACCGTTAACCTATCAACTGCAACAATGCAAGGTCAAGTAGAACATGTGCATACAGGTGTTGGTAAAATTATGAAATGCTTTTGGACAGGCCGAGCTGAAGTTGGCGTGGGCAGTTTGATTATTGCAATTGGCACCTTAATGCTATTTTGTCGTAAAATTTTTCTGCGGATGGGATTAAGTATGGCGATTGCTTGCATTTCATTATTTGCTTTGGCTATTCCGACCATTTTAATTGGCGTATGTGATAATCAAATGATGCGCTGCAATATGGGTGCTAAGCCAGCGCTCGTTTTATTGTCATTGTTATTATTTATTATTGCGCTGGTGAATACTTTCTATCTTAACAAAGCGGCCAGAAGAAGCATATTTTAAAGATATACAATCTTTAATAAAAAATAGGATCTAAACATGCAAGAACAACCCATCACCATGGCTAATTTGGCTTGGCAAAACATTCAACGGCGGCCATTTCGGAGTTGTTGTTTGATTATCATTGTTATGTTGTTTTCTGCTACACTTTTTGGCGGTAGCGTGATTATGAAAAATCTCAGTTTGGGAATTTCTGGCATGGCTGATCGCCTTGGTGCGGATATTTTAGTTGTTCCATATGGTTACGAAAAAAATCTAGAAGTTGCCTTATTACGGGGTGAACCAAGTAGCTTTTATTTAAAAGTTGATTTGATTGATAAAATCAAAAATATAAAAGGAATACAAGCAATATCACCCCAGCTTTTTATCGCTTCACTGAGCGCCGGTTGCTGTACTTCAAAAGTACAACTTATTGGTTTTGATCAACAAAGCGATTTTGTTATCAAACCTTGGTTGCAATCACAACTTATTGAGCCACTTACTGATAACCAAGTTGTAGTTGGCTCAAAAATTAGTTCAAATATTGGCGATGAGGTCATGTTTTTCAATCATCCTTTCAAAATAGCAGCCAAAATGGATAGTACGGGGATGGGTTTTGACACTTCGGTATTTATGACTATGCAAGCAGCACACACTTTAATGAAAGAAGCTGAATTAGTGCAAGGCGATATCGATCATTTTGCGGATTATGCCTCTTCCATTTTTATCAAAGTCGATCCTGATTATCAGCCTAAAGATATTGTTAATCAAATCATGCCCAAATACGCCATCGACTATAAACTGGATTTTGTTATGACTAAAGGTATGTTAAGTAATATTTCCAAATGGTTAAATGGCTTTTCGACTATTGTATATAGTTTATCGGCAATTTTTTGGGTATTAGCAATAGTGATTATTTTTGTCATCTTCTCGTCAAATTTAAATGAGCGCAAGCGCGAAATCAGTTTATTGCGTATCTTAGGGGCTTCACGTCGAGATTTAGTAAAAATGCTGCTGCGTGAATCTTTAATTATTAGTGCATTAGGTGGCTTAATGGGCATTGTATTAGCAGGTGTGTTGCTCTATGCGTTTAGCTTATTAATCTGCCAAACCATTGGTTTGCCATGCATTAATCTTTCAGTGATTGATGCGTTATGCTATGCAGTAGTGGTATTGGCATTAACCATAATTATTGGACCATTATCAAGTATCTATTCAGCTTTATCTATGACTAAGTTTGATACTTACAGCACGCTCAGAGAGGGTGAATAATGTTACTGAATGTTCGAAATTTGCGTAAAGATTATCAACGTGGTCAACAAACTTTTGCAGCAGTAAATAATGTCAGTTTCAGTATGCAATCAGGTGATTTTAACTGCATTATGGGTAAATCAGGTAGTGGTAAAACGACGCTTTTGAATATGATTGCGGGTTTATTAACACCAACACAGGGGAAAGTAACCTTTAATGATGTCAATCTATTTGAATTAGATGATCAGCAAGTATCGGCTTTTCGTAATCAGCATATTGGTTATATTCCTCAAGGCAGCAGTTTACTCCCTAATCTTACCGCGATTGATAATATTCGCTTACCTTATTACTTAACTAAGCGCCCAAATAAAAGTAGCTTCAGTTATGCGAAAAGTTTGTTGGAAAAGGCTAAAGTCAGTTATTTGCAAGATGTTTATCCAGCCAATATGTCAGGCGGTGAAATGCGTCGTATTGCCATATTACGTGCATTAATTTGCCAGCCACAAATCATCATTGCAGATGAACCCACCAGTGATCTCGATGAGGAAAGTTCTACTGATATTATGCAACTGCTAAAAGAAATTAACCAACAAGGTACTGCGTTATTGATTGTCACCCATGATAATGATGTAGCAAGTTATAGCCAAAATATCATGAAAATGTCGGCAGGGCGGTTTATTGATTAAATAAGTCAATGCTCACTTACATAATATTAAGTGAATACTGACTTATCCATTTTGCTTCACTGGTTAAAGCAATAAGGGATTACAGCCCATTTCAATCATTATTTTATTAAGCTTTAACAGAGGTAATCCGACTAATGAATTAATATCATCTCCCTCTAACTTATCAAACAACGTTATGCCGAGTTCATCACATTTAAAACTGCCAGCACATTGTAGCGGCATCTCTTTAGCAATATAGGCATCGATTTCAGAACTACTGAGTTGCCGAAAGGTGACTTTGAACGGCTCACAAAGAGTAGTGGATTGACCGGAACGGGTATTAATAACTGTCATCCCTGTGTAAAAATAGAATGTTTTGCCACTGCTATTGGCAAGTTGTTTGCGAGCATTTTCAACAGTATGCGGTTTGCAAACAATTTTTCCCTCTAGAACCCCTACCTGATCTGAGCCAATAATTAAACTGTCTGGGTATTTATCGACTAATGATTGCGCTTTCAGATTCGCTAAACGTACCACTAACTGCTCAGCAGACTCACCCGCAAGCGGTGTTTCGTCACAAATAGGCGGAACACATTCAAAAGGGATAGCGAATTTTTCAAGTACTTTTTTACGTGATAGCGATGTTGACGCTAAAATGATTCTCATATTGATTTATCTCTTAAAATCCAAGCAGAAGGATGAGCATTAAATCCGATATGTCCATAATAATCAACCGCACTTGGTGCAGCCAGTAAAGTTATCGAGCAATTTTCATGAGTATTCTTTTTTACTTCTTTAATTAATTGTTTACCAATACCTTGTTTTTGATAATCCTCATCTACAGCGAGATCGGCCAAATAAGTTATATATACAAAATCCGTTAAACAACGCGCTATACCAATTAATTTATCATTATGCCAAGCGGTTATAACTAAGTTAGCATTATCTAACATAGCTTTAAATCGAGTTGAATCGGTAAGAGGTCGGCGTTCACCTAGTGAACAGTGACGATAAAGGGCAATAGCTTGTTCAAGTTCTGGTTTGATGTCTGAACGGTAAATAATACTACTCATGGTGATCTCCGTCATGAAATGAGTAAAAAATGGTTTCATTTTTCTAAATTGGTTTTAGGATATTATAGTAAGCATCAACTAACTTAACTATTAAAAATAAATAAAGAATAAATCCAAAATAAGTATCATAATAATCAAATGCCATGATTCTTAAACCATATGACTGTTAAACCGTATTGTCAAAGATCATTTATCAGATTTTATTTAGCGAGGGGGTAGTTTTATGTACAACAAAATTTTAGTACCGGTTGATGTGCTTGAAGATGAGTTAACCCAAAAAGTCATCCCACATGTTGAATGTTTGGCAAAATTATCAAATGCTGAGGTGATCTTCTTCCATACTTTGCCAGTAGCGTCAGCAATTGTGAATGCTTACTCATTTGGTTTTGATGAATTTAAAGATAAAGCAACTGTACAAACTGAACAGTGGTTACATAAATTAATGGCTTCTATTAATTTACCTCAAGAAAAATTGTCGTTTTCTATTGCGTTTGGTAATCCAAGAGATGAAATTCTTCATATTGCAGAAGAATTAAAACCCGACTTAATTATATTAGGATCACGTCGCCCTAATATTACCACTCACTTACTGGGATCGAATGCGGCAGGTGTAGTTCGTAGCGCGCAAACTTCAGTTTTAGTCGTTCGATAGTTGCGAAATTTATTCTTTAAACTAAAACGAGGAGCGAATAACTCCTCGTAAGTAATTTATAATCTGATGCTCTTAGTAAATAACCTAAAAATCCATATCAATACAATCTATGCAGATGGACGACATGCATTTACTTTTGCTGTTGGACAATAAAACAGCAGTGAATTTGTTTATTACGTTTAAAGTCCAAAGATAACGTTTTATTGGTGATATCTTGATAAGTCAATCCAAGGTTTTGCATACCAATGTTATCCATTTTAAAACCCCGTTTATTGTTCGAAAACACAATAATGCCATTTGGTTTTAATAACCGTTTTAAATTCGCCATTATTTTTAAATGATCACGTTGAACATCAAAAGTATCACTCATTCTTTTAGAATTTGAAAATGTAGGTGGATCAATAAAGATTAGATCGAACTGATCATCACTATGTTCTAAATACAATAAACAATCAGCTTGAATTAAACGATGCTGTCTACCTGTTAATCCATTTTGTTTTAGATTACGATCGGCCCATTGTAAATAAGTGCGTGACATATCAACTGTCGTAGTTGACTTAGCGCCACCTAGACCCGCATAAACCGTTGCACTACCGGTATAAGCAAACAGATTTAGAAAATCCTTACCTGCACTCATTTCACCAATCATTTTGCGTGCTAAACGATGATCTAAAAACAGCCCTGTATCTAAATAATCGGTCACATTTACCCAAAACTGAGTTTTGCGTTTATTAATGGCATACTCATGCACCAAAAAATAATCCTGTTTTTGGCTCAATTTTTGATATTGCTGTTTGCCTTTCTGCTTTTCACGCGTTTTTAAAACTAATTGATCGGCAGTGAGTTCTAGCACTGACATAGTGGCGTTAATAATATCAAATAGCCGTTGACGAGTTTTTTGTGGATCGATATTTTTAGGTGCTGCATATTCCTGTACGACTACTTTATCTTTATAACGATCGATAGCAACATTGTATTCAGGTAAATCGGCATCATAAAGGCGATAACACTCTAGCTGTTCTTGTGCAGCCCACTTTTCTAGTTTTTGCTTATTTTTTCGTAAACGATTAGCAAAATCAGCCGCTGGCAATATTGGTGTGCTGACTTGTTCGCTAGATCGTTGTGCAATAGTATAATTTTTTTGTACACAATCTAACGGACCATTCTTCGCTTTAAATTGTCTTTCTGCACGCATTTGTAAACAGTCTAACAATTGAGGTGCGCCACTAAATAACGAAAGTCGCCAGCCACCAAAATATTGCTTAATTTGACGACCAAGTGCTGTGTGCAAGGCAACAAGAGCTGGCTCACTTTCTAATCTTTCGCCATAAGGTGGATTACTAATTATTGTACCTGTTATATCATTAGGCAGTGGATTGGTTAACTGTGTTACATCCTGTAATGCAAATGTAATCAAATCGCCTACACCCGCTTGAACGGCATTTTGTTTTGCACGCTCTAACACAACGGTATTATTGTCGTAACCGATAAATGGTATATTCGGTTTGCTAATATTGTGTTTAGCGGCAAATAATAGTTCATTCCACAATATTGGATTAAAGCCTTTCCAAGCAAAGAATCCCCAATGTTTACGTAATAAACCCGGTGGAATTTTAGCAGCAATCATCGCTGCTTCGATTAGTAGTGTCCCAGAACCACACATAGGATCGATTAATGGCGTGTCCATCTGCCAGCCTGAGCGCATAATAATTGCAGCAGCTAAGTTCTCTTTTAATGGCGCTTGTCCAGTTTGCTGACGATAACCACGTTGATGCAAACTATTACCACTTAAATCTAACGAAAGTGTTACACGGTTCTTATTTAAATAAGCATGAATACGAACATCAGGATCTTGCTTAGCCACATTAGGGCGCTCGTTAGTATGACGAGAGAAGTGATCAACAATCGCATCTTTAATTTTGAGTGCACCATATTGGCTATTACGGATAAAATCGTTTACACCAACAAAATTAATCATAAAGGAGTTATCAGCTGCAAAAATATCTGGCCATTTAATATTAAATACGCACGAATAGAGATCTAAATCACTATAAATATCAAACTCTGCAATTGGCAACAATATACGCGATGCCAGACGCGACCATAATAATGATTGATATAATGTCTTTTCATCCGCATCAAAAAAGACACCCCCTTGAGCAATTTTACAATCGACCGAACCTAACTCTTCTAACTCTTTTTTCAATAACTCTTCAAGCCCGCGTGACGTGCTGGCAAATAGTGTTTTCATGCATAATCCACTTAACAATAAAATTGAATGCATTATAGCGAGTTATTTTTATTGTGGGAAATAAAGGATAATCCTTTTTAGGTCTTAAGGATTTTTGAGTATAAAAACAGTAAATTTTGTAAAAAATATTCAGGAGTCTATACCGTTTGCCGATTGTGTTTTGCTGTAATTTATTTTTAATTCTTATCGTTAACTGCTAACCCCTAACCGCTAACCCCTTCTCATGAGTAATTTACAGTTTGATGATCTTGGTAAATAACTCAAATCCATATCAATACGAACTATTATAAGTTGTGTTTATTCTCAACATTAATTTTAGATGTGTTTATGAATCACTGTATAGCATAATTGATTGATATAATATATTTTAATATAACCATTTGAAAAATAAAAAGCCGCATTAATTACTTAGTTTAATCATTTGATCATTAGAAAATATGCCATTCACCTATAGATAATTAAATATAACAATCTGATTTATAATCATTATGTTGGATTTGTTATAGCGAGTTATTTTATTTTGGAAAATAAAGGAAACTTTTTTAACCCTTGAGGATTTTTAATATAGATTTATGCAGCAGTAGTAGTTTAATTTTATTGTGAAATTATTTTGAAACGGTATAGACTCCTGAATATTTTTTACAAGAAATTACAATTTTCTATCTATGACTATCTGTTTTATTTGTCATTATAGTGTGTAAATTAAGATTTAAATTAACTTTCTTAACTTTAAGTAAACATGGTAGATGTTGGAAATTAAAAAAATTAATTTTGGGTTAATAGTTTGATAGACACTATCGCATTGTTGTCTAACTGATATCTAATCCAAAATAAGCATGTCACGATTAAATTGTGAATTGAAAATGTAGGTAAATTTTTTTAACATGAATGCGGTTGGCAAGAATACATTATTCACGATACTGCTACTTTTTCATTCTTTGTTAAGATCAGCACTCAGTTAATCAATCAGCCTTTATTCTGTTTTTTTCTTAAATAAATATCTTTTTAGCATTAATCCCTTAAGGAAAATAGTTAATATTCTGCTTATTAATAATTCTGACTGTCAGATCCGTAATGGCAATAATCAATGCAGAGCGTATCATTTGTTGATAACGATTTTGATACATGGATGATTTTAATGTGTCGACAATACCTGACTCTTTGGCTTTTTGATGGTGTGAATCCCAATTAGGCGGTAATACCATATCATGTAATAGACTAATCGGACCTAATATTTCATCGTCGAGATAGGAGTATTTTTTATCGTCATGGTCAAGTTCATCTAAAATGGCAATTAATAGCTCGATATCTTCATACTCCTCGCGCGTTATGATGCCTAGCGCATAAAGTAATTTTAAGCACACGGATGTATCATTGAGTGGGCCATTTTTACCAATTAGTGATGGTATGACAAATTTTATGGCGTGTGGTTCTTTACGAAATACTTTTATAATTAATTGATTAACACTGTGATTAATCATTTTTATAGCTTCAGCCAACAAGCTGTGTATATCAGCTTGCTGGTTAAGTTTTTCAAGTATTGTATCTTCTGCTAATATCGATTCTAGCATCGGCTAATTAATATTGATGATTTTGCATTGCAGTATAAAGTTGTTCAATCTGACTAACAATAGGATTATTGCTTTCAATACCAGAAATATCACAAAATGTTTGAACTACCCCTTTGTTGCTAATTTGTTGGGTTAGGTCGGTGGCTTGATCGTCGTCATCATTGCGATAATTTAGGGCTGCAGCAATGCCGATAAGCAAATTACTATTCTTTAGTTCATACTCAAATGTGCCAAGTAACGGTTTCACTAATCGATCGCCAGATCCTAATTTGCGAATGGGTTGACGACCCACACGAGCCGTATCATCATGGAGATATGGATTTTCAAAGCGTGTGAGGATCTTCTCAATATAAGCTTGATGTTTAGCTGGGTCAAAATTGTAACGTTTTATCAGTACTTGACCGCTCTCCTGCATGGCTCCTTGTACAACTGAACGAATGCTATCAACTAAAATAGCATCGCGGATGGTCGCAATGTCATTATAAAATCCTAAATAAGCGGTAATGGCATGACCTGTGTTTAAGGTAAATAATTTACGTTCGACAAATGCCATTAAGTTATCAACCGGCTCCATACCTTTGATTTGTGGGATATCACCAATAAATTGATTTTTATCGACAATCCATTCGGAAAATGTTTCAACTGTGACTTCTAATATATCCCCTGTTTTAGAGGTTGCCGGTGGTACGATGCGGTCAACGGCTGAATCAACAAAGCCTATATGACTGTTCATCCATTGGTGGAGTTCATGAGGTATATATTTAAATATTTCTTGTTTAAATTGGCTGGTTCCTCGTACCATGTTTTCACAAGCGATGATGTTAAGAGGGGCGTTGTTGGCTTGCTGATGCCTTGCAATTAACCCCTTTGCCATATTTTCAGCAATGCGAGCTAAAATCTGTGGACCCACTGCGGTAGTCACTAAATCGACTTTCGCAATATAGTCACTTACTTCGTTTGATGAGCTATTAATAGCGTCAACATTGTGGACGATTTCGGTGGTTGATTGTTCGCCCACTACATTAACTGGGTACTGGTGACGTTTGGCTATTTCGTTAATCACTTGCTCGTTAACATCAGCAAACGTTACATGAACACCTGCATCTGATAATAGTTTACCGATAAATCCGCGCCCAATGTTGCCAGCGCCAAAATGTAATGCTTGCATTTTTTTACCTTTAATTTTTATTGAATGTAATTAATTAAACAACTTTCCCGCAGTAGAGCGGGGAAGTCATTGTGATGTAATATTTAACTTAATATTGCTAACACTTCATCAAAGCGGGTTGTGCTCGATAGTTTGGCAATAATGTTTGGATCATCCAACGCGTTAGTTAATTTGGCTATCACATCTAAATGTTCGTTATTGCGAGCAGCAATTCCGATAACGATTTTGGCTTTGTCATCCGCTTCTTCACCAAATTTTACCCCAGCAGGATATTGGCAAAAAACAATACCCGTATTTATTACACTTTCTTTGGCTTCAATTGTGCCATGAGGTACAGCAATGGATTCACCAAGATAGGTTGATGTTAGCCTTTCACGTTCGAGCATTGCTTCAATATACACGGGTTTAACATAGTCGTTATCCACTAATTTTTGTCCAGCAAAACGAATTGCTTCTTCTTTGTTTTGAGCCGTTAATCCTAAAAAGATGTCCTTTTCTGTTAATTTAAATAACGGCTGGTTACTATCTGTTGATGTTGCAATATTACTATTATTCGTATTGCTAACGCCTTGTGCTGCAACCAATTCGTTCACAAGTTGGCTATATAAATCACTATCTAAGAAATTAGTTAATGAGATGTGATGGGCATTTGGTGCATATTGTTTGGCTCGTTGAGTTAAATCTTTATGAGTAATAACAATATCGGCATCGGAAGTTAGATTGTTGATTGCAAGGTTGATAACATTAATATCTAGGTTAGCATCTTGTACTTTTTTACGCAGTACACCCGCCCCCATTGCACTCGATCCCATTCCTGCATCGCACGCGACAACAATTTTTGTTACGTTACCAAGATTAAACGTTTCTGTTTTTAATCCTTTGGATTCGTCTTTCATTGCTATAACATCTGATTGCGCATCTTCAAAACTTTTATCTGCATTTTTAGTTGTTTTTAATAATACTACTGAGACAAGGAATGATACCGTTGCTGCGGCTATAACTGAGATACTTACACCAAGCATTGAAGCTTTAGGAGTCACCGCTAATATGGCAATAATTGAACCAGGTGAAGCGGGTGAACTTAGGCCAGAACCAAAAAGGGTAAGTGTAAATACTCCCGTCATCCCACCTAAAATCATGGCAATAATTAAACGAGGATTCATTAACACATATGGGAAGTAAATTTCGTGAATACCACCAAAGAAGTGAATAATTGCCGCGCCACTTGCTGAACCTTTTGCTGCGCCTTTACCAAAAAACATATAAGCAAGTAATAACCCCAAGCCTGGTCCAGGATTTGCTTCAATTAAAAAGAAAATGGATTGTGCATGCTCGGCTGCTTGTTGAATACCAAGTGGTGAAAATATACCATGGTTAATGGCATTATTTAAAAACAAGATTTTTGCTGGTTCAACAATAATAGAGGTAAGTGGTAATAAATTATGTTGTACCATAAAGTCAACGCCACTCGCCAGTACACTAGATGCAACAACTACTGAAGGTCCAATGGCAAAGAATGATAGTAAAGCAAGGAGCATACCGATAATACCTGCTGAAAAATTATTTACTAACATTTCAAAGCCACTTTTGATTTTACCGTCTACGGCTTTATCAAATTGTTTAATCATCCAGCCACCTAATGGGCCAACAATCATTGCACCTAAAAACATTGGAATTGATGCACCAACAACCACCCCCATGGTCGTTATGGCGCCAACAACGCCCCCGCGTTCACCATGAACTAATTTACCGCCACTGTATCCAATTAATAGTGGTAATAAATAGGTGATCATTGGAGTAATAAGTTTGGCAACATTTTCATTAGGATACCAACCTGTTGGAATAAAAATTGCGGTAATAAATCCCCAAGCAATAAAAGCCCCGATATTAGGCATCACCATATTACTTAAGAATCGCCCAAAGTTTTGGACCTTTAATTTAATGTTTGATGTTGTCATAAAATTAATCTTTCCTTGTTGATTGATATAATCATGATGCTGTTATTGTAGAGGCATTTATTAACCAGATTCATCTGAAAAAATTAGTAAATGTGACCTTTATCACACTTCAAAAGGTGGGGTATTTTCTGATTTTGTGATTTAGATCACACTTATAAAGCAGTTAAATGCTTTTAGGGAAGTTTGGCATAAGTTTTATGCTAATGGTTTTTGATGTTTGTTTGATTTTAATGGATGATTACCCATAATAATTAAGCCATTATGGGCTTAACTATCATGGGTTTGGTTCTACTCAACCGTTACCGATTTTGCTAGATTTCTTGGTTGGTCGACGTCTGTGCCTTTGATTAATGCGACATGGTAAGCCAGTAATTGGGTTGGCACTGTGTAGTAGATTGGCGCAGTGATCTGTTCAATATGAGGTAAATTGATGATATGCATGGTGTCGTCGCTGACAAAGCCTGCATCTTGCTCAGCAAATACATAAAGTTGACCGCCGCGGGCACGAACTTCTTCAATGTTGGATTTTAGTTTTTCCAACATTTCGTTAGTAGGAGCCATAACTACTACTGGCATATCTGCATCAATTAATGCTAAAGGACCGTGCTTGAGTTCACCAGCAGCATAGGCTTCGGCATGTATGTATGAGATTTCTTTTAGTTTTAGTGATGCTTCCATGGCGATTGGGTATTGATCGCCTCGTCCTAAGAATAAGGTGTGATGCTTATTAACAAAATGGCTTGCTAGTTTTTTAATTTGCGGTTCACACATTAATACTTGTTCAATACGATTTGGTAAGGTCTGTAAGGCGTGTATAATGGCTTGCTCGGTGCTTTCTGCCATATCATTTAGGCGCCCTAATTTGGCAACTAATAACAGCAATACCGTTAATTGAGTCGTAAATGCTTTTGTGGATGCAACGCCTATTTCTACCCCAGCTTTAGTTAATAATACCAATTCAGCTTCTCGCACAAGGGTTGAGGCTGCCACATTACAAACTGCGAGTGTACTTAGGTAGTTGTTTTCTTTTGCTAGCCTTAGCGCAGCTAAAGTGTCAGCAGTTTCGCCTGATTGCGATAACGTGATAAATAAGCTATTTTTTCGCCGTGCTGGGTTGCGATAGCGGAATTCTGAAGCTATTTCAACATCACAAGGAATACCTGCTAATGCCTCAAACCAATAGCGAGCAACCATACCTGCATTATAAGCAGTGCCACATGCGACAATTTGTATATGTTCAACCTGTTTTAAAATATTTTCGGCATGGTCTCCTAATTCAGATAAATCCACTTTACCGTGTGCCATACGACCTTCAAGGGTATTTTTTATGGCATTAGGTTGTTCGTAGATCTCTTTTTGCATATAGTGGTTGTAACCTGCTTTGCTACCCGCATCGTATCTGGCATCGGATTCAATACGAGGGCGGGTGACTTGCTGATAGTTTTTATCTAAAATTGTGATTGTACGATGACTAATGAGGGCAATATCACCTTCTTCCAAAAAGATAAATTGACGTGTTACAGGAAGTAATGCAAGCTGATCTGAGGCAATGAAATTTTCGCCTATACCACAACCAATGACTAATGGGCTGCCTGAACGCGCAGCGACTAATATATCAGGATTACGAGTGTCCATTATCACCGTACCATAAGCTCCACGCAATTGTGGTATGGCTTTTTGTACAGCTTCGAATAATGAGCAATCTTCAGTGGCAATGATGTCATGAATTAGATGAGCAATAACTTCAGTATCGGTTTCAGAACGGAACTGGTAACCTTTAGCAATAAGTTGTTCTCGTAATGTTTCGAAGTTTTCAATAATACCGTTATGCACCACAGTAATAAATCCAGAAACATGTGGATGGGCATTATGTTCAGCTGGTTCACCATGTGTTGCCCAGCGGGTGTGAGCAATACCGATTGAACCTTTCAGTGGGTGCACTTCCACAGCATCTTTCAGAGCTTGAACTTTGCCAACACGACGAATGCGTTGCAGTTCACCTTTTGGAGAAATAATAGCAAGTCCCGCAGAATCATAACCTCGATACTCTAATCGTTTTAAACCTTCTAATAATATTTCTGCTACATCACGCTTGGCGATAGCGCCCACAATACCACACATAGTTTATCCCTCGTTTTTTATTTTGGTTGGACGTTTCCAACCACTAAATTGCTTTTGTCTAACTCGGCTTACGACTAATTCGTTATCTTTAACATTGTTGGTGACAGTGGTACCTGCCGCGATGGTTGCACCCTTACCAACTTTAACAGGGGCAATGAGCTGGGTATCTGAACCCACAAATACATCATCTTCAATAATCGTTTTAAATTTATTGGCACCATCGTAATTACAGGTAATAGTGCCGGCCCCAATATTGACATTGCTACCGATTTCACTATCGCCAAGATAGCTTAAGTGTCCTGCTTTGGTTGCTTTACCTAAGTGTGCTTTTTTAAGTTCAACAAAATTGCCAACGTGTACTTGTTCTTCAAGCTCTGAACCCGGTCTTAATCGTGCGAAAGGCCCGATGGTACATTGCTGTGCAATGGTTGAATGTTCAATTATGCTGTATGGGCTGATAATTGAATCATCATCAATACGACAATCTTTTAAGATACAGCCCGCGCCAATAATAACGTTATTGCCCAGTTTTACATCACCTTCAATAATGACGTTACAATCAATTACCACATCTTTGCCATGGGTTAGTGTGCCACGTAAATCAAAACGGTTAGGATCAAGCAGTGTGACGCCAGCAAGCAATAAGTTTTGTATTTGTTGATGTTGATAGTGTCGTTCTAATGTGGCTAACTGTAATCGATTATTTACACCTTCAACTTCAAATTGCTTTATTGGATGAGAGGTCAATATCTCGTACCCGTCCTGATAGGCAAAAGCAATAACATCAGTCAAATAATACTCTTTTTGTGCATTATCATTGGTTAAGCGAGCTAGCCAGTTTTTTAACAGTTTGCCCGTCACCAACATAATGCCAGTATTAACTTCATTAATTTTTTGCTGCTCTAGTGAAGCATCTTTTTGCTCAACAATCGCAACAACCTTGCCATCTTTTCGCTCAATACGCCCATAACCAGTAGGATCATCAAGTATAACGGTCAGTAACGCAATACCTTGTTTGGGTTTACTCGCAATTAAATTTTGTAGGGTAGGTAGTGATATAAGTGGAGTATCACCATATAAAATTAAGATATCTTCGTCATCTTCAATATAGGGAATAGCTTGTTGTACTGCATGCCCAGTACCAAGCTGTTGAGCTTGATAGACCAACTGTACAGGCTGATCTTTAAGCGCATTTTCAAGCTGTTGTTTACCATGACCGTAAACAATATTGATACGATTGGTGTTAAGTTGTTCAACTGTATCAATTACATGTTGAAGCATCGGTTTAGCGCCGATTTTATGTAAAACTTTAGGAAGGTTGGAATACATCCGAGTGCCTTTTCCTGCCGCCAAAATAATTGCACTAAGTTTTGGGGTTGAAATTGCCATATTTATTTCCGCTCAGGTTAAATTAGCATAATACTATAATCAAAGTTTTTTATTAAATCATCCACAATTTATTAATTTTTATCATGAAAAAAGTTAAATGTAGTTTTATTAATATCTCTTTTAATTGTGAAATTAGATTCTAAAAAATATTATCAATATAGATTCGAGACTTAAGTCGAGATTTCAAATTCGATAAAAAATAGAGGCAATATTTAGATGACTAGTAAAAAAGCAATAGAGGTTGTTTCCATTAAGATCTATCCAAAGTTATATAAAAAACGATAAACACGATAAAAAAGTTATTATGATTTATCTAAAATGCTTGGTTAACACTCAAACAGCCGATAACCTCAATCCATGTATCAATTGAAAATTGTTCCGATCTATATTCTACTTTTTAAACAAAAAAGATAATAAATTCCCAAAAAAGAGAATTAAGTTAGTCGTACTTACTGAGTTGTGATGATATAACTACAGATAAAATACGGATTAATTTTCAATGTTTATATATAATAGCTTACGCTTGCAATCCTTATTATCAGTTAACCACTATTAAGTGAAATAAAAAGAGGCAGGTATAAACCCTTTAATAGGAAATTTAAAAAATGAAAGTTTTATTACTCTATACTACTCACGAAAAGCAAACATTAAAAATTATGCAGCGCATCGAAAATCAATTAGTCAGTAAATGTGATTGTGATTTGATTGAGCTTTTACCTAGTACTAATATCGATCTTACCAAGTACCAAGCCGTTTTGTTGGGTTGTTCTATTCGTTATGGATTTTATAGTAAAGTAATGAAAAAATTTATTGATGATAATTATCAGCAATTAAATAAAATGAGATCGGGCTTTTTTGGTGTGAATGTTGTAGCCAGAAAGCCGCATAAAAATACTCCTGAAACAAATTCATATACAAGAAAATTCTTAGCTAAAATTGCATGGCAACCAACCATTAAAGCCGTTTTTGCTGGTGCGCTTTATTATCCAAAATATAATTGGTTTGACCGTAATATGGTTCGTTTCATAATGTGGTTGGGTAAAGGCGATACAGATGTGACTAAACCTATCATTGAATATACTGATTGGGCTAAAGTCGATCAATTTGCAGCACTATTTTATACTCAAACGTGTAGTTAACCTGAAACTTCTTGTCAAAATAGATTATTATTTTTCTGACTTTATCAAATGATAATGCTCTTTTAAATAAACTTTGTGATATAGATCAACATTTGGGCTAAAAAGGTGTACAATATCGCGCCTAAAGAATCTATCTCCTAATTGGGATTTTAATTGTGATTGAAAATTTAAGAAATATTGCCATTATTGCGCACGTTGACCATGGTAAAACAACTTTGGTTGATAAATTATTAAAACAGTCAGGTACGCTAGATAATCTGCGTGGTGACGACAACGAACGTATAATGGATTCTAATGCGCTTGAAAAAGAGCGTGGTATTACTATTTTAGCTAAAAATACAGCAATTGACTGGAACGATTATCGTATCAATATCGTTGATACCCCAGGCCATGCTGATTTTGGTGGTGAAGTTGAACGTGTTATGTCAATGGTCGACTCAGTATTACTGTTAGTTGATGCGATGGACGGACCAATGCCTCAAACCCGTTTTGTAACGCAAAAAGCGTTTGCTTATGGTTTAAAACCAATTGTGGTTATTAATAAAGTTGACCGTCCGGGTGCTCGTCCTGATTGGGTTGTTGATCAAGTATTCGATCTGTTTGTAAATTTAGGTGCAACCGACGAACAGCTTGATTTCCCTATTGTTTATGCTTCTGCATTAATGGGGATCGCTGGTTTAGATCATGAAGATATGGCTGAAGATATGACGCCATTATTTGAAGCAATCGTTAAACATGTTGAGCCACCAAAAGTTGATTTAGATGGACCATTCCAAATGCAAATTTCTCAACTTGATTACAATAATTATGTTGGGGTAATTGGTATTGGTCGAATCAAACGTGGTCGCGTTAAACCAAATCAACAAGTAACTATTGTTGATAGTGAAGGTAATAAACGTACTGGTAAAGTTGGGCAAGTACTAGGTCATTTAGGCTTACAACGTTATGAAGCAGAAGTTGCCGAAGCGGGTGATATTATTGCGTTAACAGGTCTAGGCGAATTAGGTATTTCTGACACGATTTGTGATAATAGTTGTGTTGAAGCGCAGCCTCCATTAACTGTTGATGAACCAACTGTTACGATGTTCTTTAATGTTAATAGCTCACCGTTTGCGGGTAAAGAAGGTAAATTTGTAACTTCTCGCCAAATCCTTGAGCGCTTGAAGAAAGAGCTTGTACATAATGTGGCACTTCGAGTTGAAGAAACGCCAGACCCTGACGCATTTAGAGTGTCTGGTCGTGGTGAATTACACTTATCTGTATTAATTGAAAATATGCGCCGTGAAGGTTATGAACTAGGGGTCTCTCGACCTAAAGTAATCTTCAAAGAGATCGACGGTAAAAGACAAGAACCATTTGAACAAGTAACTCTTGATATTGAAGAACAACATCAAGGTTCTGTGATGGAAGCACTTGGTTTACGTAAAGGTGATCTAACCAATATGTTACCGGATGGTAAAGGTCGTGTGCGTTTAGATTATGTTATTCCAAGCCGTGGTCTAATCGGTTTTAGAACTGAATTTATGACGATGACATCAGGTACTGGTTTGCTTTATTCTACATTTAGTCATTATGACGATGTACGTCCAGGCGAAATTGGTCAACGAATTAATGGTGTTATGATTTCAAACGGTACTGGTAAAGCACTAGCTTATGCGCTTTATAGCTTGCAAGATCGTGGTAAATTATTCTTAGGTCATGGTGCTGAAGTTTATGAAGGTCAAATTATTGGTATTCATACACGTTCAAATGATTTAACCGTTAACTGTTTAACAGGTAAGAAATTAACTAATATGCGTGCATCAGGTACTGATGAAGCAACAACACTTTCACCACCAGTTAAAATGTCATTGGAACAAGCGTTAGAATTTATTGATGATGATGAATTAGTGGAAGTAACGCCACTGTCTATCCGTTTACGTAAACGTCATTTAACTGAGAATGATCGTAAACGTGCGTTTAGAAACAATAATAAAGACTAACCTTGGTGAATAATCTGTAATAAATCAATAACAGGTTATAATTACTGAATAAAAAACCTCGCTATTTAGCGAGGTTTTTTTTGGCTTTAACTCTGGCAATCGCATCAGCAATAGATTGTTTACGATCTTGTTGACTCGTTTGGTTACTGTGATTAACAGCCATTGTGCGCGGAAATAGTATGGTTGGCGGCACAAGTTGATTGTAATTTAATCGTTGCTGTTTTTTCTCAGTGAGTTGTAATTCTTCATTTTCACTTAGCGCTGTACCTAAGGTACTTAATGTAATACAGTCTGTTGGGCAAGTATTGATGCAATTACTGCACGAAGTACATAACTGCGGTAATATGGTGTGTAATACTTGTTTACTGCCGACAATGGCATCGGTCGGGCAAACGCGAATACATTTGCCACAGCCAATACAATTTTCTTCATCAATAAAAGCTTTATATTGTTGTTTGGTTTGCATAATAACTTCTTGCATTAACTTAAACCTACAATATTACCATCCTTGTCAATATCAATTTGTCGATAAGCTGGATTAGTACCAAGTCCTGGCATCGTCATAACATTACCAGCATAAACGCGAATAAATCCAGCACCAGCAGAAATGGCTAAATGACTGATATCAACATCAAAATCAGTTGGTACATTTTTTAAATTCGCATCAGCACTGATTGACATAGGGGTTTTGGCAATACAAAGAGGTAGATGATCCAGTTTTAATGCTTCAATCTCTTTGATATTTTCGAGCGCCTTTTCAGAAAGATTCGCTTTGTTGGCACCATATTTTTTTACCATTGTTTGAATTTTGTCGATTAAAGGCATGTTATCTGGATAAGGTAGCTTAATTTCACTTGGCATATCACATGCTTTAATAACATGTTGTGCCAGTTTTTCAGCACCTTTACCTCCTTGGGTAAATACTTCACTAACTTCACAAGCAAACGCACCATGTTCAATGGCATATTTTTGTAAGAAAGCAAGTTCTTCATCACTATCATGAGGAAAACGGTTGATAGCAACAATCACCTGTAAACCATAACTTTTCGCATTGTTAATATGCCATGCTAAGTTAGCGGCACCAATTTCGAGTAGTTCAACATTCGATTCTGATATCTCTTTTGGAATGGCTTGTCCTGGTTTAATGTTATATTTACCACTGTTTGATTTAAGGCTGCGTACGGTTGCAACTAACACCACACAAGATGCTTTGATACCTGCTTGACGATATTTGATATTGAAGAATTTTTCCATGCCCATATCCGATCCAAATCCAGCTTCAGTAATCACATAATCAGCAAGTTGTAAAGCAATGCGATCAGCAATCACAGAAGAGTTACCATGGGCAATATTAGCAAAAGGTCCAGCATGAATTAATACAGGGGTATGTTCGACTGTTTGCATTAAATTCGGATTGATGGAATTTTTTAATAGTACCGTCATTGCACCCGCAACTTCAAGTTGTTCTGCGGTAATGGGTTCACCTTGAGTATTATAGGCTAAAATAATTCGACCAATACGCGCACGCATGTCATGTAAATCAGACGCTAATGCTAAAATTGCCATCAGTTCTGATGCAGCAGTGATTTCAAAACCGTCACGGCGTTCAATACCATTTACACCACCACCAACGCCAACATTGATATGACGTAGTGCACGATCATTGTGATCAATAACACGTTTCCAAACGATACGATTGACATCAATATTTAAACGCTGTAAACCCGTTTGTGCCGTAAACTCATCACCCAAACGTTCTTCATGATAAAGGCGTGCATCTAATGCAGCTGATGCTAAATCATGAGCCGCTGTGATAGCGTGAATATCACCTGTTAAATGTAAATTTAACGTTTCCATAGGTAAAACTTCGGCCTGACCACCCCCGGCAGCACCGCCTTTTACACCAAACACTGGACCTAAACTTGGTTGACGAATACAGGCGATGGCTGTTTTACCAATGTAATTTAATCCTTCACTCAGTCCAATTGTATTAACGGTTTTACCTTCACCAAGAGGGGTTGGGGTAATGGCGGTAACTAATATCAATTTACCTTTTGGTTTGTTTTGATTTGATTTAAGAATAGATAAATCGATTTTTGCGACATGTTTACCATAAGGTAAAACGTATTGTTCAGGAATATTATATTGCTCTGCGATTTCAGTAATTGGACGTAAGGACATAGTTATTCTCATTTAATTATAATTTTGAAGTATCAGTATAAATAATTTAAATTGCCGAATAAAGCGACAATTTTATCTTTGTCGATTTTCGGCACAATTCTTAATTATATTGTTATAATAATGCAATACATTCAATCAAAGGAAAATTGTTAAATGAATTGGTTTTCACAGTATGCTCTCTTCTTGGCAGAAACAGCAACAGTGGTAATTGCTATTTTGTCCATTCTTATTTTTATATTAAGTCAACGTCGCAAATTATCAATTGTTGCGGGGCGTTTATCTGTTAAAGACATTAGTCAGGAATATGAGCAAATTAAAGATGATATATTGATGTCGAGCATGGATGAGTTTGAAGCTAAGCAGTACACGAAAGATCTCAAAAAACAGAAAAAACTTGAGAAAAAGCAGGCAAAATTAGCCATTAAACAAAAACAGAATAAAAATAATAACCAAGTTACTGAAACCAACATTACTGATAACCCTAACCTACAAATAAAAGTTGCAACAGCTAATGGTGCTAAACCTAAGCTGTTTGTTTTATCATTTAACGGTAGTATGGATGCACATGAGGTTGAAGAGTTACGTCAAGAGATCACAGCTGTTCTTGCTATTATCAAACCAGAAGATCAAGTCGTCATTAAATTAGAAAGTCCTGGTGGTGTTGTTCACGGTTATGGATTAGCTGCTTCACAATTATTACGTTTTAGAACGCGCAATATTCCTTTTACTGCTGTTGTTGATAAAGTGGCAGCAAGTGGCGGTTATATGATGGCGTGTACCGCCAATAAAATTGTTGCTGCGCCGTTTGCTATTGTGGGCTCAATTGGTGTGGTTGCTCAAATTCCAAACTTTAACCGCTTACTTAAAAAACATGATGTCGATATTGAACTACAAACAGCTGGTGAATACAAACGTACACTGACGATGTTTGGTGAAAACACTGATGAAGGACGCCAGAAATTTAAGCAAGAATTAGAAGAGACTCATCTATTATTCAAAGATTTTGTTAAAGAGTACCGTCCTAATGTTGATATTGAGCTAGTAGCAACAGGCGAACACTGGTTTGCAGCCCAAGCAAAAAATAAAGGCTTAGTAGACGAAATCAGTACCAGTGATGATTTTATTCTATCGCATCTTGATACACATAAAATTATTTCAGTTAGCTTTCAACGTAAACAAAAGCTGTCTGAGAGAATTTCCAAAAATGTGGTTAAAAGTGTTGAAAGATTATTGTTTAGACAAGGAAACGGGCTTTAGTAGCCCTTTTCTTTATTATAAAATTGAGATGTTTATTCATTGAATATAAGTAAATATTCCAGCCCATATAACCGTCTACTTAAATTTCACTAATAAAAATTATTACCAACTACTATCTTTATTATCTATCAACTCAAAATTCTGAATAGGAATGGGATTTTTTATTGCCAAAAAAGCTTAAATAACATACTATTACCAAAAAATAAAAAGGTTAAGGATAATAATGGTATGAAAAAGGTTTTTTGTTGTTTGTTTCTTATATTAAGTGTTGTTTCATTTTCTTCATCCGCAATCAAAAAAGAAAAATATAATCCAGTAGATAAAGATATTTTTGTTTTTGATCAATATTCCGCTGATGCTATTAACCTAAAAAAATACAGTGGGTTATATTCTGAACCCAATTCACGTTCACTATTTTATCCTTCTTACAAAAAATATAACGGAATGGAAGGTTATTTGGATAAAGAGGTGAAAGTTGGAAATAAAATTTACTATAAAATAGTTTTGAAAAATGGAGAAGTTCTTTATCTTAATGACCTCAATTCTTATGATCAGATAGTGAGTGTAAAAAATTATCAAAAACGATTAGATGAGATTGAGAAGTTGAAAGAAATTAAATTTCCCAATATAGACGATTTATATGTGGCTAAGGTAGAAACAGACCCAAAATCGAAGGATATTTATATCATTACATTTTCAAATGGTCTAAGACTACACAATGCTAACCTTAATGGACTGTTATCCCTATCAGAAAAAATAACTAATCCAAATGATTTACATCAATTCATTGATATTATTAATACTGATAATATCAATTTTACCTATAATTCTCAAAATAATATGATCAAGGTCGAGTTAGAAAGTGAACCTTTGAGTATAGAAACTTTTATTTTTAAAGAAAAATTATATACGACAACCGTTACTGCCGTATTTAGCAGTAAGGAACGATTATTTATTGATAATTTTAAAATATTACAAAACGATAATATATATGAACCATCCAGTGACTTAACTTTCAAGAGTAAAAGTGGTACCACTGTATCTGAGTGGACTAAATTTATTTTAAATAATCAATTCGTATCTTATATCAATTCACTTAATGATAAAAATGATGTGAAAGTAAGATTTTACGGTTCACGAAAAAATGTGGAACAAAAAATAGATTCAAAAACTATTGCTAAAATCAAGAAAATATCAACATTAAATGCTCTATTAGCTAAGTATTTTAAATCGGGTCTAGAATAACATTTATGCAATAATTGTTTATTCAATCATTTAAAAATAACCCGCTTCTGCGGGTTTTTTATTGTTTATAATGCTCAAATTCAAACCTGAATAATTATTAAACAAATAAAATCTTTATTATTAAATAAAATATTTTGTTCTATTTACCGCCCTATAAATTAGTCATCCTTTTCTTTAAAATTTTGGTAATCGAATATGTATATCAATGAATATTGACTATTTTTAATTTCAATATCTCTTCGTATTTATTCATCTCATTTTTTCTAAGGATTTTGTTATTTTCTAGCAATAATATTAATCGTTAAAATTGACTTTCTATTCTTTGCATTGAAGTTTAATATATGTACATATTCATACATTCCCATGAATATCGTTCCATTCCTTTATTTATCTTTTCTATAAATCATTAATCATAGCGCTTGAGGACAATTATTATGTTTCAATGGCTTTTTAACTGGATTTTAGATGGACTCAAACACTCACCAGAAATACTTTTGTTTTTATCATTAAGTTTAGGGTATTTAATCGGTGGTATTCGGATTGGTAAATTTCAACTAGGTGGCGTAGCAGGATCGTTATTAGTTGCTGTTGCTTTAAGTGTTTTTGGCGTTACCGTTGATGCTGGCGTTAAAGCCGTTCTTTTTGCTCTGTTTATTTATGCGGTTGGATTTGAAAGTGGTCCACAATTTTTCCGTTCATTAGGTGTTAAAACACTTCGTGAAATTTTTTTAGCACTTTTTATTGCGGTTGCAGGTCTAATTACTGTAGTTGTGCTTGCCAAAGTATTTCATTTAGATAAAGGGCTTGCAGCAGGTTTAGCGGCAGGTGGTTTAACACAATCGGCCATTATGGGTACAGCGTCTGATGCATTAACTCAATTAGGTGTTAGTCCTGAAGAACTTAGCCGATTACAAGGTAATGTTACCATTGGTTATGCGGTAACTTATATTTTTGGTTCACTCGGTGCGATCATCATCTGTGTTAATATTTTACCAAAAATAATGGGGCGAGATATTGGCGATGATGCTATTAAAGCTCAAGCTGAACAGCTTCATGGTTCGCTATTATTAGGTGCTAATCAAAATTTTGCTTTATCCGATATCAGTGGTCGGTTATATCGTGTCACTAATAAGATTAATCAAAGCGTGTCTGATATTGAAAAAACAGTTAATGGTATTAGTATTGAACGTATCAAACGTAGCAATAAAATTTTAGAAGCATCACCTGATACCTTAATAAAAGCGAAGGATATCATTTTGGTGGTCGGTCACCGTGATGCCATGATACAGGCCAATGATCTTCTTGGTTCGGAAGTGGATTCTGCTTCAGGTATGGATGTTGTAATGAATACACAAGATGTTGAAATGCGTAATTCTCGTTATGTCGGTCAAAGTTTATCACAAGTGTTATCATCTGACGAAGTAATGCAATTAAAACATGGCATCTATCTTGTCGCTATCCATCGTGATGGACAAACACTGCCTCTTAATAACGATTTCCATTTCAAACTAGGTGATGTAATCACCATTTATGGTACCGATAGTGATCTTCGTCGTGTGATTGATAAAATCGGTGCACCAATCACAAAAAGCGAAAAAACAGACTGGATATTTCATGGTTTAGGTTTGGTGGTTGGTCTGATAATTGGTTTAATTGTTATCCGTGTTAGTGATATTCCAATTACCTTAGGTGCTGGTGGTGGGGCATTGCTTTCAGGTTTATTATTCGGTTGGTTCCGTTCACTTCATCAAACTATTGGTAATATTCCAACCGGTGCGGTGCAATTGTTAAAAGATTTTGGTTTAGCTGGCTTTGTTGCGGTAGTAGGGTTAAGTTCAGGCCTGCAAGCTATCAATACTATTCGCGAACAAGGATTGTCATTATTCTTAATTGGTGTTGTGGTCACAGTATTACCAATGTTACTCGCAATTTACTTTGGTAAATATATTCTTGGTTACAAAAATGCTGCTGTATTTGCTGGTGCTCTAGCTGGAGCTCGTAGCGCTAATCCTGCTTTTGGTGAAGTTCTTAACAAAGCGGGTAACTCTACACCAACAAACTCTTTTGCTATCACTTATGCTTTGGCTAATGTCTTCCTGACTTTATTAGGACCATTGGTTGTGGCCTTTGTTTAATTACAATCTTACTTTAAGGATACAGAATATGAAGAACCAAACACAATATGCTAAGTACGCTAATTTAAGTCCTTTTGAGTTAAAAGATAACTTAATTAAACTGGCCCAAAGCCATGCTGATCGAGCCATGTTAAATGCAGGTCGAGGTAACCCTAACTTTTTAGCCATTTGGCCAAGACAAGCATTTTTCCAATTAGGGATCTTTGCAACGCAAGAATCTGAAATGTCTTATTCTTATCTAAATGAGGGGGTTGGCGGATTTCCAATTAAAGCAGGATTAACAGGGCGCTTTGAACATTTTATTCGCCAAAATTATAATAAAGAAGGCGTTTCGTTTTTAGGTAAAGCGTTTTCTTATATTCGTGATCAACTTGGGCTTGATGAAAATGCTTTTTTACAAGAGATGGTTGAAGGCATTTTAGGTTGTAACTATCCTGTTCCTGATAGGATGCTCCGTTTTAGCGAAGAAGTGGTAAAATCTTATGTTCTACAGCAGATGGGCGCCCAATACCTTGATCGAGATGATCTTGACTTGTTTGCTGTTGAGGGCGGTACCGCCGCTATGGCATATATCTTTAATTCTATGAAAGAAAATAATTTAATCCAAAAAGGGGATAAAATTGCCATTGGTGCTCCGATCTTTACACCTTATCTTGAAATCCCAGAACTAAACGATTATCAATTGGTTGAGGTGTTGATCAACTCTGATCCTGATGCTAATTGGCAGTATCCAGAGTCAGAATTGCGTAAACTTGAAGATCCCTCTATAAAAGCATTCTTTTTGGTCAACCCTTCCAATCCACCATCCGTAAAAATAGATGATAAAGGATTAAAAATCATTGCTGATATTGTTAAAAAACGTCCAGATCTTATTATATTAACCGATGACGTTTATGGTACCTTTGCTGATGATTTCCAATCTTTATTTGCGATTTGTCCTAAAAATACCATTTTAGTCTATTCATTTTCTAAATATTTTGGGGCTACAGGATGGCGTTTGGGTGTTATTGCAACAACAAAAGATAATGTTTTAGATAGAAAAATTAAAGCATTGCCTAGCAAAACCAAGCAAGTCTTAAATAAACGTTATAGCTCAATTGTAACTGAACCCGAAAATCTTAAATTTATTGATCGTTTAGTTGCAGATAGCCGAGCTGTTGCGTTAAATCACACAGCTGGACTTTCAACACCACAACAAGTGCAGATGGTTTTATTTGCATTATGCGAAATGATTGATACCGATCAAAGTTACAAAGCTGCATTAAAATCATTGATCCGTCGTCGTGCTGCGTCTCTTTATCAACATTTAGGCCTTAAACACACTGTGGATAAAAATAGTGTTGATTATTATACTTTAATTGATCTTGAACATATTTGTCGTGAATTATATGACGATAAATTTGCTAAATGGATCTTAAAAAATAAAAATCCGTCTGAAATGTTATTTAGAATAGCTGATGAAGCTGGAGTCGTTTTATTACCAGGTAAAGGTTTTGCTGTGCAACATCCTTCTGCTCGTGCTTCTTTAGCGAATTTAAATGAATATCAATATGCAGCGATTGGTTTGTCAATGCGTAAACTTGCACAAGAGTATTATGATGAGTACAAAAGTAAAGCAAAGAAAAAATAGTTAATCATTTAATCTGATTACTTATAAAACCCTAGTTTATCTAGGGTTTTTTTATTCCAATTGATTAGTTAATATAAATCTTATTTATTTAAATTGACTAAAAACAAATTAATTTAATATTGTTTTTTAATTCTAATTAGTTATTTGACAGCTTATTTTTTAGTCTATAAGATTGTAAATGAAAATCATTATCAACTATAGCGTGTTCGGATGAAAAAAATAACTGCAAAATTTAGTCTATTTAGTTTGTGCCTTATGAGCTGTTATAGTTCTATTGTTCTTGCTGAAAGTAATATCAAAGATATCAAGGAAGATAGTGAAAAAGATAAATTGGACACAATCACTGTTATTGGTGAAGGGGTGCAACGTAGTGAATTACAAACGAGTTCAAGTTTAAGTGTTATAACCAATAAGGATATCGAAAGACGTCCCGATCTTTACTCTCTAACAACTGTACTTAAACAAACTTCCAATATATTAGAAACCGGATTAGGCAATCAATTACCCACAATTCGAGGTGTTGAGGGCTCATCAGCTCATGGTGCAATATCTTTTTTAGCGGGTGCTCGCCCTAGAGTTAATGTACAAGTTGATGGTGATAATTCTAATTATAATGAATTAGCGTTCGCAACTAAATCGCTATGGGATATCGAGCAAGTCGAAGTTTATCGTGGGCCACAAAGTTATGCTCAAGGACGTAATTCTATTGCTGGTGCTATTGTTATGCAAAGTAATGATCCCATCAATATATTTGAAGCGGCAGCAAAAACGGATTATGGTAATCAAAATAAACGTCAATTTGCTGCCATGTTGTCTGGTCCATTAGTTGATGAGCAATTACTCTTTCGTTTTACGGTTGATGATCAAGGTCGTAAATCTTATGAACATTTAGCAAATTATCATCCAGCAGGTGATTCAAGGAAATTTAAAGCCACCACAACTAAGGCTAAATTACTTTGGTTACCTTCAGCTATGCCAGATTTTTATAGCCGTTTAACCTTTAAACATGTAGATTCACGAAATCCTCAGGGTGAGTTTAAACCAACAACAGATTATGATACCTATCGCTCTGTATTCAAAATTCGGACTTCAAGCACAATTTGGGATGCAGGTTATCAATTCAATGATACATGGGAATTTGAAAATAAAGTTGTTTATTCAAATTATATTCATGACCGTTTTTCTCTGCCCTCTGGAGCACCATCAAGAGTTGAGGGGCATAAATGGCAAGTTCAGCCAATTTTAAGATACAACAATGGTACATACAAAGGTTTATTGGGTCTATTTTATTTTCAGTCACCACAAGATGACAGTATTTTATTAGGAGTCCGCAATCGTTATCATGATGTTACTAAAACTAAAGCGGTTTTAGGGGAGTTTACCTTTAGACCAATTGAAGTTATCGAAGTTAATCTATCCGCTCGTTATGAGCAAGAAAAACATACCCGCAAAGGTGGTAGCTTATTTCTTTTAAATTATGATAATAAAACAAATGTTTTCTTACCGAAATTTGATATTGCTTATCTAATCAGTGATGACCAGCGTATTGGCGCTAAAATTGCTCGTGGTTATAATCCAGGAGGGGCTGGAATTACATTTACATATCCTTTTTCCACATACAGTTATGGTACTGAATATCTTTGGAACTATGAACTTTATCACCGCTGGCTTTCAGACGATAAACGTTTAAAAATTAATACTAATATTTTCTATAACGACTATAAAGATATGCAAATTGAGTATTCTCATCCACTCGGTATCACTATTGCTAATGCCGATAAAGCTATAACTTATGGTGCAGAATTTAATATTGAGTGGCAAGCAACACAAAATTTAAATTTAACCACCAGTTTGGGCTTACTTAAAACCAAAATAAAAAAATACAGTGATAGTAAAAGTTATAACGGTAATAAGTTAACACGTGCTCCTGGTTATACATTTAACTTAGGCGGTTATTATAACCTACCATATGGATTGGAAACCGGATTAAATGCATCGTTTGTAGATAGTTACTTTACTGATGCATCAAATAATAAGACATCTAAAATTGATAGTTATTATCAAGCAAATGCTTATTTAGCTTATAACTTCAAACAAGGTCGAATTATGCTTTATGCTGATAATGTTTTCAATTCTCATGACAAAATAAGTCTTATGTCCTCATCTTCTCGTTATAGTACTTATCAGCAACCACGACAAGTAGGTATTTCTGCGCAAATAAACTATTGATAAATTAGTTAAATATTATATTTAAGAAAGATTTAAGTTTGTTTTAGTTTAACAAAACAGATTGTTTTAAATTTACCAAATCATGGGTGGTAATGGGTTATTAAAATATTTTTTTACTATTAAATAATTATATTAATAAATATGTTAGGAACACAAAGTTAGTACTTCAAAAGGAAAAATGAATAAATGAATGACAAAGCAACAATTAAATTGCCCAAAAATGTTTGGTTATTATTTGTAAGCCTTTATATTACAGAATATGTGGGTACTGGTTTTTTGACCATCGCCTTAGCATTAATCTTAAGGAAAGATGGCATGGAGTTAAACCAATTAAGTCTGATTCCTTTAATGATGTTACCAATAGGGTTGAAAATTTTATGGGCACCTATTGTTGATAAATATTTAAAAAGACGATTATCTCATTATCGTAATTGGTTAATCATCTCTTTAATCTTTATGTTAATTTGTCTGATGAATATCGCTTTCCTAGATCCTATTAAACAATTTTACATCATTCTACCCATTGTCTTTATTTTTTCGATAATGACAGCTACTCAAGAATTAGCCATATCCGGATTGGCCTGTAATATTTTTTTAGCCGAGCAGCGTTATCTTATTTCAAGTATCAAGACGAGTGGTTCAATGATCGGTAATATTTTAGGTGGCGGTGTGATATTGCTACTTTATGCTTATATTGGTTGGATGTGGTGCTTATTATTGATTACTGTTTTAGTGGGTTTTACATTAATTCAACTTTTCTTTTTTGAAGAGTACCGTTACAGCCAAAATCAGCCTATTGCCGAAAGTAATGATCCTCAATATTGGAAAAATCTGATTACCATTTGGAAAGGTAAAATAAATTGGTTAATTATCTTAATACTTATGCCGTTTAGTTTCCTCCCCGCTTATAATCTATTATCGCCAATACTTGTTGATGATGGTTGGTCGTTGCCAGATATTGCTATTTTATTAAAAGTATTTGGCTCAATTGTGAGCTTAGTGGCAGTTGTGTTAATTTCAAAAATCCTAAAACGTTTAACAAGAAAACAGAGTCTAGTCTATTCGTTGCTTTGTCATGCTTTTTGTTTACTATCATTTATACCGATTTCGTTAGGATATGTGAATGTATTTAGTGTCTATTTAGCCTGTTTTCTTTATTTCTTTAGTTTACCTTTAATGTCGATAGCGATTACTGCCATTATCATGGACAATTCGGATAGCTCACAGGCTCGTTCCACTGCTTGGAATGCCCAATTGGCACCAAGTTACTTTTGTGGATTTGCGGTAATATCATTAAGTTATTATCTTGCACAAAATTTTGGTTATTTTCCTGTTGTCATTGGTTCAATAGCACTTGCATTTTTCAATGGGGTTTATGCAAGTAAAGTGATAAAAAATTAAAATAATAATGAATTGTTTAATCATCATTTTTCAAAAAAGCCCCGACTAGCGGGGCAGATGATGTACCATTCCCTGTCTTTGTAACAACTTATATCCCTAAAACAGTTGCGTTTTATTTGCTCATTGGAAGTTAAACTGGCTGTTTTAATTGTTACCGAATCAAAACAGCCAATTAGACCGTTTAACGTCATGCCTAAGACGTTCATCAAAACCGCAGTATGTTCATAAGCCCCTGCTAGCTACTTGAATCTTATTAACCCACTAAATAACTCGTAGTATTGTTTAATGACTCTGTTAACTCGATTGGTTTTGATATAATAATGATAATATAAGTTATCATTATTGTCAATAATATAAGTTATTGATTGAAAATTTAAGTCATGAAAAAAGTTATCATTTGTAACCGAGTTAAGCGAAAATGTAGTATAAAAAAAGCCCATCTAAGGGCTTAATAAGTATCATCAGACATTAATGCCATGCGTTTTAGAGATAGAACCATAACAAGCTTAATGAATATAAATTAACATATAGATCTGTATGATGAATAGACCAATTAAATGAGTATTGATGATTGCCACCACACACGTCCTAAGATATTAATTTCATCTAGTGAGATAACTTCATCTTCATAATCAGGATTGTAACTTCTGATTTTGATTAGGTTATTGGGCAATCTTTCAAGTATTTTAATTCTTAGTAAACCAGCGTGATTAATAGCGTAAATTTTACCATCACGAATATTGGTATCAGCTTGGTCAATAGCAACCGTTGCTCCATCTTGGAAAACTGGCTCCATACTATCTCCATAAACAGTTAAACAGACCGTGCAGTTTTTATCAATACCATATCTACGCATGGTTGAACGCGACATGCGTAATTGATAACCATTGTAATCTTCAATATCATCAGCAAAACCATCTCCAGCAGATAATCTGACATCTTTATAAAATGGTACTTCAATTTCGTCATCATTAAGTGGTGTTTTACTATCCCATTCATCCATCGTTCCCACTATTTTTGCATTAGACAAGTTTTTACCTATATCAGGTTTTCCAATTCCTTTCGTTAACCAAAGGAGATCAACGTTCAAAGCAGAAGCAATCTCAATAATTTTACGGGATGTGCTGGATTTACCAGAAATGAGTTTTTGAATGGCTGGTTGACTAATTTTTACCATTTCAGCAAGTTGATGCTGAGACATGCCTGATGCTTCTAAAGCCCAATTAATTCTATCAGTAAAGGTATTCATATCGTTATCTCATGGTTTTAGTGTTGTAAGTATATAATTTAAGTTATCGCGCATCAAATAACAATAGTTATTGATTTGCTCGATAATATTGGTTATAATTTGAAAACATAAGTTATCAAAAATAAGTTGCCGATTAGAAGATAACTTATAATTTCTTTTTCAACAATAACCAAAAAATAGCCGTGAAATTTAGTGAGCAATTTAAACGAATGTCTAAATGGTTTTTTGGGATATAAAGCAAATTAAATTCTTATAAGAAAAATAACTATAAAACCTATAGATAATAAAATAAAAGCATTAATTATAAGAGGTAACAATGAAAGAGACTAAAGAGATTTTAACAGCATGGAAAAATACTCGTGTACTTAAACGTATCGGAACTGAGTATCCTTCACAATCAGCTGTTGTTACTGGTGCTGCTAGAAGTTTTGATTATCGCCAATATCTGACAGAGGAAGAAGCAGAAATAGTGGATAAAGCTATTTTAAATTTAAAAGAATACAATCTTGTTCAATGGACTGTTTTAATGACTTACTATTTAAAAAATGTCTCATGTAATGCACAAGCTAAAGTTATAGGTAAACGCCCTCATGATATTATTAATATACTCAATCAAGCAGAAAGTTTTATTGGTGGTTACATTTACCCATTTTTCAAATAAGTTAGATCAAATGCAGAGCACCGCGCAAATTAGTAATATACAATAACTCTATAATACAATTTTATATTTAAATAAAGCCTAGCTAAAAATCGCTAGGCTTTGTTGTTTCTAGACAAATTTTAATTATCGCTAATATCTGACAAAAAAGAATGAAATAATCAATAATATTATTTTTAAACTAAAGTTTATTAACTTTGAATGGTGGGGTATTTTAATTATTTATTATTTGAAAAATATTTTATTTGATGAATAAATAAAAACCATAAACAAATTTTTTCATAACAACATTTGAATCTTTTATTAGTCTTGTTAGTTTAATTGACGATTATATTTGGCTTTCTAAAGATAAATCATATTAACCTATTGACATTGCGCAAATTAGCATATATAATTACCCCATAATGCAATTTAATATGCATGCAAACAAAGCCCAACTAAAACTAGTTGGGCTTTTTTATTTCTAAAAAAATTATTTTTATTAAATTAGTTCTAGAAACCATAAAGTTAGTATTGATTAATATGTCTAAAACAATACTCAAAAGTTATCGATTCTTTTATTATAATTAACCCATTTCAATTTTATTGTGATTTTTCATAACAATCGTTTATAAATATTAATACTCATTGACGAATATAAACTTTTAAAATTTTAAATCTTATAAGTTGCAAAAATTAAAACCAAGAATGGTAATACAAGATTTATGTTTATTAATAAACTTTTCTATTTTTGAAAAATAACATGGCTGATTAATATTAAACTAATTTACTAATAAAATATAACTGAATTTCCAAATAATATAACTAATAAATTTATTAATGTTCATGATAACTCTAGAATAGTAATGAAAGATAAAACTTTCAATAAAGAATAAATGCTAAATACTACTAGTCAAACAAATCATTCATCGCATCATCAACCTTAATTAACAGCCTATTAATATAGAAATATAGTTTTCATATTAGTGGAATCTTAATTTATATTCTTTTTAACTATTAAAATTTAAATACATAAAAGGGTCAAATAGTATGCCAATAAAAGATCCAGACAACATAAATTGGACCGTTATCGTCTATTTATTTTTCATCACTTTTTTAGGCTCATTAGCCAGTTATTGTTACCATTTACTCAATGGTAATAAATTCTTTCTATGGACACTTATCGCTCAAATTTTTATATCTATTTTTGCTGGTGCTTTGGTTATCTTTATTGCAAGTTATTTTAATTGGGCATTTGAAGTAGCGGGAGGTATTGCTGGTTTAGCTGGTTGGTCAGGTGCTAATTTAATTAAAGTTCTTGAAGAAAAATTAATAAAACAAATTAATAATAAACAATAAATTATTAATTAAAATGTTTTACTAATACAAATTTATCCGCTAATAAATTTATATAAAAGTTGTCTTTAGAGTTATTAAAAAATGGTGTTTTTTAACATTACTTAAAAAGTCAATTTTAATCATTACTTATCTTTATATGAACCAATCTAAGTCTTTTTTAGTTTCCATTCATTATCAAAATAAACTTCTTATTTAACGAATCACTCAAAAATTATCAAACATAAGGAAAATAAATGAATATTAGTCAAGAAGGTATCGATCTGATAAAAAGCTTTGAAAGTCTAAAATTAGAAGCATATAAATGTCAAGCAGGTACATGGACTATTGGTTATGGTCATACTAAAAATGTTAAAGATAAAGACATAATCAGTAATTCTCAGGCTGATTGTTTTTTAGTACAAGATCTCTATTTTATTGAGCAGTCAATTAATCAATTGGTTAAAGTTGAACTGAATCAAAATCAATATGATGCATTATGCTCTTTTGTCTTTAATGTAGGTGTTTTAGCATTTAATCAATCGACATTGTTGGCAAAATTGAATATGGGTAATTATATTGGCGCTTCAAATGAGTTAGAACGTTGGAATAAAATTACGGTTGATGGCATCAAACAATCTTCTACTGGCCTGACAAATCGCAGAAAAGCAGAAAAGAACCTATTTAATAAATAATAATTAATAGGATAGAAAAAATGAATAAATTTATTGGCATTTTTATCTTTCTTTGGTTAGCGTTATTTTATAAGTATATCGAAGAAGTTCGTATCTCAAAAGAAAGACATGCTCAAGTACAAGAATTAACGAGTAAGCTTTTTCAACTTGAGCAAAAAAATATAATTGATAATCAAATTATTGCCAATAATGAACTAACAAAAAGAAATCTTGAAAACCAATCATTACAAATGCAGGAAAAACTCGATGATTTACTTAAAAATAACAATTGCGCTAATGAGTATGTTCCTGATGATATTGCTAACAGGTTGTACGAAAGAGCGAAAGGTATACGTCAATCAACCGATATCCGAAAATCTGTTAACTGATTGTCTACCATTATTACCGCCTAAACCATTAACATTTGCTGGTAGTATTAAATATAACGAGCATTTATTAAATGTTATTGAAAAATGCAATCAAGATAAACAATCCATTAGAGCTTTAAACAAGTCTATTTATTAAAATAGTTATACTATCTTGACCATTTTTAATAATTAATATTTTTCTGTGATGATATCACTATGTCAAATATGAATAAATGTTAAAACTTATTTCAGCATTCTTCACAAAGTAAATTAATCTAATCTAATTAATCAGTACAATTTTTTATCCCATAGAAACTGTAATTGAAGCCGAATAATCTCATTTTGGCTAATAATCTATTTAAATCTTTTTTTCTCAACAAAAGAGAGCCTAGTAACGAATTGTGCAATAACAATCTCGTTATCTACCCTATCGATAGAGCTGACTGAAATTTACCAATCAGTCAGCAATTTCGATTATTACCTTGAGTAATAACAGTAGTAAAACATTGCGCAATAAACTTTAGTTCAAAGTTAAACGCAAATATCTTTTTAATTTAAATTTTTTTAAAAATGGAGAATTTTTATGTCAAATTCACAAGATTTAACTCAAAATAGTAAATTATCTGAAATGGGATTTATTCCAAATGCTAATCCTGAATCTGTATTAATTTATAATAACTACAGAAAAAAAACCTCAAGAGATGAAAATTGGAATTTATTATTTTTTATTAATGCGTTAGTCTCAGCAGGGTTGCATAGAAAATGCACAGGATTATTTTATCTAGCATCACCTAACGGTTCATTTAATCATATAAAGCATAGTATAATCGGTGATAATGTTCTAGATGAGCGTGGATTACCAATAATTAATAGTAATGGAATCCAATGGCAAAATAATACCCATCTTTGGGATCATCAGAAAACTGATGTTTCAAAAAAGGATTTATGTTTGGTGTTTGTTATGTCAAAAGCTTCAACTACCGGGTTTGATTGGGGGGGGAAGATGAAGTTAATCATGTCCATTCATTTTCTTCAGCAGGTAATGTAGATGCAGAAAACTTTAAGAATGTTATATTCAAATGGGATACTAATAAGCATAACCCTGCTATAACAAAACAAGATGATCCACAAGAAGGTAAAGGCGTTTATGTAATTCATATTAATAAAACTTCTTTGCAATACCGTCATAATGATGTAGTTCTTGATAAAGAAGTTTCACATTCATATGCTAATTTCTGCCCATCTCTATTGGACTATCATGCTGAGAAAGATGATTTTCACTACCGTAGTGATGGTGTTATGAAACTTTATGCTACATTTAGTAATGGTGGTCTTGGTCAAAATGGTTTGACCAAAGATGAAATAGCTCAAATTCAACAAATCTTCAAATACTACAACGATTTTCTTTAATTTGCTAATTCATTTTAAAATTAATTGCCCACAGTACTGTGGGCTTTTTTCTTACAGGTGAATTGTTAAAATAATTTAATCTCTTTATTGATTTACCTATCTAAAATTCTCCCATCATCCCTCATTTTAATTCCTTTCAAATATACTGAACTCTAGTTCTTATAAAAATAATTATATTGTTTATAAACAAACTATAGTTTTATTGCGGTAAATTCATTTCTCTATAATTTAACTCTATAATAAATATTAATTAAAAAGTGATTCATTTTTCCATTCAAATTTATTTTTTATAAATCATCGATTACATAAAGAATAATTCCTATCCACATTTTTTTATAATATCAGCGTACAATTATTTATTAATCTCTTTAAATACTAACTTTACTTATTTTTTCTTGATAAATAATTTTCGCCATATTGGTTAGCGGCAATTAAAGCTGCATAAACATCTTGAGGTTGAACATTACCTGGCATATTTTTCATGGTGTCATTTTCTGAACAAAACTCAGTTGCCACTAGATGCATTTTCTTTTCAATATCAGTTGTAACCATATGTTTGGTTTTTCCTGCCTTATAATAACGCCGATAAAATAATTTATTATTAATAAAATACCTCTCAAAAATCTATTAATAATTTAGTAATAAAGCATAGGTGTAAAACCACGTCCAGCGCCATTACGATGTTCTGCTAGTGCTGCTGTATGTGCATCGTTATCAAGCATGATTCTAATATTTCCACCTAATTTTTTATATAAATAACTACGGGCAGGAAAATCTTTTGTCTTCAGTAAGTTTGTCGTTTTCATAATACGACTTTCTTTATAAAAAATATAAAAAGATATACCTATGCCAACACCACAAAAATTAGAATTCTGAACATCATTATCCTTAAGAATTATATTGACATTATCGGCATTCTCATCAAAAAAGCTTGTGCATCTAAATTAGGATTAGCAGGAATTTTTTAAAATTAAATTGTTATTGCTATCAAAAAGCCCGCATACGATTTTAGCACCACCAACATTAATACCTAAAAAATATTCTTGTTCTTCCTCATATTTTTTTAATTAAGGTTTAAATAAATTTAAGACCGAAAGATTAATAATTCACAAAAAAATGATTCAGTTTAAAACGTGATCAAGATCTTACTTTTGATTTAAATACCTAAAAATGAGATCTAAATCACAGACACTTTCGTTCGAAAGTTATTACTATGTAGAAAAAATATTGAGGCAATGTATGATTTTTAATTTACAACGATATTCGACTCATGATGGACCAGGAATTCGAACAGTAGTTTTCTTAAAAGGGTGTTCTTTAGGGTGTTTTTGGTGTCAGAACCCAGAAAGTCAATCCTCTAAGCAAGAAATTCTGTTCGATGAAAGGCTTTGCATGAGTGATTGTGAGCTTTGTTCTGCATCTTGCCCAAATTTAATTAATAAATCAAATGGACACATTTGGATTAATCGGAAAGAATTTGAACAAGCCGATTATAAAAAAATGAAAAATATTTGTCCAAGTTTAGCATTAACAGTGTGTGGTGAATCATTATCAGTACAAGAGGTGATGCAAACTATTAATAAGGATAGTCCTTTTTATCAACGTTCTGGTGGAGGGGTAACATTATCTGGCGGTGAGCCATTTATGCAACCCAAATTAAGTCAAGAAATTCTAGCTGCTTGCAAGCAACAAAGCTATCACACCGCAGTTGAGACGTGTCTGCATGTTCCTTGGAAGAACATAGAAGCTTCATTACCGTATTTAGATCTTTTCTTGGCTGATTTAAAACATACTGACGAATCTATTTTTTATGCTTGGACCAAAGGCTCAGCCAAAAGGATTTTAAAAAACTTCCAACATCTGGCTAATGCTAACAAAAAAATCACTGTCCGAGTGCCATTAATTCAAGGATTTAATGCTGATGAAAAATCGATAAAAAGTATTGTCGATTTTGTCGCTAGCGAAATACCGACTGATGAGATCCATTTTTTACCATATCACACTTTAGGTATAAACAAATACAAAATGCTCGATCTGCCTTATCACGCACCTAAAGAACCTCTAAATGACGCAAATATCATTGATTTTGCAACCAACTATGCCGAACAAAAACAGTTAACCGCTGTTTTACGAGGATAACCAAGGAGAAACTTATGTCTACTCTAGACCTTACTACTGCCACACCAAGGATTAAAGCACATAAAAATGCATTGATTCATATTATTAAACCACCGATTTGCGTAGAACGTGCAGAACATTATACCGAATCTTACCAAGAACATTTGGCAAAACCAGTTGTATTACGTCGCGCTTATGCATTAGCAAATCATTTAAGTAAAAAAACAATTTGGATAAAACACGATGAATTAATCGTTGGTAATCAAGCAAGTTCACCAAGAGCTGCGCCAATATTTCCAGAATATACCGTTGGTTGGGTTGAAAAAGAGATAGATGTATTAGGTGATCGCCCTGGTGCAGGATTTGAAGTTACCGAACAAGATAAAGAAGTTTTACACCGCGTTTGCCCATGGTGGCACGGTCAAACGGTACTTGACCGCTGTTATGCACTATTCAGTGATGAACACAAATCATTGCTTGATACAGTTATGATCAAAGCCGAAGGGAATATGAATTCTGGTGATGCTCATCTTGCCGTTAATTTCCCATTTATTTTGGAAAAAGGCATTGATGGTATTATTGACAAAATTAAAGAACGTCGTAGTCGCATCAATACCACAGATTTTGATGATTTCCATAAAGATCATTTCCTAAAAGCGTCTGAAATTTCAATGCAGGCCATGAGTGAATACATTGAACGTTATGCTCAATTAGCCCGTGAAATGGCAACTAAAGAAGAACGTTCATGGCGTAAAGATGAGTTATTACAGATTGCTAAAAACTGTGATGTTATCTCTCATAGACCACCAGAAACATTCTGGCAAGCTGTACAATTATGTTATTTTGTTATGTTATTGTTACAAATTGAATCAAATGGTCACTCAGTATCGTTCGGTCGCATGGACCAATATCTTTCTTCATGGTATGAAAAAGATGTTGAGCAAGAAAAAACATTATCTCGCGAAGCGGCAATTGAGTTATTGCACAGCTGTTGGTTAAAACTATTAGAAGTCAATAAAATCCGTTCAGGTTCACACTCTAAAAGCTCAGCCGGTAGTCCGATGTATCAAAACGTGACAATTGGTGGTCAAAAGCTGGTTGACGATGTCGCTGTTGATGCAGTTAACTCATTATCTTATGCTATTTTAGAGTCTTGCGGACGATTAAAATCAACTCAACCTAATTTAAGTGTGCGCTATCATGCTGGAATGAGTGATGACTTTTTAGATGCTTGCGTACAAGTTATTCGTTGTGGTTTTGGTATGCCAGCGTTTAATAATGACGAAATCGTTATTCCTGAGTTTATTAAACTTGGTGTAGAACGTGAGGACGCTTACCAATATTCTGCTATCGGCTGTATTGAAACTGCAGTACCGGGTAAATGGGGATATCGCTGCACGGGGATGAGCTTTATTAACTTTGCTCGTGTTGCACTAGCAACTTTAGAGGGTGGTAAAGATGCAACCAGTGGTGTGGTTTACCTACCGCAAGAACAAGCACTTAGTAAAAATAACTTCAAAAGTTTTGACGAAGTCAAAGCCCAATGGGATAAACAAATTCGCTACTACACTCGAAAATCAATCGAAATTGAGTATGTGATTGACACTATCTTAGAAGAAAATGCGCATGACATTATCTGTTCAGTATTAGTTGATGATTGTATTGAACGGGGTAAAACTCTTAAACAAGGTGGCGCGAAATATGATTGGGTATCAGGTTTACAAGTCGGACTGGCAAATACTACTAACAGCTTTGAAGCAGTTAAAAAATTAATTTTTGATGAACACATCATCAAACAATCCGATTTAGCTAAAGCATTGGCTGAAAACTTTGAAGGTTCTGCGGGCGAACAATTACGTCAACGCCTACTCAATAATGCGCCGAAATACGGTAATGATAACGATGAAGTGGATTATCTTTTAGCTGAACTATATAACTATTATATTGATGAGTTAAAAAATTATCGTAACCCTCGCTATGGTCGTGGTCCAATTGGTGGTACTTATTACGCTGGTACTTCATCTATCTCTGCCAATGTGCCATTTGGAGCACAAACTGCGGCAACACCAGATGGACGTAAAGCATGGACACCATTAGCTGAAGGTGCCAGCCCATCATCAGGTACTGATACCTTAGGGCCAACAGCAGTATTTAACTCATTAGGCAAATTACCAACGGATAAGATTCTTGGTGGCGTGCTTTTAAATCAAAAACTCAATCCATCAACCTTAGACAATCCGCGTGATAAGTTAAAACTCATGATGATGCTACGAACATTTTTTGAGGTTCATAAAGGATGGCATGTTCAATATAATGTTGTTTCACGTGATACGTTACTTGCTGCTAAAGCACATCCGGATCAATATCGTGACTTAGTTGTTCGTGTTGCTGGTTATTCTGCGTTCTTTACAGCACTATCACCTGATACTCAGGATGACATTATTGCAAGAACAGAGCATGTTATCTAATTAATGATAATTATAAACCTCAGCAATAAAGCAAAGACCTACTTAACGTAGGTCTTTTTTAATGATTTAATTAGGTTTATTAATTTGAAATTATTCTGTAATAACAGGTTGAATCCACATTTGCTTATTTCTAAAATCAATCTTAACTATATTTTCACGAAAAAAATTTGATCCTAGTATCCCATCAGGTTCAAATACATCAGGAAGTGAATCAATTATAATTGCTTCAACTTTAACACTATCTACGTCTGCCATTTCAAGTGCTGTATATCTAAAATTATATTTAGGTATGGTAAGTTTTTTTGAAAAAGGTGAAAGTGATTTTTCTTTTATGATTGACACAGCAGCTCCTGTGTCTAATATCATTTCGTAGTTTCTTATACCATCAAACAAATTTATAACTAAACCATAATTATTTAAATAAAAGGGAATGGAAAACCAATTTTTATTTAAGTCATCAGAAATCTTTATATCATCTGATATTGTTATTTTATTTTCAGGATAATTGATATTTAAAACATAATCTTTAAACAGACCAAGTCCAATCACTGATTTTTCTGCATCAATTCCCTTTTTTTCAGGATTACTCTTATTAAGATCACTTGATATAAATAAGCCCCAACTTTTATATTCAAGGACTTGTACATTGTTAAAAATAAAAGATCCTAATTTTAACTTGTCGACAATAAACGATCTAACCTCTTTAATATCACCTGTTAAATCATTAAATTTTAATTTCTCTGAATTTTCAGTTTTATTCGGAATTTTATTAATTAAAGCCATTGGTAGGTGTAAAGCTGATTTAGATCCCGTGTCCAATATAAATGGAATTTTTTTATCTTGAAAGTCCATTATTACTGAAGGTAAATTATATCCGTTATCAAAAGTTAGATCCCAAGTTACCTCCAGACTTTGCGCAAAACGACTCATAAATAGCATGATTAAAAATAGTATTTTTTTATTCACAGAATCTTCCCTAATGTATTCTCATTCCTAATATATTTTTTCGATTTGATATTATTGATAAATGTTTGTTATTTATCCTTTTTTACATTTGTCATAATAATAGTATCAAGTTTTTATTCAATAATAAAATTTATATATCGTGATTTAGTTGTTTATGTTGCTGGTTATTCAGCATTCTTTACAGCTCTATCACCTGATATTCACGATGATATTATCGCAAGAACAGAGCAAGATATCTAATTAATGATAATTATAAACCTCAGAAATTAAAGCAAAGATCTACTTATGTGGGTCTTTTTTTGACTTAACATGAGCGTTTTTAAAAGATTAATACAGAAATTTATAACTAAATCGAGTTTTGCCACTTTTATAATGACAAATACGATTTAATTCATTACTATTTTTATCTATGTGTTTACTCATATATTAATATATGGATATGGCAATTTTATAACAGGTGACTATGCTTTATTTAATGAATGAACGGCAACAAGAGATTATTTATAAAGTTAATGAACTCAATCAAGTTAGTGTCAATGATTTAGCTGAGCAATTTAATGTTTCTGTTGTGACCATTCGTCATGATCTCAATTTTTTAGAGCAAAACGGTTATTTAAAACGAGAGCATGGTTATGCTGTTGCGGTCGATAGCGACAATCTTGATGCTCGCATGAAAATAAAGTTCCCATTAAAACAAAAGATAGCAGAATATGCGGCTTCGCTAGTCAATAACGATGAACATATCTTTATTGAAGGAGGGAGTACCAACGCCTTATTAGCAAGGCATTTAGCCTACACTCGCCGAATTACTTTAATTACTTCCAGTTATTACATTGCTCAATTACTGAAAAATACCGATTTAAAAGTGATTGTAATTGGAGGAGAATATCAAAAGAAAAGTGAAAGCGTTGTTGGTGAATTAGCTTGCCTTGCGATAAAACATTTACATTTCGACAAAGCGTTTATTGGTATTGACGGTTTTTTACCAACTACAGGTTTTTCAGGACGAAACCAAATGCGTACCGAATTAGTCAATACAATCTTAACCAAACCTTGTGAAAATATTATCATTACCGATTCCTCAAAATTTGGTCAAAAACAACCCTATCAATTAAAGCCGATCGAATCAATCCACCGAGTTATCACCGATCAAGCGATTAATCTTAATGATGAACAATATCTAATAGAAAAAAAAATTATTGTTGATAAAGTTATTTAATTAAGCATAAAAAATTTTAAATAAAAAAATAGCTAGATTTAACTTCAGCTATTCTTTCTCAAATTCATCCTCTATTTCTGGAGAATAATGAAGATTGTTTTTTGGAAAAGATAGGTAATATACTTCCTTTCAGGTTAATTCTATTTTTAACGAGCCTTTTGATTATTTTTTTAATCGCAAAAGCCATATTGGTTTAACTTCTATTAATTCATTAGGGACAAGGTGAAGACAATTATAATTCTGCTATAAAAACTTTTTTGAAGAGAGTAAAACTTTTATATCGAATATAAAATAGTTAAAGATGAAAAAATGACTATATTGATGAATGGCAATAATTGTAATAAAAGTAATTCATATGAAAGGCCAAACAAAGCAGAAAAAGTAGGCGCTTTTAAAAAATTAGCCAAAAGGTTATTTTATGAAGATGATTATGTAATGATTGCAGGATAAAGAGCAAAAGATCTAATTCATGTTTTTAAATAATATATAAACACTGAAAATTACATCAGTTGATTTTTATGAAATACGAAATTTACTATATTGAATTAAATAGATTTTAAATAAGGAATAAAAATGATAATTGTAACTTTAACGTTTAAAAAACCTATGCCTGAAATTTTTGCAAAACTCGATGAGCACAATGTATTTTTAGATGATTTTTTTGCAAAAAATAAATTTCTAGCATCTGGGCTTCTGGAAGATAAATCAGGGGGTATAATTTTAGTAATGAGTGATTCAATTGAAGAAGCACAAAATATTATGAAATCAGATCCTTTTTATATTCATGATTTGGTGAATTTCGACTATACTTTTTTTGCGGCTACTAAACTATCACCTAGTCTACAGCTAAAATAAAACTTTTTGATATTCTTATTTAATAAATTAAAGGATTTCTTTATTTACTTGAGATTTTTAACATATCTCGAGTGAATAATATTGATATTATACACATTGTTGTATATTTCTAATTTCTCTGTTTTTGCCGCCGTAAGTCCCTCTGTGTAGTCTTATTCCTAGGATATAATCATCTATTGCCTAATAAATACTAAAAATCTAATTCAATAAGTGATTTCGCATTCTCTTCCAAATCCCTAATGCCTCCGCATTTAAATATATTTAACGCCTCTTTCTTGTCTCTGTTAACTCGACTTAAACCTCATTAATACAATAGTGGATTAACATCCACTCAATCAGAAACACTTTTTTGGAAAAACGCTAAGTGTGTATTCTAATTTACTTGACCAATACCGATCTGGGATGATCTTGAGCTAAAATAGTTGGCGCGATCAAGATCTCTTTGAGCTTGTTTAGTAAAGGATCATCTCCATCTCGTCTGCTGATAAGTGACAGCAGAACCGTGCAGTTCGTTGTAAGAGGTTTATAGGTGACCTGTGGAAAATTAGGTAGCTGAAGTACTGTAGGTAATACACAGATGCCATGCTGAGCTTGAACAAGTGCTAGGACTGCGATCGGGTCGGATTTTGCGATGACTGTTTGGGGATGAAGACCAATAAGACTTTTCACTACGTCAAGAGCCTCATCGTCACTATTGGCAAATTTGATAAACACTTCTTCCTTGAGGTCTTCAAGTTCAATTACGGATTTGGAAGCAAGTACATGATGAACCGACATACCCAAGACTACAGGCAATTTTGTAAGGTGGTGCACTCGAAGCGTCTGTTGATAGTTGTCAAGAACAGGAGCGAATACAAAGTCAACCTTATCGGTCATAAGCTTTTCATTCTGTTCCCATGGTTCAATTTGTTGTAGCAGTACTTCGACCTCAGGCATGGCGTGTTCGATCCGCGTGAGGGCTGATGTCAAAATACCAGAATGAACTGCGATGGCTGAATAGCCGATCCGTACACGTCCTAATAGCCCCTTGCTAACGCGCCATGCAGTTTCGATCGCGCGCTCAACATGTTCAAGGGCTTGATTTGCCTCTTCAAGGAACACCTTTCCCGCTTCGCTAAGCGTCACACCTCGACGATTACGATTGAGTAAGCGGCATCCTACGGATTCCTCAAGGAGCAGCATTTGCTTGCTCAGTGCTGACTGGACGATGTGCAGACGCTTCGCCGCTCTTCCAAAATGCAGCTCCTCAGCCAGTACGACAAAAGATTTCAGATGGCGGAGTTCCATTATTACCTCTTGGAATTACAGGGGGAACATAATGTCATTGGACATTATAAGTACCGAATTTTTTTATTGTCAATAATAACCGAAACCAAAGAGAGGATCTGCTATGACTAAATCAAAACAGTCTCCGACAAAATATCTACCTTGCATCAATACTACCGAGTCCATAAGCCGACGACGCTTCCTGAGTGCAATGGGGATTGCCGGCGGGGCTCTTGCCGCCAGTCAGTTCGGTTTGCCATTCATCGGAAAGCCAATTAACTCGGCGTTTGCAGCGTCATCAAAAAATGAAGTTCCTTTTTCCGAAAAGCTGCCTCTTCGTATCTATGGCAACGATGCTTATCCGACCTACTTCCGTCGTCCATTACCTTTGGATGCACCACGAGTGCGTTATCCCGGTTTCAAGCCCGGATCGGAAATTCTGCGTAAAGGAACCATTCGACGTGAGGGTGCAATGCCGTTACCCTGCGACATTATGTTTGAGCGCGATCTCGCGATCACACTACGTGATGGTACGGTGATTTGTACTGATGTTTTCCGTCCTGTCGGCGATGCTGTCTATCCGGCAATTCTCGCTTGGAGTCCATATGGCAAAGAGATTGGTGGCCAATGGCTGGACGAAATTACAGAACGTTATGGCGTCAAATTAAGTATGACGTCTGAAATGATGAAATGGGAAGGTCCTGATCCAGCTTACTGGGTCAATGCTGGTTACGCCGTGATCAATCCAGACATTCGTGGTGCCTATCGTTCTGGTGGAAATATTGTCGGCTGGGGTTGGCAGACAGCCGAAGACGGCTGTGACGTAATTGACTGGGTGGCAAGTCAAGGTTGGTCTAATGGTAAAGTAGGTATGGCAGGTAATAGCTGGCTGTGTGTTTCGCAGTGGTTTATCGCAGCAGAACAACCACCGCACTTAGCTGCCATAGCGCCATGGGAGGGTTGCACCGATATTGCCCGCGGTGATTTTCTTCGTGGTGGCATTCCTCGCACTGCATTCCCAGAAGCGCTAATCCAAAGCTTTGGTGGTGAGCACTTTTTGGAAGATATGCCGCGTATGGCTGCGACTGAACAGGATATGACGCCTTACTGGGCAGATAAAGCTGCGCGCCTTGAGCGCATTGAAGTCCCAGCCTATATTGTTGCTAGCTACGATAATGTCGCTCATACATATGGAACGTTTGACGCGTGGCGCAGAATTTCATCCAAAGAGAAATGGCTGCGTGTTCATAATAAGCAAGAGTGGCCGGATTTCTATGATCCCGCTCATCAGGCTGAGCTTAAACGCTTTTTCGATCGATATCTGAAAGGCGAGAAAAATGGATGGGAAGAAACCCCAAAAGTTCGTATCTCGGTTCTCGATCCCGGGCACAAAGATGAGGTTGAACGTATTGTCGAGGCGTTTCCTCCAAATGGTTTTGAGCATATCAAACTGCATATAGTTGACTCCTCTTCACTGTCAACCACGTCATCCAAGAAATCGGGTGTCGTTTCTTACAATGTGAATGGTGGCTCAGCTACATTCTTATTACCGATTGATCATGAGGCGGAGCTTATTGGCTATAGCAAGCTGCGTTTATTTGTCGAAGCCGATGGGGCGAATGACATGGATCTTACTATTTATTTAGAGAAAGTGGATTCTGCGGGACGAGCCATTATTCGCGAGACATATCCTGGTGGCGCTGCACCAACCCGAACGGCAAGTTATCTCAGGGTTTCACATCGAGCTCTAGATCCTGTCCTTTCAACTGAGATAGACCCTATACTTCTTCTACAAGGTGAACAGCGACTTTCACCTAAAGAAGTGGTTCCTGTTGATATAGGCATCTGGCCGTTGGCAATGAAGTTTCATCCAGGTGAACAGTTGAAACTCACAATCTAGCCTTTCCGTAATGATCCTGTCAACTTACCTTTCGGACAGGCGGCGATTGATCTGCCGAAGAACAGCTTTACGTTTGAACCCGGTACAGAGCCAGAGATGATCCATCTGGCAGGCGGTGGACCAGCAACGATGCCAGCATGGGCCAAGTCTCAAGAAGTGATGCCACCGTCCCGTAACAAGGGCGTTCATCATATCCATTTTGGTGCTGAGTGTGATAGTTATCTCCTTGTACCGTTGAAGAAACTTTAAATCGACCAATACTGACGGGCTTTATGCCTAAAAAAGAGGAAATTTTTGATGACTCATATTCTTCGTGAACAATTAATCGGGGCATGGCGCCTTGTAAGCTACATTGAACGACCGAGAGATGGATCTCCGATACGCCAACCTATGACCGATCGCCCCCAAGGATTGATCCTTTACACACCAGATGGCTACATGTCGGCACAACTTTGTGCTCCTGATCGCTCTCATTTTGCATCGGGAGACTGGTTTGTCGCTTCTCCTGAGGAGTTCAAGGCGGAAGCAACTACATATATCGCCTATAGTGGCCCATGGAAACTGGGCGAGGAGGCCGGAACAATTGTTCACGGCATGGATGTGTCGCTTTTCCCAAACTGGTGTGGTCAACGACAGCTTCGCCGAGCACGCATTGAAGGTGACCGTCTCTTTCTGTCTTCAGTAGAACCGGTACGCTCTGGTGGTGTTGAAATTGATGCCACGCTGGAATGGCAAAAGTGCAGTGGACAAATTTAGTATACTATTGACCAAATCCTGCGGTTTGTTACAGATAATTATAGTGGCATAAAAATAAAGTTAAGGAATCTATTTGAAGGATAGCAGAAAAATTTTTTATTTTTCCACATAGAGCTTGAACTCAATTGACTTGATACGCTATAACGTATAGATTGGATTTATTTGTTATAGCGTATATTTTAGTTTTATCTGTTATAGCGGTTATATATGAAGCTCACAGCCAGCAAAATATTAACCAATAAATTTCGCAATTATCGAATTAAAAAAAACTAACCCAAACAGATATAAGTAAACTTATTGGTATTTGGCAAACATTAGTATCTGTTTTCGAAAATGCATCAAACATTAAAAACTAGAAACGTTACTTAAAAATATGGCAAAGCGTACTTAATAACAGTGTAACTTCATCAAGGTTGTGTTTGGCACTAAAGGCAGTAGAACGCAACAAGTCCATATCATCATCCGACAATAAGCACTCACCATCATCAACAATGACTTACACATCACCACCCAACAAAACGGTAAACTCATCAACAAGCCTAATTTTAAATAAGCCATGAGTTACTGGCAGAATCAAACCAGAGCATTAGGTATAACCGACAAAATCTCACCCCATAGTCTGACAGGCATGACTCAATACCAAATCTAACAAGGTTTTATCGAAAAAGAAGTCCTAGCCTTCAGTTCTATGGATTTCGGATATGGTAGGAGGAGGTTTATAAAACTTCTTATAGTTTAATATAAAAGTAAACATTATTTAATAGGTAAATCCATTTCTTTAGTATGAAAAATGACGGAGAAAACTATTGAAATAGGTAATTAAGAACTAACTCTTTAGTTAATTATTTTTTTCTTTTAGAATAAAGCATAGATAGTGTGTTAGATGGTATATAAATGATTACAGGCGAACATAAGAGTCAAATTGATAGTATTTGGGATGCGTTTTGGAGTGCAGGGTTAACTAGCTCTATTGCTGTATTGGAGCAAATGACTTATCTATTTTTTATAAAAATGCTGGACGATAGTCAGCTCAAAAGAGAAGCGAATGCTCAGGTACTAGGTGGAACAATTAAAGATCCTATTTTTAAAAAGGGTGAACTTTGGCAAAATCCAGAGACAAAACAAAAAGTTCCCTATGAAAATTTACGTTGGCACATATTGAAAAATTTTAATGCCACAAAGATGTTTAATATCGTTCGCAATGATGTATTTGTGTTTATCAAAACGCTAGGTACAGCTAAAGATAGCGCTTTTAGTCGCTATATGGTTAATGCCATTTTTATGATTCCTAACGAACGTACTTTATCCAAAATTGTAGATGGTATCGATAATCTTGACATGAATGATAAAGATACTATGGGCGATGTCTACGAATATATTTTAGGGAAAATGGCAGCTAGTGGTACCAATGGCCAATTTCGTACTCCTCGTCATATTATTCGTATGATGGTACAACTAATGAAGCCCACTATTGAGGATAATATTTGTGATCCTGCTATGGGTTCAGCAGGCTTTATTGTTGAGTCAGCTGCGTATATTAGTGAACATTATAAAAAACAGTTAGTCAGAAGAGAAAATGCCGAGCATTATAAAAACACTATGTTCCATGGTTTTGATACCGATCAGACTATGTTACGTATTGGTGCTATGAATATGATGTTGCATGGTGTAGATAATCCGAATATTAACTATCAAGATTCCCTCTCCGAAGATAATCAAGATAAAAATCTTTATTCACTAGTATTAGCTAATCCACCCTTTACAGGTAGCCTTGATTATGAAGTGGTAGATAAAAGCTTATTAACTATTACCAAAACTAAAAAAACCGAACTACTTTTTTTAAGTCTATTTACCCGTATTTTAAAATCAGGTGGGCGTTGTGCTTCTATTGTGCCTGATGGTGTATTATTTGGTAGCAGTAAAGCACATTTAGCCATTCGTAAAGAATTAGTAGATAACCAGCAACTTGAAGCTATTATCTCTATGCCATCGGGCGTATTTAAACCCTATTCAGGCGTATCTACTGCTATTTTGATTTTTACTAAAACTGATGCAGGTGGTACAGATAAAGTTTGGTTCTATGATATGCGTGCTGATGGCTATAGTTTAGATGATAAACGCAGCCCAATAGAAACCAATGATATTCCTGATATTATTACTCGTTATAATAGTTTAGGAAATGAAGCTAAACGTACCCGTAAAGAACAATCTTTTTTTGTACCTAAAGATGAAATAGTGACTAATGGCTATGATTTAACGATTAATAAATATAAAGAAGTGGAACGAGAAAAAATTGAGTATGAAAAACCTGAAACAGTATTAGCTCGTATTAAAGAATTACAGAGTAAAATCGATCAAGCCATTGCTAGCTATGAAGGATTAATTAAAGAATGAATAAGGATAGTTGGGAAATTAAAATGATTGGTGAAGTTTTTGATTTATATATGGGACGAACGCCAAGCCGAAGTAATCCAATGTATTGGGGAGATAATACTGGTTATAAATGGGTTTCTATTTCTGACATAGGAAATGAAAAATATATACAAACAACAAAAGAATTTATTTCCGAGTTAGGTAAAAAGGAATCAAAAATTAAGGTTGTACCTAAAGGTACAGTTATTATGAGTTTTAAACTATCAATTGGAAAGGTTGCTATAACGGCCGAAGATATGTATACCAATGAAGCTATTATGGCATTTCATCCAATTAATTCAAATATTTTTGAAAAAAATTATATATATTATTATTTAAAAGGTTATGATTGGATTGGAAGTAATCGAGCTGTAATGGGAACGACATTAAATAAGTTTTCTATTTCTAACTACAAAATTGTTATCCCTCCTATTGCTATTCAAGAACAAATAGTAAAAGAACTAGATACACTAAGCGATATTATTACCAAAAAGAAAGAGCAACTTGCAGAACTGGATAAGCTTGCTCAAGCTACTTTTTATGATATGTTTGGTGATCCTGTTGAGAATGAGAAACAATGGAAAACTGAAAAATTAGATACTTTATGTACTAAAATAACTGATGGGGAACATTTTCGCCCAGAAACTACTTCGGAAGGTATACCTTTCCTATCAGCAAAAGATATTTTACAAGAGGGCATTTCATTTAAAAATACTTTATTTGTTACACAAGAAACTGCCAAGAAAGCATTGCGAAGGTGTAATCCAGAAAAAAACGACATACTTATTGTTAGTAGAGGAGCAACGGTTGGTCGAATGAATATGGTGAAAACAGATCAAGTTTTTTGTTTATTAGGTAGTGTTATTTTATTAAAATTTAAACCAAACGAGTTATCATCTTATTTTTTATTACAAACACTTAGAAATCCAGATGTTTTAAATAAAATTAGAGGATTATCTAGCTCATCAGCACAACAAGCCTTATATCTAAAAGATTTAAAATTATTATCTATTCCTGTTCCTCCTCTGTTCCTACAAAACCAATTTGCAGAAAAAATAGAAGCCATAGAGCACCAAAAAGAATTGATTAATCAATCAATCACTAATGTACAACTTTTATTTGACTATACGATGGATAAATATTTTAATTAACTAAATTCGTTAGGTGAGAGCCCTATTATGAAAAGGAATTTTGATTTTCTTAGTACTTTATCTGATTTTGCTGTGTTATATAATTATTGTAATGAAGCCGAACTAAATCAAAAAAGCGACCCTAAGCAATCAGCGCTTAATGCAAGGTTTGCCTTAGAATATACAGTTAAAATCATCTATATCCTACATAATTGGGTAATCCCTAAACGTAGTAGTCTGTTTGAATTAGTAGATAATGAAGACTTTCGTCGTTTCATTAATGATAATGAGTTAATGGTTGCTTTGCATTATATTCGCCGAGCGGGTAATAATGCTGCCCATTTAGAAAAGGTTACGGCTAAAGAGTCTTTATTTGCTCTATTAAATCTGCATAGTTTTGTTAGTGCCGTATTAGTAAAACTAGGTGAAGTCACTAATGTAGCGACGTTTGATCAAACATTACTTACGGAAAATAAAAACAGTACTAGTAAAACATCGGCAACCATTGAAGAGCCCCAAAAAAAGGTTATCAATAAATACCGTGAACAAATAACAGTACACGATACGCTTAATGCTAAAAATCCCCAATATTTTGACGAAGCGGAAACACGAAGTATCTATATTGACCAACAATTACGTGAAGCGGGTTGGGAAGTTTTAGCAAAGAAAAACACTATAACGCCTAGTAAAGCCTGTATTGAAATTATTGTAGAGGGTATGCCAAGCAATTCAGGTGAAGGCCGTATAGATTATGTGTTATTTGGTCGTAACCGTGTTCCTTTAGCCTTAATTGAAGCCAAAAAGACTAGTAAGAACGTGTCTGTAGGTAAGCATCAAGCCACGCTTTATGCAGATTGTTTAGAAAAAAAATATGGTGTTCGCCCTGTTATTTATTGTTGTAATGGTTATGAAACCCATCTGATAGACGGCTTAGGTTATCCCTCTAGATTAGTGTTTGGTTTTCACACTATTGATGAGTTAGAACTACTTATTCAACGTAAAGAGCGTAAGGATATAACCGATCTAACAATCAAAAATGAAATTACCAATAGAGCTTACCAAAAACAGGCGATTACTGTGGTATGTGAACATTTTAACAAAAAGCATCGCCGTGCTTTATTAGTTATGGCTACAGGGACAGGTAAAACGCGAGTAGCTATTTCACTGGTTGAGTTGCTAAATCGTAATGACTGGATTAAAAATGTACTTTTTTTAGCTGATCGTACTGCACTCGTTGAACAAGCTCATAAAAATTTTACTAAGCTTTTACCCTCTGTAACTACCTGTATTTTATCTGACCATACTAATAAAAAACGCGACCTTAATGCACGTATTATGTTTTCTACTTACCATACAATGATTAACCATATAGATAGTGATGCTAAACCGTTATCTATTGGGCGATTTGATTTAATAATTGTCGATGAGGCACATCGTTCTATTTTTGGGCGCTTTGGAGCCATCTTCGATTATTTTGATTCGTTGTTGTTAGGTTTAACCGCTACCCCTAGGGAAGATATAGATCGCAGTACTTATCAAATTTTTGAAGCTGAGCAAGGTATTCCCAATTTTAGTTATGAATTAGAAGAAGCTATTGCTGATAAATACCTAGTCCCTTATAAAGGCTTTAAAAGGCAATCTAAGCATTTGCGACAAGGCATAAAGTACAATGATTTAAGCCAAGACGAAAAAGATCAGCTAGAAAAAGTATGGGATTACGAAACCACTATTCACGATATAGTTGATGAAGACTATAAACGCGATATTGCTAATAGAGAAATGTTTAAGTATATCTTTAATGACAATACCATTGATAAAGTATTGCAAGATTTAATGAGTAATGGCTTAAAGGTACAAAGCGGTGAGCGTATTGGTAAAACCATAATCTTTGCTTACAATCACAAACATGCCCAACAAATAGTTGAACGTTTTGAAAAATTGTACCCACAATACGGTGCTGAGTTTTGTGTATTAATTGATTATTCTGTTAATTATGCACAGGATCTGATTGAACGTTTTGAAGTGAGAGATAAAGAACCACAAATAGCCATATCTGTGGATATGCTGGATACAGGTATTGATATTCCTGATTTATTAAATTTAGTCTTTTTTAAAGAAGTAAAATCCAAGATTAAATTTATGCAGATGATTGGCCGCGGAACCCGGCTATCCCCTGATATCTTTGGCAAAGGTGCAGATAAAGAAGAGTTTTATATTTTTGATTATTGCCAAAACTTTGATTTTTTTAGTCTTAATCCACAGGGTGCAGATGCAAAAGCGACACAATCGCTGACAGATAGAATTTTTTGTTTAAAATCTGAAATTGCTTTTGAATTGCAATCCACTAAATATCAAGAGGATGAATATGCAAGGCAACTGCATGATGCATTAAAAAACGAATTGAAAGAGCAGATTGAAACACTTAATCCAAATCATATTAATGTAAGAAAAAACCGTTTATATGTTGATAAGTTTAGGTTAGCTGATAGCTGGCAGTGTCTTTCTCTGTTAGAACTTAATGAGTTAAAAACCCATATTGCTCCTATATTAAACCCTACCCAAGAAGATGAAAGTGCCAAGAAATTTGATTTATTACTATTTAATATTCAACTGAGTTTATTAAATAAATCTAAAAAAGCAAGTAAAAGCCAGAAGAGTGTTGTTAATTTAGTACAAGCACTCTATGAGAAAGGTACTATTAAAGAGATAAAAGAGAAAATAGCAATTATTAAAGAGGTATTAACGGATAGCTTCTGGCAAACACTAGAACTGGATAAACTTGAGCACGTGCGCGTTGAGTTACGTGATTTAATTAAGCATTTAAAAGATGATGCTAATGGTCAAACATTTAATGTAGATATTGAAGACTTTATTGAATATAAAGGTGAAACTGAACGCTTATTTTCCGTTAAAACTTATAAACAACGTGTTATTGATTATTTAATTGAAAACTCTTGGAATCCTGTTATTAAAAAAATACGTTATCTTGAACCTATCAGTTATGCTGATATTGTTGAACTTGAAAAAGTATTATGGAATGAACTTGGAACAAGAGAGGAATATAATAAATTTACTTTTAATACCCTAGCGGGTGGTAATGTAGCTGTCTTTATACGCTCTATTGTCGGTCTGGACAGACAAACCGCTGAAAAACGTTTTAGCCAATTTTTATCCTATCATCAGCTTAATTCACAACAGCAAGAGTATTTAAAAACCATTATAAATTATGTGAATGAAAATGGCGATATCACTACTGATGTATTGATCAATGAGTCACCTTTTGACAGCTATGACTGGCAGGAAGTGTTTGGTGATAATGTAGCATTTATTCCACAATATATTAATACTATTCATAGTGTAATTATTGCTAATTGATTAAGTTGTTATAAAAAAGAATGTATTCAGAGGAGAAGTATTATTCTTGTATTAAAATAAATTTGTTTTTATTCTAAAAATGTAATCAATTAGCTATAACTCATAATCTAGCCAAGGTAGAGTCTAGAATACTTCCTCATATTTTTTGCCTTGTTCAGGATTAATAGATATTACATATTTTATCAAGCTTTCTAAATGATTTCTAAAACCAATTACAGATTGAAACCTCCATTTTTATCGTGCTCAGGTATGTCTGATTTTTGAGCATAGTATAAATGTATTTTTATAGTATCCTAGACATCTCTAGGAATGGCAGTTTCGTGTTCATTTATTATTAGACCCGTCACTATTTTGATTCTTAATAATATTTATACGTTAAAAAAATTCCCATAAAATCCCGTTCGACGTTCAAATATAGAACTTATTTTGAGTAAAATAATATTATTTTCAAAGTTAAACCTAAATTTTAAGTGTCTCAAATTATTTATTGGGTAACTATTTTAGCTTTTCTTTGTTGAGTTTGTTAAATACATTGATAAAGTTGAACCAATCAAACCCATTAGGAGTTTTTGATATGCCAATTGGAAACACCAAGAAAAGCCATAATATTGTGGTGCAAGGAACACCTGTTACGATTATAAACAATCATGAGCAAGATTATATTTCACTGACTGATATGGTAAAAAACTTTGAGGGTGGTAGTGCTTTATTGAGCAATGGCTGAAAAATAAAGACACAGTACTATTTTTAGGTGTATGGGAAAAAATTAATAACTCCTGTTTTAATTCCCTCGAATTCGAGGGAATTAAAAATGAAGCAGGTCGAAACAGTTTCTACCCCTCTGCTAAGAAATGGAGTGATCTCACTGGAGCTATTGGCCTACAAGCCAAGGCAGGTCGTTACGGTGGCACTTATGCCCATAAAGATATTGCTTTTGAGTTCGGATCATGGCTCAGATCTGAATTCAAGCTCTATCTAATTAAATAATTTCAAAGATTTAAAGATGAATATGCCAAAGCAATGTCACTGGAATGGAATTTCCAACGTACTTTGGCAAAGGTCAACTAACGCATACATACAGATGCCATTAAAGAACACTTGATTCCGATATAATTAACAAATGCACAGACAGGGAAAGTGTAAGCCAGTAAAGCAGACTTACTGAATATGGCTTTGTTTGGTATGACAGCAGCACAATGGCGACAAGCCAATCCTGATCAAAAAGGAAACATACGTGATGTTGCTACATTAGAGCAATTGGTCGTTTTATCTAATCTGGAAAGTATTAACTCAGTCTTAATTCATCTAGGTATAAGTGCTTGCGAACGCTTGATACAACTTAATGGTATTGCGATTAATCAAATGCAATCTTTGGTCAATATTTCTGAAACGAAGAATCTTATTATTCAGTTAGTAGTATATAAACGATAATACAGTGTATTTTAGGTATGTAATGCCTGAAATACGCTGTACAAACAGTAATGTTTTCCACACATAATGTCATTATTATCAATTATTAAAGCTCGTTTCAGTTGTGATGGTCTCAGCCCCAAACTAGATAAACATGTTCTGCTAAAATGAGCCGAATCAGAAAATCCCATATCACTGGCTAATTTTGTCAGTGTTGTAGGGGAGTCGAGTATATCAATTACATCCTGTAATCTTTTCCACAATAGATAACCCCTGAAATTAATACCCAACTCAGAACGAAAAAGATGAAGAAAGCGACTTTCAGAAAGGTGTATTTTTTCGGCGATTTCCCTCGATGAAATTTGCTTTATGGGTAATGATGAAATAATAGAGACTGCTTTATTAATGCGGTTATCTTGATCACATGAACAATTAGGATCTGACTCACATAATAACTTATAGACGTGATAAAGCTCAAATGGTTGGCTAATAGCAACAGATTTTATAAAATAACTGGCAATTTTTAATGCTTCTTTGTGAGTAAGGAAATAAACAGGATTAGTTTCAGTAAAATGCGATAATAAGTGGTAATAGGGATCTTCTGGGCCAATAAGCAAATTAATACAACAGACATCAGGTGCGCTCAGTTTATGGGGAACATTTGATTGAATAATAAAACCAAACACATCTTTTTTTTCATCTGGTGTTTCTAGCTCAAAAGACATATTGTGCAATGATATTGTCAATTGAAGAGAAGGGTGACGATGCCAATCTGTCGTGATATTGTTTATAAAAAGCAATGTAGATAAATTTTGTCGGTGCACTTTAACTAACAAATCATTGTCTAACATGATATTTTATCCTTGCTAAATAAACATCTTTGTCATTAAAAACAGTAACATAAATCATATGTAAAGACTATACATATATACGTAATTCGATTAACTTAAACTAACTAAAGGATAACACATATCATGTATAAAGTTAATCAAGAACAATACAAACGTACTTTTGGATATTTTAAACCTATCACCAAAAACTTTATTATAGGATCTCAAAATATTTCGCAATCTTTTTGCCATTTTTCAGTAGATAATTTTAATATTAATAATTTTGACGATTTACCATTAAAATTAAAAAAAAAGATATTCAATACTTTCCAGTAAGAAGAAAAATAGAGTTCTTAGCTGGTAGAGTGTGTTCTGCTACGGCATTAGAAAACGTATTGCGTGATGGAGAATATTACTGGAGACTAAAAAGTTACAACGGAGCCGTTTTATGGCCTAAAAACATAGCTGGTTCAATATCTCACTCTAATAATTTTGTAACTGCGGTCACAATAAAACATTCAAATGAGGTTCAAAGCATAGGAGTTGATATAGAAAAAATAATGTCCACTCAAAAAGCAATTGATTTAAGTCAAACGATCCTAAAATGCCCTACTCCCAGTGACATGATAATGGACATAACACATACATTACTTTAGTATTTTCAGCCCAAGAGAGTTTATATAAGGCGTTTAGCTCAACTGGTATTACACTTTCATATGAAGATATTTTTTGCATAGGTATAAACAAAGAAAAAAAACATATACGTTACATGTAGGTAATCCGATCAATAAAGTTTTTGAAGTTCATTTTTATTTTTCAAAATATTATAATCTTGTTATGACTTACGTATTTATTTAACCAACTATTTTTCTATTTCATTCTTTGATGTAATGGTTGATTTTGCAAACCAAACAACTATGATTAATAGTAGAAAAATAATTCCATATAGCCAAAAAATTTCGTTGGTTGCGATTACCAACCCCTGATTAGTAATATTTTGTGCTAGTTTAGCCGAAGCTTGAGTTTCAGAAAAACCTTGCAACTGAAACTGATGATATGAGTATTCTAGCGTTTGTATATTTTGATTCATTAGATCAGTTAGTTGATTATGATGAATTGCTTCACGATGTTCCCATAATGAATTTGTTAAAGAAGTACCAATGGAAGTAGATAATGTCCTAAAAAAATTAAATAAACTTCCTGCTGCCGCTACCTTGTGAGAAGGTATATCAGATAAAATTATTATATTCAAAGGCATAACAAAGCAAGCTATCGCAAATCCTTGAAAGAATTGGGGCCATGCAGAACTCGAAAAATCCATATTAGGCTCAAACGAGTAAGCTCTCCAAAAAAAGCACAAAGCAAAAACAATGAAACCAAAAGTCACAAGCTTCCTCATATCTAAATAAGGAACAAAACGGCCGACTATTGGAGCAAGAACGATAGGAACTAAACCGATGGGAGACAATGCTAATCCTGCCCACGTTGCAGTATAACCAAAAACTCGTTGTAATAGCTGTGGTTGTAAAACTAATGTCCCTATATGTAGCAAAAATGCCAAACTTATGCAAATCGTCCCTACTGTAAAATTTCTTGATCTAAATAAAGATAGATCAACAATTGGATCATTCGATGTCATTTCCCAAAGAACAAAAAAAGAAAGTGTTACTAACGCTATCACAGATAAAATAATAATTTCAGATGAATTAAACCAATCCAGTTCTTTCCCTCTATCTAAAATAAGCTGTAAACTACCAACACCAAATATTAATAAAGCAAGCCCAATAGTATCTATTCGAGATTTGCTTATTTCTGTTTCTCGTCCTTTTAATAATATTTTAATACTTATCCAAGCTATTAGACCAATTGGCACATTTAGTAAAAAAATCCAGCCCCAAAATAAATTGTCACTTATCCATCCACCCAAAATAGGTCCACAGACGGGAGCAATAATAATAGTCATCGACCATATTGCTAAAGACATATTTTTTTTGGAATCTGGAGAGTTAGCTAATAATAAGCTTTGAGAAAGAGGAATAATTGGTCCAGAAACCGCACCTTGTAGTACTCGTGAAATAATTAACATTTCAAGGCTGTTGGAGACACCACATAACCAAGAGGCTAAAACAAACAAAAAAATTGAAAACAAAAATAACTTAACTTCCCCAAAGTACTTAGCTAGCCATCCAGATAAAGGAATTGAAATGGCATTAGATACGGCAAATGATGTAATTACCCATGTTGCTTGGCTAGTTGATGTTCCTAGGTTTCCAGAAATAGTAGAGAGTGCTACATTGGCAATTGTTAAATCTAAAATTTGTAAGAAAGCCACTGTTGCCAATGCAACAATAAGCCAAATTAATTTTGCACCTGATAGATATAATGGTGACATTTTATGATTCACTGAATATTACTCTCTAAAATTAAGTTATTTTGCATAATTTCTCGTACTAGTTGCTCGAATTCATCTAGGTCGTAAGCAAGCACATCTGTTTGATATTTAATTTCTTGAGGTGAAATATCAGTAAGTAATTTTCCACTTACATCACTGGTATCCACTGTTACATACATAGATAACCCTACCCGTAATGGATATTCCTTAATTTGCTCTTTATTCAATTCAATACGGACAGGTAAACGCTGAATTACTTTAATCCAATTTCCTGTTGCATTTTGTGCTGGTAATAACGAAAATGCACTTCCCGTTCCCATAGCAATTCCTGTAATCACCCCGTCGAATTTAATATCATCTCCATAATAATCACTAGTTAACTTAACTTTTTGTCCTAATCGAATGTGTTTTAGTTGAACTTCTTTAAAGTTAGCTTCTACCCAAACTTGATCCAAAGGAACAATAACTAATAATCGTTCTCCTCTATTAACCTGTGTTCCAACTTGGACTTGGCGCCTCGAAACATATCCAGTGACAGGGGAAACAATTGTTACTCGTTTTAAGTTAAGCCAAGCTTCCTTTAGTTTAGAAATAGCTTGCTGAATACGTGGCTGTTCTAATAATGAATTCTGCATTAATAGAGCATTATTAATTTCTAACTCTTGCTTGGAAATATTTAAGTCATTTGACGCAATTAATACATCTTGCCTAGCATGCTCTATTTCTTCTTGTGAAATAGCATTACGAGACCAAAGGCCTTCTCTCCGAGCTAAATCTTTTTCTAATTTATCTAATGTCGCTTGCTTTAATTGAATACTTGCTAACAATTTTTCAGTTGTCAGTTTGATCTGTTGAGTTTCTCTTATTACCTTGGCTAATTCATTTTTTGCATAACTAAAATTATTTTCAGCATCAATTGATTCTAATTGAGCGATAACATCTTTTTTTCTCACAAAGTCATTATCATCAACGTAAATGGAGGAGATTCCTCCGCTTATTTGAGTATGAATTGGAATTTGATTTCCCATAACATACGCATTATCTGTAGATTGTGTAAACCGAGAAAACATGTACCAAAAAATGAAGTATCCTATCCCTGAAACTAGGAAAATAACAGATAAAATAATCAATTTTTTATATCGTGTTAAACCATTGAATTGTCGGCCATCAGTGTTGTTTTCCATCGTACACTCCATTTACATCTTTCATTTTAATCATTACTTCTATGAACAGCATCACAAAATGCTGTTTCATTAAGCAGACGTTCCACCATCCATAACTAGAGTTTGACCTGTAATATAATTACCCCCACAACCGAGTAAAAAATTCACAGACATAGCCATTTCCTTATTATTTTCCATTATGTTACTTCATCTCTTGTTTGGTTATTAGATTGTGAAAAGTTAACGGCATTGTATAAATGGGTAAGTAATATTGTCTTGAACAAATAAGCTAACTTCATTTTATAAAAAAATCATTGATTTATTTAACTATCTATATTTCAAATAGTTATTTATTCTTTGACAATTATTTTTATTTAAAAAAAAGAATGAGAGATCTAATATAGCTAGTTTATTCAATTAGAGGATAAAATTCATGACTTACGACTGTGTAATCATTGGTGCTGGACAAGCTGGACTGTGTTTAGCATCATTTCTGACTAAAAAAAATATCACTGTTCTCATATTAGAAAGAGATGAACGTATAGGAGACGTCTGGCGTAGACGACCAGATAGTATGCGGTTATTTACACCAAGAGCAATGAATCAGCTACCAGGTTTAATTATGGCTGGTGATCAAAAAGGGTATCCAGATAAGCATGAAGTGGCTGATTACTTAGAGTTTTACGCTCAACATAACAAATTACATGTATTGCTAAATAAAAATGTATATTCTGTAGAATATAATGATCAAATTTATTCTTTAAAAACTCAAGATGGAGAAACTTTTCAAGCAAAGTGTTTGGTCAATGCAACAGGGGCAAATCAGAAAGTTAATGTTCTTGATATTTCCAGAGATATTCCAGCAGAGATACAGCAGCTGACAATAGATCAGTATCAAAATCCAAAACAACTGTTTTCAAAAAATATTGCAATAATTGGTGATGGTTCTGGTGGCCGCCAAGTTGCTAAAGAGTTAGCTGAAACACATAATGTAACTTTGTTTTGTGGCTTTCCTCGTCCATTTGCTCCTCAGGAACTGTTTGGAATAAACACATTAATTTTATTAAAAAAATTGTCTATTTTAAATTCTGACTCTCGAAGCATTATAGGTCGTTGGCTTAGGAAACGAAATTTAATACCTTGTAACAATATTACCAATAAAATTCTGAATAAAAAAGGAGTTAGGCTTTACTCTAAACTTACTAGCGTAGATGGTAAAAAGTTAATTTCCGAAAGTGGCGAAAACTGTGAACCACATATTGTTATTTGGAGCCTAGGATATAAAGAAGATACAGATTGGTTGACTATTCCTCATTCTTCCAATTCAGACGGGTTTATTTGTCAAGTTGGACATAATGCTGGAGGTAAGACTCCTTATCCCGACTTATTTATTGTTGGAAAAAAATGGTTAAGTTGTCGTGCATCAGAACTAATTTATGGAAGTGTCAATGATGCTCAACGAGTAGCTAATTTTGTTGAAATGGCTTTAAAAAACAAGTGATTTATATGTCTGCAACAAAGTCAGGGAGACTCATAATCGTGTGAAATATACAGAACACCACCACGTTATGAAGCAAAAATGAGCTGATTTAATTGATAAATGGAATAAACAAGGTCTAGAAGAATAAAACTACACCGATTGCAGAGAATGATTCGAATTTCTCTGCTACTTCTAGCTCAGTTCAATCGAATCAGACAGATGTTTTACTATCCCAGAGAACTTACACTCGCTACATTACTTAATATAAATTCCGAGACTACTAATTAACAAGCTAAATAAATACCTCGCCATATTGATGAGCACATTCAGCAAATGTTTTTTGGCTGTCTCTTTCAATTTTTTCCTGAATAACAGTTTTTTGGCGTTTTTGCAGTGGATTGATCTTTTCTCTTAACAACTTTCGACTGTTGCGCGCTTCTTCTCTTGCTTCTAACAAAGAAACAGTATGTGTAGCACCAAGTCCCATTTTATGTTCTTTTTTTTCAAAGCTAAAGCGAAACATCCAAGATTCAGCTCCCTCATGACTAACGCGAAGTCAAAGTCTTGCACCATCGCTATAATCACCTGCTTTATTTATTTTTTTCACAGATAAAGTTGTCAGTTTTTCAATTAGCCTTGCCATGAGTAATCCCCCCAACATTTTTTTAATGCGTTGAATTATGTAGAACGAGATAGGCGCATTTAATAAAAAATACAAAACAGTTCGAGTATTTTTCATTGGACGTTTTGATGGGCGTTCTAAGCGTGGATTGAAATGGATTACTCTGGATGAGTATGGAATGAATAATAAAAATGAAAGCAAAAAAAATTCACTTAAACCCTTTATGATAAAGGTCAAAATGAATTTCTCTGGATTGCTGTGGAACCCGCCACAAAAAATAGATGGCGGAAGCGCAGAGATTCGAACTCTGGGAGGGTCGCCCCTCGCCGGTTTTCAAGACCGGTGCTTTCAACCGCTCAGCCACACTTCCGCAATGGCTGTGCATATTAAAGTAGACTTACTTATTTGTAAATAGGTATTTTAAATTTTTTGATTGTTTGCTTTAATTTTCATCAAATCTAGCCATAATTAGTGTAAATATGGCGCTTTCACTATCAAAATAGTGTTGGAATTTATTTTAACGGGTATAATATGGCACAAATAAAAATGCGTGTTTACAAAAATGTTAGAGCAAATACAAACTGATGATAATGGTTATTTAAAAAATTGGCAGGATTGGACTGTTGATTTGGTTCCTTTATTGGCAAAAAAGGAGTCTATTGAATTAACTGATGCACATTGGGAAGTGATTTTATTTGTCCGTGATTTTTATTTAGAGTATAAAACATCGCCGGCGATTAGAGCGTTAGTTAAAGCGATGGAAAAAAAATTTGGTGTAGAAAAGGGTAATAGCCGTTATTTATATAAATTATTTCCTGATGGTCCTGCTAAACAAGCAACTAAACTTGCAGGCTTACCAAAACCCGTTAAATGTATCTAAATAAGCGAATAGAATAATCTCATGATTAGATGGAAATTGCCTTTAATTTTACTTCTTGTGCTTGGTTATTTGCAATACTCGCTATGGTATGGCAAAAATAATATTTATGATTATCAAGATAATCTACAAGTGTTGGCTGATCTTCATGAGCAAAATGCACGATTAAAAGATCGTAATGAACAGATGTTTGCCGAGATTAATAGTTTGCAGCAAGGTTCTGAAGCGATAGAAGAGCGTGCGCGCAACCATTTAGGTATGGTAAAACCGAATGAATATTTCTATCGAATTATTAAAGATCCCAACCCGCAATCTCAATAAGGCGTAACGTGAATAGTACCAGTAATATTGTCGCAATTGTTCCAGCTGCTGGCATCGGTTGCCGTATGAATAATCAAATACCAAAACAATATTTGAAAATTGGCTCCATGACGGTCATTGAGCATACTTTAAATAAGCTATTATCGCATCCTAAAATTACACAGGTGATTGTCGTTATTAATCGCGAAGATGTAATATTTAAAACACTTGCAATTGCTTTGCATGATAAGATAAAAGTCACTATAGGCGGAGAAACCCGTGCCGAGTCGGTATTAGCGGGTTTGCATTTATTATATGATAATCAATGGGCGCTGGTTCATGACGCAGCAAGACCTTGTGTTTGCCATGATGATATAACACAATTAATTGATATTGTACTCAATGCCCAACAAGGCGGTATTTTAGCTACTCGCGTCAGCGATACCATAAAGCGTGCTTATCAAAATAATGATAATATTATTGAATACTCCGAAGACAGAAATTATTTATGGGCAGCAGCAACGCCACAGTTATTTAAAGCAAATGAGCTAAAATCATGTTTGCAGCAGGCTTTAGATAATCATATGACAATTACTGACGAAGCTTCTGCCATTGAATATTGTGGTGGTCATCCATTACTGGTTGAATGTCGCCGCGATAATATCAAAATTACTCGACCTGAGGACTTAGCGTTGGCCACTTTTTATTTAACTACATAAATGACAATAGGTAGAATTATGCGAATAGGTCATGGATTTGATGTTCATAAATTTGGAGGGGAAGGCCCCATAACGCTTGGAGGAGTGAAAATTCCTTATCAATATGGTCTGGTTGCTCATTCCGATGGGGATGTGGTATTACATGCCATAACTGATGCGTTAATTGGTGCATTAGCGTTAGGAGATATTGGTAAACTTTTTCCTGATAACGATCCTCAATATAAAGGAATTGATAGCCGAATATTATTAAGAAAAGTTTATAGCATTATTCAAAACAAAGGTTATGAACTTGTTAATTTAGATACGACTATTATTGCTCAAGAGCCTAAAATGCGTGGGCATGTCGATCAAATGCGAGTTAATATTGCTGAAGATCTTAATGTTCACTTTGATCAAATTAGTGTCAAAGCAACCACTACAGAACAATTAGGTTTTACCGGGCGTAAAGAGGGTATAGCCTGTGAAGCAGTCGTATTACTTACTAAAATAGCTAAAGTCAATTAAATCAAAAGATAGGTAGCATTCGTGTTAACAGAACTGAATTATTTTTATGGTAAACCAACAGTAACAGGACAATATAAACAACAATATGAAGATTTTATTGTTACTGAAGATCTCGGATTTGAGCTAACCGGTGATGGTGAACACGTCTTGGTTTATCTTCAAAAACGTGATTGTAATACGATATTTGTTGCTGAGCAATTAGCTAAATATGTGGGTATTTCAGCCAAGTTAGTCAGTTATGCAGGATTAAAAGATCGCCAAGCGGTCACTCGTCAGTGGTTTAGTTTACATATGCCAGGTCAAGCAACACCTGATTTTTCGGATTTTAATTTAGACGGATGTGAAATTTTAAAAATTACACGACATAATAAAAAATTAAAAATAGGGGCTTTGAAAGGCAACTATTTTGATATTACGTTGAAAATGCTAAGTGATAAATCAGGGATTGAGACTAAATTAGCGTTAATTAAAGAAAATGGGGTGCCAAATTATTTTGGCGAACAGCGTTTTGGTCGCGAACAAAATAATATCACTCAAGCTATCAAATGGGCAAATGGCGAGATTTCCGTTAAAGATCGTAAAAAACGCAGTTTTTACCTTTCAGCAGCACGTAGTGCAATTTTTAATGATATTGTCAGTCAACGAATTGCCGAAAATTTGCATCGTACCGCGCTTGATGGTGATATATTACAACTTGCTGGGCGTGGAAGTTGGTTTGTTGCAAAAACAGAAGAACTCGATTTATTGCAACACCGTTTAGAAAATCGTGAAATTACCATTACTGCACCTATGCTGGGCGATTCCCCACTAGGAACAATGTCTCAAGCACTTGAATTTGAGCAAAATTGTTTAAAAAATTGGATGACTTTTCTTGAATTATTTAAAAAAGAGCGTATTGAAACTGCAAGACGCTCTATAGTGGTCTATCCTTTAGAACTTAACTGGCAATGGTTGAATGATAATAGTCTTACTATGCGTTTTTATTTACCGTCAGGATGTTACGCCACAAGTGTGATACGTGAATTGATAATAGGAAATGAGTAATACATATGCAAAGTTTAAAAATGCAGTCTCTAATTAAATTATTGCGTCAGCAGGGAATCAAAGATGAGCGTGTCTTAACAGCTTTTGCCTCTATACCACGAGAACACTTTATCGACGAGGCTCTATCCCATCAGGCTTATGATAATTGTTCTTTACCGATAGGGAGTGGGCAAACCATTTCACAACCTTATATCGTTGCAAAGATGACCGAGCTATTACGTTTAGAACCTAACTCAAAAGTGCTTGAAATTGGAACTGGATCTGGTTATCAAACGGCAATTTTAGCCAAATTAGTTAACCACGTTTGTTCGGTTGAAAGAATTAAAAGTTTACAATGGAATACTAAACGTCGTTTAAAACAGTTAGACATTCACAATATTTCAACTCGACATGGAGATGGTTGGTTAGGATGGCCGGAACGAGGTCCATTTGATGGTATTATTGTCACTGCTGCTGCAACACAGGTACCACAAAGTCTTTTAGATCAGTTAGCGGATAAAGGGCGTTTAGTCATCCCTGTTGGTGATGAAGACAATCAAGTCCTTCAATTAATAAAACGCAGTGGTGACGGTTTTATTGTAAAAAATGTCGAAGATGTTAAATTTGTCCCACTTATTAAAGGTGATATTGAATAACAAAGCCTTATTAATAACTTTAATGAGCTCGTTAATATTTAAGATTTAATACTCAGTATTTTTTGACTGATCTTATATTACTGTTTTTTGTTATTTTTAATAATATAAACAAATAGTGATTGATTAGATTTTGCTGATTTTCTTTTGAATATTATCCACCATACTCATGGGTACCTGTCTTTATAGCAATAGCAACTAAAGTGATAACTATTTAATTAAAAAATTCTGGTTGTTGGCTGGTGAAATCTTTCGATTATTAATTTCTAAATATCATTGAATAGATATAAAATTATCCATGCTGTTTGCATGGATAATTTTTTACTGAAACGTATGCATTTCCTGAAACTTTTTGATAGACATATTTATTGTGTTTGTTCAGAATTTCTCCACTCACAAATACCATAAATTGCATTAAATAGATAAATTAAATATTGTGCAGCAATAACGATGTTATCTGTATAAATATTAAGACCAATTACCAACACATTTAGTATCACCCAAAAATACCAATTGAATGAGTAACGCATCATCAACAATAATTGGGCAACAATCCCTAATCCAAAGATAAAGCAGTTAGTTATAAGCTGATAACTACTATTGTTGACTTCAAGCGATTCAGTGATGTAAATATTTAAAAATACTGCTGCAATAAGCGCGATAATGGCACATAAAAAATTACTTTCGCTCAAGGTTCTGGATTTAACATTTTTATTGTTATCTTGATTTTTTTGCCAATTAATTAAGCCATAAATGTGTGAACCAAAATAGCAAATACTTGGTAAGCCAGCACCAATATTACCGTTAAGAAAGTTAGCAGAGCATTCAGCAACATTGGCTAACATGCCCATCACATTTCCCATATTTTTACGTTTGGCCAATAATATTACACAGATCAAGCCACAAAAAGCACCAATATAGGAAATGGTGTAACGAAGATTAAATTGACTAAATGGGTCGGTATATAAAAAGGCCAACGTTACACATATTATGCAAAAAAGTGGATAGAATTTGTTTCGTCCAATAAATATTATAAGTTGATTTAATTTATTCATAATTAATACTCTTCATTGTTGATAAGTTGATTGACTAAATCAATACAACATAAATAGCGTTCTTCATAATTAGGTGAATCTATTCGAATATAGTTAATGCTATTTTTTTCTAAAATTGAGATGAGCAACTGTTGAAAGTCTTTACGCTGTTTCGGACTCCCCAAATGGCGTAAGCCGTCGGCTACCCAAGGTGTATTGTTGCCAAGCAATATAACTAGATCAAAACGGTAGTTGTTAATCATTGCTTGTAAAAATGGGTGTTCTTTACCTTCATATTTTTTACAGAAAGCTTGAGTCGTGACAAAATCAGTATCAATAAATGAGACTTTATTGGCATGTTTTATTGCAAAATCAATATATTGTGCATGGCCTAGTGCAATTTTATCGTAATCTGCATATTGTAATGCCCGTTCGTCTCCGCCTAATTGAGAAAAAACGTAATCTCGCCCATATTCCCAAGCGCTGGTAGTATTAAATACATTAGCTAATTTATTGACTAGTGTTGATTTACCACTTGATTCGCCTCCTAAAATCGCCACTGTTCTAACAAAGAATGGTCTGACTTCAGTTGGAATGTATTGCCAATTTTTGAGGGGTGCTTTGCGAATTTGGGTACCACTAACTTTCATAAATTCTCTGTGAGGATCGATAAGTACCGTATTTAAATTAAATAACTCCTTGTACATGGTAACATCTTGGGGTTCGCTTGAATAAACGCATTCAGGTTCGATGCCTTTTTCTTTAAACAGCTTTTTGACGCGCTCACTCCATTGCTGCCAACCATTTGGATAGGCAGGGATACCATCTTCTTCTAATAATTCAATGTGAATATTTTTTTGATACTTAAAAGTTTGTAATAGCCAACGAATTCGATCATTGATTGTTGGTTGCCGAGACATGGCACTTTCTTCAAATAATGCCATATCACGTTCTGTATCGGAACAAAGAATCACATATAACTCATCGACTTGACTTATTGCACGTTGAATAAGGTGAATATGTCCAGTATGTAATGGATAAAATTTACCAAAAATGACTCCCACTTTTTTGTTTTTAGTTGGTTGTTCAATTTGCAAATATTGGTGAAGCGATTGTAATTTTTGCGCACTTGGATTTTTGATTTTATCGTTAGCGAGTTGACTTAAATAACCTTTAGTCATTTGACAAGCATCGGCAACGGTTTGTAATGATAAATTCCTACGTTTGATTGCTTTTTTTAAATAACTGAAGCTATTCATAGTGTTTCCTTATATTTTGTTTTTTATTTTTAACAAAATATACATTTTTTTAATCAAATGTTCAATATATAAAACTAAATTAATTTTTTATTTAACACAAAATTAAATTTTATGGAAATTTAAGCAGAAATAGCCAATACTATTTTAAGTACGGTTATCATGGATAGATATGCGATACAGACATATTTATAACATGAATATATTTAAATAATTAAAATATAAAATTATTAAAAAGGGACAGTATGAAAATTCAAAAAACAGCTCTTTTAATTGCGTTAGTTTCAGGTAGTATTTTTGCCGATAATAATATTAATTTAAATAAAATGACTTTATTTTTACAGGATGCCGAATTACAAGGTCAAGCAAAGGTATCACTAAAGTAGGCAAAAGCCTTTTTGTCACAAGATTGGCTAAAGATACTTTGGATCTTTATTTAGGTAAAGATAAAAACATTTCAATTTTACGCAATCGAGATAATAGTGAAACGTTAAAATCTTTGTCGGTAGGTAATTATCTTTCACAAAAATATGCCTACATTATTGATGTGAAAAATGGCAAGTCAATGCTAATAAATTTAGTTTTCTATGATCGGATCCCAGTTATTATCAATAAAATCGTAAAGCTTGATAATATTAAGTATAACGGTGCAAGTTATGATAAAAAAACAGGATTAGTAACATGGAAGTTTGATTTGAATCCGAATGAGACTAAAAAACTTAATTTAAGCTTCAAACTCACTTATCCAAAAGATAAAGTTAACGATATAATGGGATTATAAGTTAATAACTGAACATATCCCATGTTAATAGAATGGTTAACCCAATTTGAACAAAACAGCCAAATCAGTTTACTTGATATTCATTTAGCTCTGTTTTTAACCGATAAAGCGGAGCTAGATGACGATATTACAGCTAAACGTTTTAGTTTTTTAGTCTTATCACTGAGTAAAGAAGTGAGAGCAGGTCATGTCTGTCTTGATCTGACTAATTTAAATCAACAATTCATTGAACCACAATTATGGCAGGATTTAGGGGCACCAAGTGAACAAGCTTGGCAAGCTGTACTTGAACAAGCTGAAAGTAAACACGTTGTGAGCGATGGCAAAAACTTATCACCCCTTATTTTTACCCAAAATAAACTCTATTTTCAGCGTATGTGGTTTGATGAAGTCAATGTAGCTCAATATTTTAATCACACAACACTTGCCCAAGAATCCAATTACTTAATTGACTTAAATGTAATTCTCAATCAGCTTTTTAGCAATAATGAAGAATCTATCGATTGGCAAAAAGTTGCCGTGGCAGTTGCATTAACTCGTAAAGTAGCCATTATTTCTGGTGGACCGGGAACGGGGAAAACTACAACAGTTGCAAAAATACTTGCTGCAATTAGGCAAACTAATCCTAAGGCTCGATTAGTTACATCCGCACCTACAGGTAAAGCGGCGTCAAGATTAACTGAATCACTAAGTCGAGCAATTGAACAGCTTTCCTTATCATCTTTAAATATTAATACGGAATCAATTACTTTGCATCGCTTATTAGGCGCCAAAGCGGATAATCGCTCGTTCACGTATGATAAAGATAATCCACTCAATTTGGATGTATTAGTGATAGACGAAGCATCAATGGTAGACTTAAATATGATGGCGAGAGTAATAGATGCGTTACCATCCTCAGCACGCTTAATTTTGCTTGGCGATAAAGATCAACTTTCATCGGTCGAAGCAGGTGCTGTATTTGGTGATCTCTGTGCATTTATTACTGATGGATACAGCAAATTACGAGCTAAAGAACTAAGCCAAGTGACAGGTTATGACGTACCAATTTCAGAGCAAACAGCCAACATTACTGACAGTATTTGCTTATTACAAAAGAGTTATCGATTTGATGAGGCATCGGGTATCGGTTTACTTGCTAATGCGGTAAAAGACGGGAAATCAGGTGTTGTTAAACAATTATTAAACAATGCTTCATTGAGTGATATTAAGTATCAGGAACTTTCATCTCAGCAAGCCTACCAAGCTGTTTTACATGATAGTGTGGATCAATATCAACATTATCTAAATGCAATAAATCAACACTGCATTGATGATATAGCAACGATTTTAGATAAATTTGCCCAATATCGCTTACTCTGCGCAGTGCGAGAAGGGAAGTTTGGTGTGAGTGGTTTAAATAAGCAAATTGAGTCTTTATTAGCTCAAAAAAAATTCATTCACCTTAAGAATGACGAAGCTTGGTACGTCGGTCGTCCGATTATGATTTTACGCAACAGCATTTCATTAGGACTTTATAATGGTGATATTGGAATTACTTTAAGGGCAGTGCATGACCATTCAAAATTACGAGTCTATTTTCCATTTGCTGACGGTTCGATAAAAGGGTTTTCTCCTTTCCGATTACCTGAGCATGAAACGGCTTATGCAATGACGATCCATAAATCACAAGGTTCAGAATTTGATCATGTAAATATTATTTTGCCAACAGAATTTTCGCCATTACTTAATCGTTCATTACTTTATACAGCCATCACTCGTGCTAAAAAAACGGTTTCAATTTATGCAACTGAACAAATTCTGCAACAAGCAATAAAATCTCAAACACAAAGGCACAGTGGTTTAGTTAATTTATTACTGAATAAAGGATAAAGTTATAATAAATAAAAGTTAGCAGATTGATTATTTTATTAAATATTAAAAATAAAATTAAATAGGCAAGAAGAGAGTACAGGGCATATCGCCCTGTAATTGATATTAATGAATAATTTTAGCTAAGAAGTCTTTAGCACGATCTGATTGTGGATTTGTGAAGAATTGTTCTTTTGAGGTATCTTCAATAATTTCTCCCTTATCCATAAAGATAACACGGTGTGCAACTTTACGCGCAAAGCCCATCTCATGAGTAACTACCATCATCGTCATGCCTTCATAAGCAAGTTCAACCATTACATCAAGAACTTCATTAACCATTTCTGGATCAAGCGCTGAGGTTGGTTCGTCAAATAGCATAACAATTGGATCCATGCAAAGCGCTCGAGCAATCGCAACACGTTGCTGTTGACCACCAGAAAGCTGTGCAGGGTATTTATCAGCATGAGCAAGTAAACCCACACGTTCTAATAGATTAAGAGCTTTTTCACGAGCCTCTTCATCCGCTCGACCTAATACTTTAATTTGGGCAAGCGTTAAATTTTTTAAAATGGTTAAATGAGGGAAGAGTTCAAAATGTTGAAATACCATACCCACTTTTGATCGTAATTTCGCTAAATTAGTTGCGGGATCAGTTATTTCTGTCTCTTCAATAATGATTTTACCTTGTTGTACTGGTTCTAAACCATTAACAGTTTTGATTAATGTTGATTTACCTGAACCAGAAGGTCCACAAACAACGACAACCTCACCTTTACCTACTCTTGTTGTGCAGTTTTTTAAAACTTGAAATTGTCCATACCATTTTGATATATTTTCTAAGGAGATCATCGATTTATCCCTTTCTTAAAATAATTAACTAACAGTGAAGCAGTAAAACAAATTACAAAATAACTTGCTGCTGCAAAAATAATCATTGAATATTTAACCGTACCGCCTTGAACATTACCAATTTGAGTTACACTTGCACCGAAAAGGTCAATTAAACTCATCACATAAACTAACGAGGTGTCTTGGAATAAGATAATACCTTGAGTTAGTAAAAGTGGCACCATAGACCGAAATGCTTGAGGTAAGATAATTAAGCGCATGGCCTGACCTTTAGTCATACCTAAAGCATAAGCAGCATGATATTGGCCTTTGTTCACTGCATTGATACCCGCGCGAATGATTTCTGAATAATAAGCTGCTTCAAAAAGTGCAAAAGCGATCATTGCTGAAACAATACGTACATCCGCATAAGGTGGTAAATTAAATACATATTTAATAACTTGTGGCAATGCTAAATAGAACCATAACAGCACTAATAATAGTGGAATGGAGCGAAATAAATTTACGTAGCATTTAGCAAAAATATTAAGCAATTTATTATTTGATAAACGCATTAACGCAAGCATAGTACCCCAAACAATACCAAAAATGACCGCATTAAGGGTGATTTTTGTTGTTAACCATAAACCACTTAATAGTAAATGATAATTATCAAATACCAATGAAGGTATATTTGCAATCCAATCAAAAAGCTGCATTTTATCCTCCATGATTCATGTTAGGTAAGCGAGTATGTTTTTCAACAATACGCATAATAGTGAGTACCGCATAATTTATTAGCATAAAGGCAATCGTTACACCACACAAAATTTCGACAATACTATTGGTTGATTCATTAATACGATCAATCTGTCCAATTAAATCTATTAACCCAATTGTTGAAGCAACAGATGAGTTTTTAATAATATTAGTCATTTCTGATGTTAATGGTGGAATAATGCGACGATAAGCATTAGGTAATAAAACGTATCTATATGCTTGACGATTGGTTAAACCAAGTGCGATTGCTGCATATCTTTGGCCTTTAGGCAAAGTTTGAATACCCGTTCTTACTTGCTCGGCAATTCGCGCAGATGTGAACAATCCTAAAGCAGTTGCGGCGATGATGAACGAACTAATATTTGGTGATAAACCAGATACAAACCACGTTTTTAAACTGCCTATCAGAATTTCAGGAAATAGCATATACCATAAAAACATTTGTACAAGTAAGGGGATATTACGAAATAGCTGAATATAGCTTGACGCAAAACTACTTAGAAACTTGTTGTCAAGTGTTCTACAGATACCAACCAATGAACCCAGCACAAAGGCGATGATCCATGCTGTAATGGCTAATGAAACGGTCACAAAAATGCCATCTAACAGCCAATTTAAATAAATCCCATCACCATAAGGGGTGGGTTCAAAAAATAGTGTCCAATTAAAACTCATAATATATTTAATTCACTAATTTAGATTATGTACTAAATGCTACGGCATTTAGTACATGGATTAGAAAGATAAGAAAAGTATTAATCTAATGCTTTATCGTTAGGGTTTGCAAAAAGCTCAACCATTTTCGGTGAAATTTCAAGTTCCATATTTGCACCTTTTGGTGGTACTGGTTGAGTGAACCATTTGTTATAAGACTCTAATGCTTTTCCTGATTTTTGGGCTTCAGCGATGGCGTTGTCCATTAGTTGTTTAAATTGAGTGTCACCCTTTCTTAACATACAACCGTAAGATTCATAAGATAAAGGTTCACCAACAATTTTCCACTCAGCAGGATTAATTGCACGTGAACGTTCACCAGCCAATAAAGCATCATCCATTAAAAATGCAGCAGCACGACCAGTTTCAAGTGCATTAAATGCATCACCATGATCTTTTGGGGTAATGATCCGGATACCTAATTTTTCTTTATTGTTGATTTGATTTAATCGGATTTCAGAAGTAGTACCCGCAGTCGTTACTACATTTTTGCCTTTTAAATCTTCAATACTATTGATATTACTATCTGCTTTAACTAAAAAGCGCGTACCTACAATAAAGATGGTGTCTGAAAAACCAACTGTTTTTTGGCGTTCAAGATTGTTAGTAGTTGAACCACATTCAAAATCGTAAGTATAGTTGTTAAGAAGTTGAATACGTGTCTTAGAAGTAACAGGTAAATATTTTACTTTAAGGTCAGGTAAGTTTAACTCTTTTTTTACTGCGTCTACGATTAGATTAGAGTAATCTTGTGAATAGCCAATCACTTCTTGCTTATCGCCATAGTAGGAAAATGGAATAGAAGATTCACGATGACCAACAACAATAACACCACTTTCTTTAATTTTAGCTAACGTGCCAGTAAGTTCTTCAGCTAATGCTGAACCAGTCATTAGACCTAACATTGCAAGTGATAAAACTAATTTGGTTAATTTTGTCTTTTTGTTCATTCTCGTCTCCTACTGTTTGATTTGTATCATATTAAATTTATTTAATATTTTTACAAAGGGCGTATATTATAACTTATTTTTTAGCATAAAAGTACTTTTTACTGTTTATTTATATATCATTGGCTCCAAATGCGTAGCTATAATTATGCTTTATAAGCAATTATTTCTGCACATGATTTTATTTGAAACTAGATATATTTAAGCAATATTTATGCCACTATCGTAAATTATGAACGTCTTTTTATAAATATTGGGATACACATTAATATCATGAACAATAAATAAGGTTTATTTCCCCATCTAGCATAAGGAGTTAGGCCAGTGGTTGGTGATAGGCTTTCAGTTAAAACAGCGGTGGTAAATGCTGGAATTTGTTTTATGATTCTTCCTTGCTGGTTAATTATTGCAGTAATACCATTATTAGTACTGCGAATTAATGGACGACCAAACTCTAATGCTCTAGCTTGTGCCATTTGCAAATGCTGTTTTGGACCAATGCTATCACCAAACCAAGCATCATTCGAGACAGTGAGTAAAAAATCAGTATCAGGTTTAAAGTTTTCCCATATAAGATCGGATAAAATTACTTCATAACAGATAGCTGTTGTGAATTTAAACCCTTTCATGGTTAATTGGGGCTGTTTTTCATCGCCTGCTTTCATTGAAGACATTGGAATATTAAGCAGTTCAGTAATCGGTTCTAGTAAAGATTCAAATGGTGTAAATTCACCAAATGGTACTAAATGATGTTTTTGATAACGATGAGCTGTTAGGTATTGATAGGGTTCTTTTTTGCCCAATACAATTAACGAATTATAAATATTACCTTTATTTCGATTGTCTGATTCATTAAAACGATAATCAATAATACCAACGGCAATTTCAGAATCATTCGCTCTTGCTTGATTATCTAGATAATATAAAAAAGGTTGTTGATTGGTTTCAAAATCTGTAATGCTGGCTTCTGACCATATTATAATCTTGTCTTTACCAAAATTTTGTTGGGTAAGTTGATAATAGGTTTCTAAAGTATTATTTAATTGTTCACTGCTCCACCTTAAAGTTTGTGGAATATTGCCCTGAATTAATGAAAAATTCGCTATACGATGATGATCAACCTCGGTCCAGTTTTTATCTTTGAATAAAATTGGTGCAATGAAGAGCGTTAATAGTGCAATTATTGCACCAAGCACGTGCTTTTGGGATTGATGTTGCTTAATTTTATATAAACTGTAAATGGCTAGTCCACATAAAAAACAAGTTAGCAAATTCACACCATCTATACCAACGATAGGAAAATAGGTTCGCAGTGGGCTATCAAGTTGGCTATAACCAAGTTGTAACCAAGAAAAACCCGTTAAAATGTAACCACGTAAAAATTCAGTACATTGCCATAAGATAGGTGCAGCTAATGCCAATTGCCTGAATGAAAATTGAGGTGCTAAACGATCTGCATTTCTAAGTAAAAAAGCAAATAACATCGGGTAAAGAGACAAATATAGGATCAGAAAGCCTAGTATCACCATTGCAATAGGTGTAGGTAGTTCCCCATATTGTTTAATACTGATATAAACCCAATGGACTCCTGAGGTAAAATAACCAATTCCCCAAGTCAATCCTAATAACATTGCTTGTTTTTTAGTTTTATTGGCAATAAGCCATAATAGGCCAGCAAAAGAGATAAATGCTAAAGGCCAAATATGAAAGGGTGCATAACTAAAAACAGCGATGCAACCGTAAATAAAACTTAGTAGCAGATATTTAAGCATGTTATGGCAACTCTAAATTAGGCACTGTGGCATCTTCCGGAATAGTTACATGCAGTTGGATGATACGTCTTTTATCGGCTATGGTTACCTTAAATTGATAACCATCAATGATTATACTTTCACCACGTAAAGGTAAGCGGCCAAAGTGTTGCATTACCAAGCCACCAATCGTATCCATTTCGTCATCACTAAAATGTGTCGCAAAAATTTCGTTAAAATCTTCTACTGGCGTGAGTGCACGTACGGTGTAAACCAAAGGAGATAAGCGACGAACATCCCGATCTTCAACTTCATCGTATTCATCTTCAATATCACCTACAATGAGCTCTAAAATATCTTCAATTGTGACAAGACCTGATACGCCACCAAATTCATCAATCGCTATTGCCATATGGTAACGTTGCATACGAAACTCTTTTAACATATGATCAACACGTTTACTTTCTGGCACAATAACCGTTGGTCGTAGTATCTTTTTTAAATCGAAATCGTCAATACCTTGGCGGATAAATATGAGTAAATCTTTCGCCAGTAACACACCTTCAATGTGGTCTCTATCTTCACTAATTACAGGATAACGAGAGTGACCATGTTCAGAAATAATATCTAAGCATTGATCAAGTGAATAATTGTCTTTGATAGTAACAATTTGTGAGCGGGGGATCATAATATCGCGAATGCGTTGTTCGGCTATATCCATGACGCCTTCAATCATATCAAGTGTGTCTGGATCGATAAGTTCGTTTTCTTCAGCTTCGCGTATAACTTCAATTAGTTCTTCTTTATCTTTGGGTTCTGAATGAAATAACTGACTTAACCATAAGGCAAACCCTTTTTTGGATCTCCGGGGATTATCATCGCTCATTTGCTTTTTCCTTTACTAATTTATTGTATTTAATTATTTTTATTTCAGTTCAGTTATCATCAATGATGATAACTGAACACAGTTATTCGTCAATCGGTTGATATGGATTATTAAATCCTAGCTGTTGCATTATATCAATTTCGATATTTTCCATTTCTTCGGCTTCTTCGTCAAGAATATGATCATATCCTAATAGATGCAAACACCCATGCACGATCATATGTGCCCAATGTGAAGTTAACGATTTATGTTGTTCTTTCGCTTCAGCTTCCACCACTTGTTTGCAAATAATCAAATCACCCAACAGTGGTACCTCAATTTCAATCGGTGATTCAAATGGAAAAGAGAGTACATTGGTGGGTTTATCTTTGTGGCGGTATGTATTATTTAACTGCTGGCTTTCTTGTTCATCCACAATTCGGATAGTGATTTCAGCATTATCCATAAATTGAGGCAAAATCACGTTTAACCATTGCATAATTTGCTCTTCAGTTGGCAAATTTTGGTTATCGTCTGTAGCTATTTGCAAATCTAAAATAATTGCACTCATTTTACTGTGTTTACCTAATTTATTTATTCACGATGATAAGGATGGTTAGTGGTTAAGCTCCATGCTCGATAAAGGCTTTCTGCGACAATGACACGCACTAAAGGATGTGGAAGCGTAAGAGGCGAGAGCGACCAGCTCTGCTCTGCCGCAGCTTTACAAGCAGGAGATAAGCCTTCAGGCCCCCCAATGAGCAAGCTCACATCACGGCCATCAGTTTTCCAACGTTCTAACTGTTGTGCTAAATTATGCGTAGTGTAAGGTTTACCTGGAATATCTAATGTGATAATGCAGTTGCCTTTACCGCAATTTGCTAACATTTGTTCGCCTTCTTTATCTAAAATTCGGGCAATATCTGCATTTTTAGTTCGTTTTCCAGCTGGAATTTCGATAAGTTCTAGTGGCATATCTTTAGGGAAGCGCGAACGATAATCTTCAAAAGCGGTGGTAACCCAACTTGGCATTTTGTTGCCAACAGCGATAAGCTGTATCTTCACGCCACTAACTCCAAAGTTTTTCGAGTTCGTAAAGTTGACGGGTTTCTTCTTGCATAATATGTACAATGACTGAATCCATATCAACCACTACCCAGTCAGCATCATTTTGGCCCTCGCTACCTAAAACAAGAAGCCCATGTTTTTTCGCTTCATCAAGTAAATGCCCTGCAATGGATGATACGTGACGGTTTGAAGTGCCCGTACAGACAATCATATAATCGGTAATGCTTGATTTACCACGCACATCTAAGGTAACAATGTCTTTGCCTTTTAGATCATCAATCTTATCGATAATAAAATCTTGTAACGACTGTTGCAAAATAATCTCTCTATCATAAAAAATTAAAGCATCAGTATATCATATTTTTAAAAAATAACGGTGAAGATAACATTGACCTTGTATATTTTGTCAAGAAGTTTCAGATTCACTATACGTTTGAGTAAAAATTATTTCATCAATTCAACTATTAAGAGCAATTACTCTATCAAATAATGGATTATCCGTTAAACGATGGGTAACCATAATTAACGTTTTATTTTTACAAGTTTGTTTGATCAATTGAATAATTTGTTGCTCAGTCTGCTGATCAAGGCTTTCTGTTGGTTCATCCATCAAAATGAGTGGAGAGTTGTGCAGTAAAGCTCGGGCAATACCGATACGACGAATTTCTCCACCCGATAAAGCGCGACCACCTTGACCGATAGGCAAATTCAAACCTTGATCTGTATTTAACAATTTTTCAAGTTCAACTTGTTTTAAGACTTCGATAAGTTGTTGCTCAGTAGCTTGTGCATTGCCTATCAACAAGTTTTGCCTTAAGGTATCACTAAAAATTGCAATAACTTGTGGCACCATCGCAATCGCCTGTCGTAAGGTTTTTTCGTCTAATTGATTCAATGGTGTGTCATTAAAATAGATATTGCCTGATGTGGGTTCCCAAGCGCGATTAACGAGATTTAATAATGTTGATTTACCGCATCCAGTTTTTCCAATTAATCCAATATGTTCTCCTTGATTAACCGTTAACGAAAAATCTGTTAATACTGCGAAAGGTTGATTGGGATAACTAAAATTGATGTTTTCAAATTGTAGCGTTGCTGAACTTAAATCAACTTTTTTGCTTTCGCTTTCCGAGACAAATTTAATATCAGGTGTTTGATTAAAAATTGCTGTTGTGCGCGTAGCGGAGGTTAATACTTGCCCTAAAAAGATAAACGCGCCAGGAATTGGTGCTAGAATTTCGGCACTGGCAAGACTCACAAATACAAATAAGGCAACTAAAGGAGAAAGGGTATATTGCGTAATTAACCAAAGAACCAATAGAGTTAAAAAGCCAGCAATCAATAATACTAATGCACTTGAAAGTGCCATTAAAGTTGATTGCTGCTGTTGATTACGAAGCCAATTTGTTTCCAGTTCATCCAGTTTGTGACGATAGCGTGATTGAGCATTGAAAAGAGTAAGTTCAGCTTGTCCTTGTAAATAATTGATCAGTAATAAGCGATATTCACTTTGTTGCTTTGCTAAGTTCTTGCCCAGTTCTTTTCCTGCTTGGTAAAAAATAACGGGTACGACTAATAAAGTAAGGGTCAGAATAATAGTGATGATGAGTGCTACCGGTAGATTGATATTACTTAGCACAATAAAGATTATGCCAATCGTGAGCAAAGCGGTCACAATAGGCGAAAACAGTTTGAGATAAAGATGATCCAGCGCGTCAATATCAACAATAAAGCGGTTAAGTAAATCGGCTCTTTGATATTGAGCTAACTGATTGGCACTCAGCGGTAAAATCTTACGAAAAGCTAATGTCCTTAAATAGGCCAAGATCTTAAATGTCGTATTATGATCCACCAAGCGTTCCATATAGCGTGCTGCTGTGCGAGTAATTGCTGCCCCACGCACTCCCGCTGCTGGTAACATATAGTTAAAAGTATATAAGCCAGCAACCCCAACAACTGCCGTTGAAGCTAGAAACCAACCCGATAAAGAGAGTAAAAATACGCTAGTAAAAAGCGTCAAAAGCGCTAAAGATAGACCACACAAAATCTGCCAAAAATAGTGTTTATACAGTGCGATATAAGGACGTAATATGGCTAACATAAATCCTCCTTGCTATCACAATGTAACTGACCATCTGCTAACTGCCAAACTTGGTTATAAATGTGCATATCATCGGTTTGATGGGTAATGGTAATTGTATTTGGTGCGATATGTTGCTGATCTATATTTTGCATGGTTTGTCTATCTAAGCTTGCCGTAGGCTCATCAAGAATGAGTAATTGACATGGTTTTAACATTGCTCGAGCGATGGCCACACGTTGTGCTTGCCCGACTGACAAACGCACTGCGTCTTCACCTACTTGGGTATCTAATCCTTGAGGTAATTTATCAATAACAGATACTAACTGGGATTTGGCAATTACAGTTTCAATCTCATCATCAGAAGCATTCGGTTTTCCTAATAAAATATTTTCACGTACAGAGCCATTAATAAGATAAGGATTCTGTCCGATCCAACTGATTTGTTGTTGCCAATGGCTAATATCTAATTGATTAAATTCGATCCCATTAATCTTTAACGAACCCTGATAAGGTAAAAAGCCAAGCAAAATTTGCATTAACGAAGTTTTACCTTCACCACTTTTACCGACTAAAGCTAATTTAAAAGGTGTTTGTAAAGCGAATGATAATGGTCCAACAATGGGTTGCTGTTCGCTAGAGAGTACAATCAAATTACTTGCTTCAATAGTATGTAATGGTTGATTGATTTGAATTGGGTTGGCATCATGATGAGCTTGATTTAACAAGACATCTTTACTTAAAAAAGCTTCAATATTGTCCGCTGCTGCAATGGCTTCAGCTTTGGCATGGTAGTAAGTTCCTAAATCGCGCAATGGTTGAAAATATTCGGGTGCTAAAATTAATGTAAAAAAACCGGCAAATAAGGTCACAGTACCATTATATGAACCAAAATTAAATTCACCTAAATACGAAAAACCAAAATACACCGCTACGATGGCGATCGAAATTGACGTAAAAAATTCCAACACAGCTGAGGATAAAAAAGCCATTTTTAATACTTGCATGGTTTTAACGCGAAAGTCTTCGGATGCTTGAGCAATTTCGTTGGCTTGTTTTTCTCCTTGATTAAATAGACGGATAGTATTAAGTCCTTTTAAGCGATCTAAAAAGTGACCACTTAAATATGCCAACGCTTTAAAATGACGACGGTTAATATCTGCTGCGCCCATACCAACTAAAATCATAAAGATTGGAATCAGTGGGGCAGTACATAACAAGATAGCGGCTGCTGCCCAGTTAAACGGTAAAATAGCAATGCAAATTAAAATTGGGACGATACTGACTAAACGCATTTGAGGCAGATAACGAGCAAAAAAGTCATGCAGATTTTCTACTTGCTCTATAAGTAACGTACTCCAAGCGCCCGTAGTACTTTGATTTAAATAAGCAGGGCCATAAGCTTCAAGTTGATTAATTAAGTCATTACGAATTTGCTTTCGTACCTTTTTTCCTAGTGCAAAGTTGATCTTTTCGCGCACATACATTAACAACGCTCTACCTAATAAAATAATAATAAGTGAACCAAAGTAAGGTAGGATATCGACAAAATGTTGTTGCTCAATAATCAGTTTTTGTAAAATAACAGCGAGTAGAGCCGCTTGCATAATAACCAATAAAGTCAATGCAAAACCAGTTAAAGCAGAAGCACGCAAATCTGCTTTATGCATTTTTGCATGCTGTTTCAACCAGCCAAGTAGATAAGTTTGACGTTTTTTATCTAGTGACATGATGATATTTTTAGTTTATTTCAAATTATCCAAATAAAGTTCAGCATCGAGTGCAGCCATACATCCAGTTGCAGCAGAAGTGATCGCTTGGCGATAAATATGATCCATCACATCACCTGCGGCAAAAATACCTTCGACACTGGTTTGTGTCGCATTACCATGTGTACCAGATTTAACTTTGATGTAGCCACCATTTAATTCAAGTTGACCTTCGAAAATACTGGTATTGGGTTTATGACCAATGGCAATAAATACGCCCATAACAGATAAATCCTCAGTAAGATTAGGATTTTGAGTGCTACGCAGTCTAACCCCTGTAACGCCCATATTATCACCTAATATTTCATCAACAATTTGATGGGTATGTAAGATTACTTTGCCTTCTTGTATCTTTTCAGCTAAACGATCCATTAAGATCTTTTCTGCTCTAAAGCTATCGCGACGGTGTATTAAATGTACTTCACTGGCAATATTGGCTAAATAAAGCGTTTCTTCAACGGCCGTATTTCCGCCTCCTACTACTGCTACTTTTTGATTGCGATAGAAAAAACCGTCGCAGGTGGCACAAGCTGATACACCTTTACTTTTAAACGCTTCTTCAGAGGGTAAACCGAGATATTGAGCAGAGGCACCGGTCGCAATAATTAATGCATCGCAACTGTACTCTGTTTCACTGCCATAGAGTTTATAAGGTTTGCTACTAAAATCGACTTGATCGATATGATCTAAAATAATTTCAGTATTAAATCTTTCGGCATGCTCTTTCATTTTAACCATTAAATCAGGCCCAGTTAATTCAGGTGCTCCAGCTGGCCAGTTTTCAATTTCAGTCGTGGTTGTGAGTTGGCCACCTTGTTGTATCCCAGTAATTAAAACAGGTGAAAGATTTGCTCGAGCGGCATAAACGGCTGCGGTATAGCCAGCAGGGCCAGAACCAAGTATTAGTAAACGTGCATGTTTAGTTTTCATCTTTAAATCCTTATTTATATTCTGGCTGTTAACACAGAACTCGCTCAATTAATAATTGTTAAGTCTAACATTATCAATCTTTATAGTGCAAAAAAATTGATTATTATAGTGATAGGTAATGACGATAAGATATTTTTTCAACAGTTGACAAAAGTTATCTTTTTTTATTGTTCACTTACTTTTTAAAAACAATTAATAAATGAATTTAAATTATCGATTTGTTTGACAATGTTTATAAAAACAATGAAAGAAGGACAGATTTCTCATGAAAAATTTAGAAGTTGTATAAAAAATAAATGAGAAAAAATATAAAGCGTATAATACCAAAAGGCGGAACAATTTACTAAATCGCTATCTTCTTTTAAACATTTGTTTAGGTAGGATTAAATTAAAAACGGTCTTGGAGCGTTATTGATTAAGTAACCATTAATTTTATTGTTGCTTTACACCTTTGAGGCATAAAGCAATAGACAGTTTATATTTATTCAGATAGATATGTGGTGATATCTTTGAGTGGCCAACGTATTTTAGGTGTTGGTTCATTGATACGATAACCAAATGCTAAACAAAGTGCTACACCGAAATTTTCACCACTAAATGATGGTATGTGATTTTCTAAAATTTTAATAACACCATCATGTTGAAATCCACCAATCGCACAGGAATCAATATTATGATAAGCAGCAGCTGTGAGCATATTGGCACAAGCTAGATAAGCCTGCATTTCAAATGAATGATTCATAGTTAGGCCGCTGGCTAAACCATTTTCATAAAAGTTGAGCCTTGATTGACACATAACATCAATACTGTTTTGATCATCTGGGTCAGGTAAAGTACGAGCAACCGCCTTACGGAAATACTCATTTTGTACCGAAAAACTGTTTGATTTACGATAAAGTACAATCACATAATGTGAGCAACTGGTGACTTGCTCTTGTTTGAAACAAGCCTCAGATAATTCGCTTTTAATTTTAGGGCTGTCAACCACCACAAAATGCCAAGGCTCAAGTCCAAATGCTGAAGGGGATAAGCGACCTGCATCTAAAATATATTCAATTTCAGCAGGATCAATCTTTTTGGTTTCGTCAAATTTTTTACATCCGTGTCGAAAATATAAGGCTTGTGTTAATTTATCCATGTTTTCTCCTATTCTTTTGTATTCCATGGGGCAACTTTTAATAATAATAACATACCAGGTATGGCAAGAATCGTACATAAACCAAAGAAAGTTGTCCATCCTAAATAATTAACCATAATGCCTGTAGTGGCATTAATTAATGTTCTTGGGATAGAAGCAATACTTGTAAATAATGCAAATTGTGTCGCTGTATAAAGGGGATTAGTTGTTTTTGCAATAAAAGCGACAAAGGCCGCTGATCCTAGCCCAACGCCTAACGCTTCAAAGCTAATTACTAAAGCTAATAAAATTTTAGCGTGGTAGGTAATTTCAGTAAATGGACCTTCAACAGACAACCATGCAAACCCTAGAATAGAAATAACTTGTACAAAACCAAATAGCCAAAGTGCACGGTTAATACCAATTTTGATCATCAAGATGCCGCCCATTAATGCACCAAATACACTTGGCCATAATGATGCATTTTTAGCAATCCAGCCAATATCCAAACGGCTAAATCCCATTTGTAAATAAAAAGGGGTTGCCAGTGAGGTTGCCATACTGTCACCCAATTTATAAAGAAAGATAAAAGCTAAAATCGTGAGTGCACTTTTTATACCTTGACGATTAATAAATTCACTAAATGGCTTAATGATGATATCTTCAATACTATGGTTTTTTGGCGCTTGATTGATAGGCTCTTTAACTTTCAATGTCATCATAATTGCTGGCAACATAAATAGCCCAGTAATAATAAACACACTGTTCCAAGGTAGATAATTGGATAAAATTAATGATAGCGAACCTGGTACTAAACCAGCAACACGATAAGCATTGGTATGAATACTGTTGCCAAGTCCCAGTTCGTTATCTAGTAGTAATTCTCGCCTAAATGCATCAAGGGCAATATCTTGTGTGGCTGAAAATAGAGCAATAATAAAACAGATAGCAGCGATTACCCAAATGTTTAATGTAGGCGAGAAAAAACCTAAAATTGTGATAAAGAATACTAATACAATTTGCGAAGCAAGCATCCATCCTCGTCTTCTACCTATATTGAAAAGCGAAATATTGTCCATAAATGGCGCCCAGACAAATTTCAAAATATAGGGAAATTGTGTTAACGAAAACGCGCCAATTGTTTTGATATTGATACCTTCGCTCTCTAGCCAAGCAGGTAATAATTGCAACAATAAATAAAAAGGTAAACCAGATGCAAATCCAGTAAAAATACAGATTAGCATTTTTTCGGTAAAAATTGTTTTTATAAGTGAATTTTGCTCATTAGTCATTCTTTAACTTTATTGATTAGTTTTTTCGCAAAGTGTTATCATAGCATACAACTATAAAAAATAATTCTGCAAGCCAAGATAAAACGGATTATCTCAAGCCTGATTCTAAAACTGGAAAACTGTGACAATGGATGTTTTGAAATAAAAACTTCACTTATTTGGAGCATGCAAGAAATGCTTCAAAACGCTGTTATTAATCAAGCATCAAAGAAAACGACCGATTAATAGATCAACTAATCACCATTCAAAGGGGTGTGATAATATGAAAAATCTAACAAAAATTGCTGTATTCAGTAGTAAACATTATGACAAAGAGCATCTTGAAATTGCCAATAAAAAATTTGGTTTCGATATCGAATATTATGAACACAAACTAAGCCAAAAAACGGTGGTTACAGCGCAAGGATATGATGCAGTTTGTGTATTTGTTAATGATGAAGTTGATAAAAAAGTTTTACACAAATTGGCTGAATATGGCATAAAAATTCTAGCATTACGTTGTGCGGGATTCGATAATGTTGATCTTGCTGAGGCAAAAAAATTAGGTATTACCGTTGTGCGTGTACCCGCTTATTCACCAGAAGCGGTTGCTGAACATGCAGTTGCGTTAATGATGACTCTTAATCGCCGTACCCATAAGGCTTATCAACGCACACGCGATGCTAATTTTTCTTTAGATGGATTAACTGGCTTTAATATGCACAATCGCACTGCTGGCGTCATTGGTACAGGTAAAATTGGACAAGCAGCGATTCGCATCTTAAACGGTTTTGGCATGCATATTTTGGCTTATGACCCATATCCAAATGACATTGTTGTCGAACTTGGCGCACAATATGTCGAATTAGACGAACTTTATGCCAAATCGGATATCATCACATTGCATTGTCCAATGACACCAGAAAATTATCACTTACTGAATAAAGAATCTTTCCAAAAAATGAAAGATGGCGTCATGATTATTAATACCAGTCGAGGAGCATTACTGGATGCTACAGCCGCTATTGATGCATTAAAACAGACCAAAATTGGCGCTCTCGGTATGGATGTATATGAAAACGAACGCGATCTATTTTTTGAAGATAAATCAAACGATGTAATATTAGATGACGTATTTCGTCGCTTATCATCATGTCATAACGTTATCTTTACTGGACATCAGGCATTTTTAACTCAAGAAGCACTGTTAAATATTTCTGATACGACTTTAACGAATATTAAACAGGTTGTTGAAGGTAAAGATTGTCCAAATATTGTTGAAAAATAATAAATACTTTCTGACGTCAACGATTTTTTAATAACATAAAATATAGGTTTTATATGCAGCGAATCATCATTCTAATTAATATAATATTGTTGCTTACAGCTTGTAGTAGTGAGAAATCTTCAATATCGCCTATGCAAGAACATCGCGGACATCCTAATGTCGAAGGGGGTGTCTATTTAGAAGAACACAATCCTCCAAAAAACAACAGTGAACCGTTGGCTGTTGATCAAGAAAATTTTATTACCAGAATGGTCAATAAACATGGATTTAATCGTGAGCAATTACGCGAAGTGCTTTCGCAAACCAACAAACTTGACTGGGTAATTAATTTAATGGATAAGCAAGCGCCAACATCAGGTTCTTCTACAGTATCTAAACCTAATGGTGCATGGATCCGTTATAAAAACAAATTTATCACGCCAAGTAATTTACCTCGTGGGGTAGAATTTTGGAATAATTATAAAAAAGAGTTACAACAAGCGTATGATCAATATGGTGTACCACCTGAAATTATTGTGGGCATTATTGGTGTAGAAACGGGTTGGGGACGAGTGATGGGTAAAACCAAAATCATTGATGCACTCTCAACTCTTGCTTTCTATTATCCAAGACGAGCACAATACTTTACAGATGAGTTAGAGCACTTTTTAGTTATGTGCCGAGATGAAAGCGTTGACCCATTTGATCTGAGTGGATCATTCGCTGGGGCAATGGGATATGGTCAATTTATGCCATCAGCGTTCAGAAATCATGCTGTCGATTTTAACAATGATGGGCACATCGATCTGTGGGATCCGGTTGATGCAATCGGCAGTGTGGCCAACTACTTTAAAGCACATGGTTGGCAAAGTGGTAAAAAAGTCGCGGTTATCGCCGATGGGCAAGCGCTATCACTTGATACGGGTTTTAGTACAAAATACACCGTTGAAACGTTAGCTAGAGCAGGATTAAAACCGAAAAGTTCATTAGATGGCCATAATAAAGTCAGTTTACTGCGGTTGGATATGGGCGATAGATATCAATATTGGTATGGCTTACCAAACTTTTATGTCATCACTCGATACAATCATAGTACGCATTATGCTATGGCCGTATGGCAATTAGGCTTAGCGGTGAAAGAGGCGCGATAATGCCAAGCATATTTCGTAACTTAAACAAAAGGTCGCATCAGCGGCCTTTTTAATTATTTAAAATTGATACGGTATAGACTCCTGAATAATTTTTACAAGACTATCTGTTATATCAATATAATTAGTTAAAACTCTCTAAACTTCTCTATGATCACATGTTATAACTACCGCACACATCCTATTATGGCTGTATGGCAAAAAACTTAGCGGTGAAAGAGGCGTGATGATGCTTAGCATATTTCGTAATTTTAACAAAAGGTCGCATCAGTGACCTTTTTAATTGTTTTAAATTGAAACGGTATAAATTTCTGAATAATTTTTACAAAACTATCTGTTATATCAATATCATTAGTAAGAACTCTCTAAACTTCTCTGCGATCACATGTTATAACCACTGCACTCATTCTATTATGGCGGTATAGCAAAAACTTGACGGTGAAAGAGGCATGATAATGCCTAGCATATTCCGTAATCTAATTAAAAAATCGAATTAGCGACCTTTTTAATTGTTTTAAATTGAAACGGTATAGACTCCTGAATAATTTTTACAAAGTTATCTATTATATCGATATCATTAGTAAGAAACTCTCTAAACTTCTCCGTCATCACATGTTATAACCACTGCACTCATTCTATTATGGCGGTATGGCAAAAAACTTGACGGTGAAAGAGGCATGATAATGCCTAGCATATTCCGTAATCTAATTAAAAAATCGAATTAGCGGCCTTTTTAATTGTTTTAAATTGAAATGGTATAGACTCCTGAATAATTTTTACAAAGCTATCTGTTATATCAATATTATTAGTAAGAAACTCTCTAAACTTCTCCGTCATCACATGCTATAACCACTGCTCGCATCTTATGGCGGTATGGCAAAAACTTAGCGGTAAAAGAGGCACTAAGCCTAGCGTGTTTTTCTATCCAAACAAAAAGTCACTAATGCGATCTGTTTAAATATAAAAATTAACTCTTTCAAAAAACTTAAGAAGAGTAGGGGTGAACGTTAAGAAACAATAAGCTTTACTGCAAGCATTAATAAAAAAATACCGAAATAGGTAATCAGTTTATTTACTGATAATTTTTGCGAAATTTGCACACCGACTTTTGCCATAGGTATACTGGTGAGCATAATTGAAAATACCGCAGGTAAATAGATAAAACCTAAGCTATATTCAGGAAGTTCTTGGATATTCCAACCCGCAATAATGTAACCAATAGTGCCACCAAAAGCGACGGGTAAGGTGAATGCTGCTGATGTTCCAATTGCTTTACGCATATCGACTCCGCATTTTTTCAAAAACGGTACAACCAGTACACCGCCACCCACACCGACCAGCGCAGCAAAAACACCAATTAATGTACCAACAGCAATAAAAATACTGTTACCCAACGAAGTTACTTCAGATATTTGATTTTGTATCACTTTATTGGTTTTAAAAATAAATTTACTACCAACATAAATTAGAAAAACGATAAATAGCCATTTTAACCATATACCTGGAATATAAGGAGTCATGTAAGAACCGGCAATTGTATCGATAATACAACCTATCACCATCTTTTTTAGAATTGACCATTCAATATTTTTGTTTTTATTTTGAGTCCAACTTGATGATAAACTAGTGCCAATAATTGTCGCTAAGGATGAAGCTATAGCAATATGGTGAGTCCAATGGTTACCCAGATTGAAATAATTGAGCGAAAAAATTAGAGCCGGTACAATCAATGCTCCCCCACCAACGCCGAACATACCTGCAAGCAAACCAGCCGCAGCACCGATAATGAGGAAGATAACAAACTCAAAAATCATATTTTTAATCCTTAAGATGGGATAACGTCATTAGCCTGCCTATTTGTTTCAAAAATAAAAATCATAGCTAGCCAATTGATTGTAAATATGTTTCATTCTTGTTGCAAATAATTTGGTTATTCTATCCGAGTTGTTTAATATATAACGAGAAATCGATTAGCAAAGTAATTAACGTTAAGTTTTAATTGATTAACAAAGTAATCAGCTAAAAGATGACATAGTGCTTAAAAAATCTTATGTTATTTAGCCTAATTGATAAAAGTTTTAAGAGAAATTTAAATTGAAAGGAGTGAAAAATGAAAGATCGTTTAAAGTGGATTGATGATTTTGGTTTTTTAGGTGAAACCGCAAGTGGTCATTCATTAGTGATGGATGGCGGAATTGAGCATGGTGGGCGTAATCGTGGTGCTCGTCCTATGGAACTTTTATTGCACGGTGCTGCTGGTTGTATGGCGTATGACATTATCGCTATATTAAAAAATAAAAAAAAGGATGTGCGTGATCTTTGGATTGAAATTGATAAAACTCAGGCAGAATCTTCACCAAAAGTTTATACCACAATTAATTTTCATATCGTAATTACCGGTGTGAATGTGGATAACGAAGCGGTTGAAAATGCGATAAAACTTGCTTCTGAAAAATATTGTAGCGCCTCTATCATGTTAGGTAAGACAGCGAAAATGTCCTACACCTATGAAATACGTGTACATGAGTAAATATCTTCTTATAACAAAAAATTATAATCTAATAACTAGCTGATATTAGTGAGTTTTGCAGTAATCATTTAACATTTTATTTAATTGATAGATTGTTACAAAGGAATGATTATGCAACAGTTAAGTAAAAATATGCGATTTCGAGATATGGTTATTTTGGGATTGCTTTTTATTGGCCCTGCCGCACCGGTGGGTTTGTTTGGTGTTTTAGATGCGATAAGCGATGGTGCTATTGCTTTAGTTTATATTGTTGCAACTTTAGTGATGGCATTTACTGCTTATTCGTATGCCAGAATGGCGAATGCTTTACCTCATGCTGGGGCCGTTTATGCTTATTGTTCTTTAGGAATTCATCCTAATGCGGGTTTTTTAGTCGGTTGGCTATTACTTCTTGATTATATGTTTATTCCAGCCGTTGCTTACTTATTTAGTGGTATTTCACTCAATGCTTTAATACCTGATGTGCCAGTATGGCTATGGACTTGTTTGGCGGTAGTGTTAACAACTACGCTAAATTTAATTGGAGTAAAAAAATCTGCCAAAATTACTTTAATCATTTTATTGTTTGAAATCCTAGTACTGTTTGCGGTGTTATTGGTTGGTATTTGGATCATAGTGACTACGGATCTTAACCAAAATTGGTTACAACCTTTTATTGGTGGAGCAGCATTTACTTGGAGTAATCTATTTAGTGCCGTATCGATTGCTGTTTTATCCTATTTGGGATTTGATGCTATTGCCACTTTTTCGGAAGAAAATAGTGGTCAGCGCAACTTAGTTAGTAAGGCTATTATTACTTGTTTAATTCTAGCTGGTTGTCTATTTGTAATGCAGATTTACGTTGCATCCTTACTTTCTCCTTATGATTCTGAATATTTGCGTAATCATCCTGAACTACAAGGAAAAGCTTACTATCATATTGTCAATCAAGAGATTAATTTATGGTTGGGATGGGCATTAAGTTTAATGAAAGCGATTGGAGCATCATTTGCTGCAATGGTAGGGCAGGCTGCTGCAAGTCGTCTTTTATTCAGTATGGGACGTGATAAGCGCTTACCACCTTTTTTTGCCAAAGTGAGTCAGAAAAGCGGTGTTCCAACAATGGCAATCTTATTTGCAGCTCTATTTAATTTATGCTTAGTGATTATTGCTGCTAATAATGCTAAGGGATTACCGACGTTAGTATCATTTGTTGATATTGGAGCCTTAACCGCATTTATTATGTTACATATTTCAGTTATTGGTTACTTTAAATTCAAGAAAGCTTCAAAAGGAGCACTTTCATGGTGTCTTGATGTGTTTATACCTATTGTGGGTATTTTAGTGCTATTACCCGTGCTATTACACATTGATAATTATGCAAAAATTGTAGGTATTGTGTGGTTAGCAATCGGTTTGATAATTCTTTATTTTAATAGAGATAAAGCTCAATTAAATTGGTTAGATAAAGTTAAATATTAATTATCTGATTGAAATAATTTGAACTATTTGATTAATGGTATTAATTATATAACAATGCTTGTCCATTTTAACTCAATGTTATAACAAAATGATTTCAGAAATATTACGAGGGGCTTTAATTTCAGCCAGTTTAATTATTGCCATTGGTGCACAAAATCTATTTGTATTAAAACAGGGATTATTACGAAATCATATATTTTATGTTTCGGGGATCTGTTTTATCTGTGATTTTGTATTGATGTCAATTGGTATTCTTGGGGTTGGGACATTTATCAGTACTAATCCCTTAATTACGAATATATTAGCAATATTAGGTGCACTTTTTTTACTTTGGTATGGCTTTAAGGCGTTTAAAAGTGCAATTAAAGGTACCAGTAGTATGCAAGTTCAATCTCAAAACTCAAATGACAACAGTTTAGTCAAAGTGATTTTGGCAACATTGGCCATTACTTTACTTAATCCACACGTATATTTAGATACTGTCGTTATTGTTGGCGGTATTGCTGGAACGTTAAGCAGTGAACAAAAAATTGCTTTTCTGATTGGGGCTGTATGTGTTTCATTCATCTGGTTTTTCAGTATTGGTTATGGTGCAAGATTACTTACTCCTTTATTTAAACAAAAAAGAATGTGGGTGATTTTAGATTGTTTAGTTGGTCTGGTAATGTTTTATATTGCTTATCGTTTAATTATGTACGTATATTGTGATAATTAGGCTAAAACTATCTATTCTAAGCGCAATTTCAGTGAGTTACAGCATTAGCTAAAGCATATTGTGCCTTATTTTTGTTCTGATCTGTTTAAACTCTTTTCTCTTTTCTTTCTTTGTCAGATCACTTTTTTCCATAAATATTAAATAGATATATAAAATTGATGTTTTGTTGAAGTAATAACATAAAAAATGTGATTATTATCACAATTGTATCATTTAATTTTAATTGTTGATTTCTTATTTCTATGATTAATGCTAATTTATTGAGCATATTTTTGGATTGTTACTGTAAAACTTAACAAGTATGCAGGCAAAACCTAAGCACTTTGGTTAGCAAAGTGCTTAGGTTTTTGTTGTTTTAAGCGCACAAAAATTAGCTTAAATATAATAAGTTATTCAAGGAGTATAATATGAAATGTAAATCCATAAAGCTAGCATTGTTGATTAGCGCTGCACTTGTATCCAACACATTATGGGCAATTGAGCAGGTTAAAATTGAAAGCCAAGAATTAAAAATCATTACCGTTAATAATCTCAAATTTAAAGATATGAATAAAGATGGCAAACTAACGCCTTATGAAGATTGGCGTTTAACACCGGCTCAGCGCGCAAAAGATCTACTTGCTAGAATGACGCTTGAAGAAAAAGCAGGCATGATGATGCATGGCAATGCTCGAAGTTTAAATGATGAACTTGGTCATGGTGATAAATATAATTTAGAAGAGATCAAGGATCTAGTATTAAATGATAAAGTAAATAGTTTAATCACTCGTTTAGAAGTCAGCCCAGAAGATTTTGCACAACAAAATAATCAGTTGCAAAAAATTGCTGAACTATCACGCCTCTCTATTCCTTTAACTATCAGTGTCGATCCTCGAAATACATTCTATTATGGTAATGAAGTGACCAGTAAAAGTGGTTTTAGCCAATGGCCGGGTACATTAGGAATGGCTGCAATTGGCAGTGAAAAAGATATTAATGAATATGGCGATATTATTCGACAAGAATATCGATCTTTGGGAGTAACTCAAGCATTATCACCGATGGCCGATTTAGGTACTGAACCGCGTTGGGCTCGTTTTGAGGGTACCTTTGGCGAAAACCCTGAATTAAGTAAAAAGATGGTGCGCGGTTATATATCAGGCATGCAAAATGGTAAAAATGGATTAAATTCACAAAGTGTTTCTGCCGTTGTTAAACATTGGGTGGGGTATGGTGCTGCCGAAGAAGGGCTAGATAGCCATAGTTTTTATGGCAAATATGCTTTATTTACACAAAATGATAGTTTGAAACAGCATATTATTCCATTTACTGGTGCTTTTGAGGTGAATGTGGCCGCTATAATGCCGACATATTCCATATTGAAAAATGCTCAAATAAATAATCATGAAATCGATCCTGTTGGTGCAGGTTTTAATAATTATTTATTGAAAGATTTATTACGTGATACCTATAAATTTAAAGGTGTCATCATGAGTGATTGGAATATTACTAAAGATTGTAATGAAGTATGTATTAATGGATCACCTCAAGGTGTTGCACCTAAAGCAGAAGGAATGCCTTGGGGGGTTGAGGATCTAACAGTAGAAGAGCGTTTTATTAAAGCTATCCTAGCGGGTGTTCAACAATTTGGAGGCGTAAGCGACAGTTCAACTATTGTCTCGGCAGTTAAAAATAAAAAACTAGATGAGAAACTAATAGACAGTGCAGTATTGGCAATTTTGACGCAAAAATTTGCTTTAGGCCAATTTGAAACACCTTATAATGATCCAACTGAAGCAAGCAAATTTGTTGGCAATCAACAATTCCAACAAATTGCAAATAAGGCACAATTTAACTCAATGGTATTGCTTGAAAATGAACAACAAACTTTACCACTAGATACTAATAAAAAAGTTTATTTACATGGTTTTATGGCGGAGGCAAAAAATCAATTAAAAAATAAAGTGACTATTGTTGATGATATTGATGATGCTGATGTGGTGGTTGCACGTATTGATGCACCTTTTGAGCAAAACCATAAAAATTACTTTTTTGGTTTAAGACATCATGAAGGTTCACTTGCGTTTCCTGAAAAAGATAAAAATATTAAATTTATCGCCAAGGCAAGTAAAAAATGTCCTGTTATTGTAACAGTTTACTTAGATCGACCAGCCGTTCTTACACCGATAAAACAATATGCTAGCGCTATTGTGGCTAATTTTGGTGTAAATGATGAAGTGTTGTTTGAACGTTTGTTTGCGGATAAACCGTATAGCGCTAAAATGCCGTTTGCTTTACCTGATTCAATGGAAAGTGTACTTCAACAAGCTACTGATTTACCAAATGACATGAAATCTTTATATCCATTAGGTTATGGATTAACGCATTAATTTATCTTGTTAAATATTATTGCTATCTTAATGATGGCAATAATATTACTATCGACACCAGTTAGTATATCTTTTATTATTCTATTTTATAATCATCCAAACTATGAATTAAGGGCTTTTCAAATACGATTTTTGCTGTAATTAATATTCAATGGTAACGTATTCTTCACTCGTTTTTTTGCTGAAAGAGTTACAGGTTACACCTAGGTTTTAGTAAAAAAATAAATTTATTAAATCTCTATTTTACTTTCTTGTGATATATGATCTGACTTTAATATCAAAATTATTAGGCGTACCTATAATAATAGAAAATAGCGTTATAATTATTTTATGTTAATCACAACCACAATCATAATTACTTTTTTGTTTTTTAGCTGCTTGTTGCTTAGCAACAATCGCTGATACTTTTTTCGATACAATGGCCAATTGTTCTTTGGAATCAGAGTAGTTTTGTTCAGCTGCTTTAGCAAACCATTGTTTTGCTTTAAAATAGTCTTGTTTTACGCCTGTACCTTTATAATAAAGATTCGCTAAAGTATATTGGGCTATCACATTACCTTTTTTTGCCGATTTGGTATCCCACTTAATTCCTTGTGAATAATTTTGTTTAGTCCCTTGACCATTATAATAAAGTAAAGCAAGTTGATGTTGTGCTTCAATATGACCTTGATTGGCTGCTTTTTCGAACCACTCTTTAGCTTTAGTATAATCTGGTTGAGATTCATCGGGTTGCTCAAATTGTTTTTCAATACCCTTAAAATGACGCTTTTTAGTATGCGTACCATTGGCATACATAATACCTAAATGAAACTGAGCTTCAGCATTGTTTTGTTCAGTCGCTTTCTGATATTCTTGGTTAAAATCAAATAATATTTGTGAATTAGCACTGACAGAAATACTGAAACATAAACCTAATATCATTTTAGTAAAGAACTTAATCATACTTCATCCTACAGTAAATCATTCGTTGGCATGCTTTGGATTACCTGTTTTGTGTATATTGCCATATATTAGGTTAAAATATCATAAATAATATAAATATAATGGAAATCTCATTTAATTACACTTAAACATCTAGCCATTAAAAATTGAAAGATTTTTAATTAATTTGGTGTTATTGAATATCTTTGGAGAGTTCACACCCTTTTTGTAATCCATTTTTGCAAGCCAAGTCATAATACTTTTTGGCTTCATTAATATCTTGTGATACTGCTATTCCATTATAATACAATACGCCCATTAATAATTGTGCTTCAGGATTATTGGCTTTTAGCCCTTGTTTAAGTAGCTCTAATCCTTTAGGGTAGTTTTTTTTATTTGACAGATATATAGTTGCTAACGCTACTTGAGATTTTAGATGACCTTGATTAGCAGCTTTTTCAAACCAGAATTTCGCTTTATCTAAATCTTGTGGAACCACTTTACCTTCATAATATATTAAACCTAAATTATTTTGCGCTCTCACAAAGTTAGCCTGAGCGGCTTGTTCATAATACATTATTGCTTTTTTATAATCAGGTTTTACGCCTTCTCCTTTATTATACATAAGACCTAGATTATATTGAGATGTCGTATATCCTTGCTTGGCTGACGCTTCAAACCATTTTTTAGCTTGACTATAATCTTGGGTATAACCATTTTGCCCAAAATAGTAATTGGCACCTAAAGCAAATTGCGCTGCAGCATCCTGTAATACAGCTGCTTTTTTATATAACACATCTTTATCGTTATAAGTTTCAACCTCATTATAATCAGAATCAGAACTACAACCCGTCAACAAATTGATCATAATAAACGTCGATAATAATAACTTTTTCATAATATTTCCTAAATCATATCCTTTTGATATTGATATATTTTACATGATAACAAATTTAGGGTGTTAGTTGATTTATTGAGGATGGAGAAGTCAGAGTTATAAATGATTAATAGGGTATTTGCTATTTTAGCAACGTTTATCAAATGTTGGTGTTCTTGAAACTTAATTTTATTAAATAGAATTGATTTTAAGGGTTACATTTTGTAGAAAAATCAAGGTGTTAAATTTGATAATTTGAACAATCGTTTACATGCTCCTTTTGAGCTAATATTCTATGTTAATTAAAAATAGTTGCATATTAATTTATTGAATGTTGGTGTTTTTACTGTTTAATTTATTATCGTTCGTATTGATTTTCTAAAGGAGAAATAATTGGTAGATTTTAAGCTTGATTATTCGGCATATTATGTACCTTATCATTTCATAGCGCAGACATTTAATATTGTTCAGATTCATTACGAGTGGATTAGTTGAACGCTAGTATTCTTATAACTCAATATATTTAATTATTGTCTTTGATTGGTAAAACAGAGAATTAAAAAAGGTGGTGGGTCGTGAGCGATTCGAACGCTCGACAAACGGATTAAAAGTCCGCTGCTCTACCGACTGAGCTAACAACCCATATAGAAAACTGCTAAAAGTGGTGGGTGATACCGGGTTCGAACCAGTGACCCCCTCCTTGTAAGGGAGGTGCTCTCCCAACTGAGCTAATCACCCCAAGTGTTTTATTTCTAAAACGTCACGGTAAAGATTGGTGGGTGATACCGGGTTCGAACCAGTGACCCCCTCCTTGTAAGGGAGGTGCTCTCCCAACTGAGCTAATCACCCTTACCGTGTGGATGTGCATTATAAGGCACGTCTTATTTCAGTCAACCTTTTTTTTTAATTTTCTGCAAAATTAGCTTTGTTCGATTTAATTTTAAACGTTTTTTGGGTGATGAATCGCAAAAATACCTTTTATTTGTGTTTGCCTCAGTTGTTGTGACTATGATTTGTGGATAAAATTATTTTTATGAGCAGTTAATTGATGAAGATAATAGATAAATGTCGGGTCATAATTTATGTCGAACCCAAGGTTATACGATATAAGATAAGTCAATCTAATGGGCTATTAACGTTTTCTCCATTTGGCGATTTAATTGAATATGATTATCAAAATTTCAATGATATTGATATTTTTGTTGGTCAACTACAAGCTAAGTTACCCAAATATACCAAATATGAAATAAACCTTTCAGATAACTATATTCAATTAACAAAAGTGATGATGCCGGAGGTGAAATTGCAACCCAATGAAATTGCTTTATATATCGAAGCCTCGATCTATAAATTATTTGAGTTATCCGCTAAAAACGTCTTTTTTGATTTTAATTTTTTAACTGATAAACAGAACCAAAAGCAAATTATGATTGCCGTATGCGAGCGTGATTATGTTAATAGCTGGATTGAGCTATTTAAAAAAAATGAATGTTTAATCAATTTTATTGGTTGTTCAAGCGATAATAAAAGATTCAATTTTTTACCATGGCGACAAAGTCAATATAATAAGCAAAAACAGTATTTATCAATTGTAATAGTATGTTTGATGGGGGTGATGAGTTGTTTATTTTGTTATATGTGGAGGCAAGCCCAAACAAAATTAACCCGCTGTATAAATGACGTTTCACAGCAACAACTTATTGAGCAAAAGTTAAATGAGCAATTATCAACTTATCTGCCAAATCCTTCCGCGAGTCAAAGACAAATCGAGCAGTCATTAATATTAATTTCAGAACAATTACCTACTAATATTTGGTTAACTTCGTTTACTTATAAACCCGATAAAATAACAATTAAAGGGCATAGTTTTAACTATATTGAACTCACTAATTTTAATCTAAATCTTTTACAACATAAAAATGTCAGTAAAAGCCAAATCAAAACAATTATTAATAATAAACATAGTCTGTTTTTTGAAATGGATATTGACTTAAATGAACAGTGAGTTTTTAAATCGGCCATTTTGGCAACAATATTTAATCTGTATTTTGTTAACGATCGTTATTTTTATTATCGGTTATCTGTTTTTTATTTACGATATAAACAAACAATCAGACAAACAACAAAAATTATATCAAACTAAACAGCTACAAATTGAGTCATTACAATCAAGGCTTAAACATTATCAATTTGGGCAAAACCGTTCATTAATAATCATCAATCAAAACGAATTTGCTCAATATATTGAACGAAACAATTTAGTCCTAAACGCTTTCAAACATTATCAAACGGATGAAACAATAAATTGGGATATTGAACTTAATGGTGAATTTATAGATTTTATGAATTTAATTTCAGACCTTAATAAAGATTATTACTATTTGAATTTTCGAGATTTAAAGATGACTAAACAGGAATCTTATCTACAAATTATATTTACCTTATTATTTAAAAGGAAAATAGAGTGAAAGCAAACTTATTTATAATGGGTTGTTTATTGATTATCAGCTGTTTTAATGTTATCGCGGAGTTAAACTTTTATCGAGATCCATTTGTTGAACCAGCGCAAACGTCATGTAATGAACAGAAAGAAATATTATTAAAACAGATACAAGCTTGGCGATTCAAAGGTCTGATTCAACATAAAAGTCATTATTATCCGCAAATTTGGCTCTATTCTGAAAATCAGTGGCTTGCCATAAATCAAGAGGTTCAGTCTAAAGTTCTATTTCCCTGGTTTTTGCAATCTTGGCAAAATCATAAAATCGTGTGGCAAGCTAATTTGACAGATTATTGTCATGAAACGATTGAATGGACAATGTCATTAAATGAGTCATAAAGATATGCAAACAAAAAAGATGTCATCAATTCATCAATGTCAAAAGATATTGTCAAGGATAACAATGATCTGTTTGATCTCAATGAGCATCATGATAAGTACTGTTAGAGCTAACGAAAATCAGTTAAGTTTTAATTTGTCTTCAAATGTTGAACAACATGATAATGATCTTATTTCAATGAATTTTTATCAAACAGATATTGCCATTATTTTGCAAGCTTTAGCTGATTGTAAACAAATGAATCTTATTATGGGTGAGAATTTATCGATAAAACAAACCATTAAACTGCAAAATATAGATTGGCAAAAAGCATTAACCATTATTTTAGATTCGGCCAATTTACAAGCCACAATGGATGATAATATTCTATTTATTTCCAAAGCTATTGAACCAGAAATTTTAGAACAAAAAAAGCAATTGGAACTCAAACAACAAGAGCAAAAGCTGCCGCTTGAATCTTTGTCCATTGCGATTAATCATGCAGATCTTGCAAATTTAAATGAAACCATTCAGCAGCAAGGATTATTATCCGAACGGGGCAAAGTGATTATGGATAAACGAACCAATTCACTTATTATTATGGATTTACCAAAACAGTTTAAAGCGATTAACAATTTGATTAAGTCGATTGATAAACCAATGCCACAAGTACATATATCTGCACATATTGTAACAATGAGTAGTGAAAGTATGAATGAATTAGGTATTAAATGGGGTTATTCAGGGCGATCATCTCAATTGTTGAATAAGTTTGAAGTTGGGTTGGGTATTACTAACTCTACTTCTACCATAGGTTTCAATTTAGCTAAAATTTCTGGTAGTTTGCTTAATTTAGAACTATCAGCCTTAGAGTCTGAAAATCAAGTTGAAATTATTGCTAGTCCTAATTTATTAACATCCAACCAAAATATGGCATCAATAAAGCAAGGTACAGAAATACCTTATGAAGTTTCAAATGGTAATAATGGTGCAACATCAATTGAATTTAAGCAAGCCGTTTTAGGATTAGAAGTAACGCCAAAAATACTATCTGAAAATCAGATACTTTTAGATTTATATATTACTCAAAATACCGCTGGGCGCTCAATTAAACGAAGTGAGGGAGGGGAAGCATTGGCTATCGATACCCAAGAAATTAAAACACAAGTGAAAGTCAACAATGGCGAAACTATTGTTTTAGGTGGCATCTTTCAGCAAACTAACGATAATCTTAAACGAAACGTACCTAATGCGAGCGAGCTTCCGATTATTGGTAACTTATTTAAATATGAAGGTAAAAAACAGCAAAAAAAAGAACTTGTTATTTTTATCACACCACAATTAGTTGAGTAAATGCCATCAGAGTTGTATCATACAGAGTTTATTTTTCTATGGTTTACTTTGAAACTTAATTTACTGTTTCAATGTTTGGTTTTTTAGTCATCATCATTACAAATTATAAAAGTAGAGAATATTATGTTTCGTGTTGTAGCTTCTGATTTAGATGGTACTTTATTAACTCCTGAGCATTGCTTATCACCTTACACTAAACAAGTCCTTCAAGCTTTGCGTAAAAAAGATATTCATTTTGTGTTTGCAACAGGGCGACACCATATTGATGTGGCTCAAATGCGAGAAAACATGGAAATTGATGCTTTTATGATTACTTCCAATGGCGCTAGGGTGCATGATAGCTCTGGGAATCTAATCTTCGGCCAAAGTATTGATCCTGTTTTAGCATGTGAGGTAGCAAAAGAATGTTTTGATGATCCATTAGTATATACTCATGTCTACCGCGGTGATAATTGGCTTATTAATAAAGAAGATACTTATTCTTTAAGTTTTTTTAGAGATACAGATTTTACTTATGAATATTTTAATCCATCTGATTTTGAAGCCGACGATATTGCCAAAATTTACTTCACAACAAGTAGTGATTCATTACATCCACATTTAGCCGAAATAAAAAATAGGCTTGATAAAAAATATGGTAGTAAAATAAGCATCACATTTTCATCTTTAAACTGTCTTGAAATTATGGCTGAAAACGTATCAAAAGGCAGTGCGCTAAAAAGGGTCGTTGAAAAACTTGGTCTCGATCTAAAAGATAGCATTGCTTTTGGTGATGGTATGAATGATTTTGAGATGTTAAAAATGGCAGGAAAAGGTTGCATTATGCAAAATGCTAGTTTAGATTTACGTCAAAAACTACCTCAATTAGAGGTAATTGGTTCAAACGTTGATGATGCCGTACCTCACTATTTAAGTAATTTATTACTATAAATTAATCTAATTATATTTTATGACTCTAACTTTTGATAAAAAACTCGATACTCTGGGATTACGTTGCCCAGAGCCTATCATGCTGGTTCGAAAAGCTATGAGAGAACTGGGTATAGGACAAGTACTTTATTTGATCGCTGATGATTTTGCCACTACTCGTGATGTACCGAGTTTTTGCAGATATATGGATCATGAATTGCTTGCCTCACAAATAGAATCCAAACCTTATCAATATTGGATAAAAAAATCCCATTGATCTTTCAGATAAAAATTTCAGGTCAACAATACATTTTAGTGAGTTAACTTAATTTGATAGAGATAGTAACGTAAAGTACGCCAGTCGTTTGGAGAAAAATTATCCGACATTAAAAATAGGGTATGTTGTTTATTGGTTCTTCTTGATCGCAAATTTAAAATAATAATGTAACGAAGTATTAATGGATTGCGTCTTAAATACCACCGTTGATTATACCAATAGATCTGATTTATATAATGAAATAGTGCAAATTCTCCTTTGATTTTCTTGCAACAACTAATGCTTCGCCACCAGTCAATAATTAAGAACAATAAAATAATAAAAGTGTAGTTATTTAATAATGTATCGGAAAATTTTAATAAACATTCAACAATTATAATCAAATAACATATTGATAATATTATTATTTGTTGGCCGGATATGGTTAATTTAGTTCTCCACATAATAAAAACTTAGTTCAAATAAAACACAATTAATAGATGATGTTGTTAAAAATTGCTTAAAATTAAGCTAAATATGGGAGATAATACGCATAATTAAAGTAATTTTTTATGAGTGATTAATATATTTGCTCTATGACTAGAATATTAAATTCATCATATCAATGTTCATAAAAACTATGTGTTAAATTATTTGCGGGGTAACAGAAATTACTTTGTTGCCCTTACTTTTTCCTTTGAAAATTCAGCTAGGAATAATTTGTGATAATAATTAAAGTGTTAAAATTTTTTCTTAAGTTTTTTATCGGCTGTTTTCTATGTGCTTTAGTCATAGTAATTGCTGGTTATGCTTATTATTCAAAAGACTTGCCTGATGTTACAACCTTAAAAGATGTAAGGTTGCAAACACCACTGCAAATTTTGAGCAAAGATGGAGAACTCATCGCTATTTTTGGTGAACGTCGACGAACACCATTAAAATATAATGAAATCCCACCTGTTGTGGTTAATGCTGTGATTGCTACAGAAGATGCGAGATTTCATGAGCATTTTGGTATCGATCCGGTCGGGATTGTCCGAGCAATGTACATAGGTTTAAAGCAAAAAGGATTTTCGCAAGGTGGAAGCACTATAACCCAGCAGGTTGCAAAAAACTTTTTCTTAACACCAGAAAAGAGTATTTCACGAAAAGCGAAAGAAGTTATTTTAGCGATTCGTATGGAAAAAGAGCTAACTAAAGAAGAAATCATGACACTTTATTTAAATATGATTAACTTTGGTTCTAGAGCATATGGTGTTGCAGCTGCTTCTTATACTTTTTTTGGTAAGACCCCAGATCAGTTAACCATTGATGAAGCGGCACTATTAGCTGGTTTGCCAAATGCACCTTCAGCTTATAATCCTATTTCACACCCTGATCGTGCACTGACCAGACGTAACTGGGTTTTGGGTCGTATGCTGGATCAATCTTATATTACTCAATCACAATACAATGAAGCAATCAGTAAGCCAATTAATGTAAGTTATCATTCACCACAGATCGAATTTTCAGCCCCATATATTGCCGAAATGGCAAGGCAGTTTATGTATGATAAATTTGGTGAAAATGCTTATACTGATGGCTATAAAGTCTATACAACTATTTCTAAAAGAGATCAGTTAGCAGCCGAGCAAGCTGTGCAAAAAAATATTATTGATTATGATATAAGACATGGTTATCGTGGTCCTGAAAAAATATTATGGAAAGATAACGAGAAAGCATGGAATGATGAGCAAATTCAAAATACGTTAAAGAAATATACTTGTTATAGTGGTATGTGCCCTGGTGTTGTTATTCAATCTTCGGATCTCGAAGCAAATGTTGTTTTAACCGATAAATCTAAAATCGTTATTGCATTCCAAGATATGAAGTGGGCTCGACCATTTATTAGTGATACTAGACAAGGTTCTTTTCCGAAAAAAGTATCTGATACATTAAAACCAGGACAACTTATTTGGGTTAAGAAAACAAATGATAAATGGGCATTAGCACAAATTCCAGCTGTCAATGCTGCACTAGTTTCACTTGATTCTGACAATGGTGCTATCAAAGCAATTGTTGGCGGTTATGATTTTTATTTAAGTAAATTTAATCGTGCTACCCAAGCTCTTCGTCAATTAGGTTCAAATATTAAACCTTTTATTTATACAGCAACATTAGAAAAAGGTTTAACTATGGCTACACTACTCAATGATGCGCCTATTGTTCGCTCAACAGGTAGTGCGACTTGGCGACCTAAAAATTCCCCACCAAACTATGCTGGCCCATTACGTTTAAGAATTGGCTTGGGAATGTCTAAAAATGTAATGATGGTTAGAGCGCTGCGTGCAGTAGGAATTGAATATGTTGCGACTTATTTAGAGCGATTTGGATTCCCTAAAGAAAATATCTCACTTAATGAATCTTTAGCTTTAGGTTCTGCTTCGTTCACACCATTGCAAGTAGCAAGAGCTTATTCGGTGATTGTTAATGGTGGATATTTAATTTCGCCTTATTTAATTGAAAAAATCGAAGACAATAATGGTAGTGGTGTTATTTATCAACATCAACCTTTGATTGCTTGCAAAAATTGTACTGATGAGGTTATCAAAACAGAGTCAATGCCAGTATCCCTAAATAATGTAGAGAATGAAATAGACGAATCAGGTAATGAAGAACCTGAACAAGCTAACCTTAAATCAGATGATAATATGGTATTACCAAATATCAATCTGGATAATAAAGCAACGGATGTTACTCCAAAATATGCACCTCATACGATCGATAGTGGTTTAGCTTTTATTATGAAAGATGGACTTAGAACAATTGTCTTTGGCGGTTCTGATTGGCAAGGTACGGCTTGGCGCGTGAAAGCATTAGGTAGAAAAGATGTAGGGGGGAAAACCGGTACCACAAATTCATCAAAAGATGTTTGGTTTTCTGGCTATGGTGGCAATATTGTCACAACTGTATGGATGGGCTTTGATGATCATCGACGCAATTTAGGTCGAACTATTCGAGCGGAAGCAGGGGCAGTTACAGCCAATCCACTTTGGATTGATTATATGAAAATCGCCTTACAGGATGTACCTGTAAATGAAGATATTAAGCCGGACAATGTCATCTCTGTTACCATTGATCAAAAGACCGGGTTATTACCTCAATCAGGTTCTCAAACAATGTCGGAATACTTTATTAAAGGTACTGAACCAAAATCTTATGCAACTCAAGAAGTTGATACAAGTGTGACCGATTCCCAAGGTAACACACAAGAACTATTCTAGTAAGGTATTGAGTATGAATGGTTCTATAAGAATTATTGGTGGCAAATGGCGTGGACGTAAATTGGCAGTACTTGACAAACAAGGTTTACGCCCTACTACTGATAGAGTTAAAGAAACTCTTTATAATTGGTTAATGCCAGTTATTTATGATAGTGAATGTTTAGATTGTTTTTCGGGAAGTGGTTCATTAGGCTTTGAAGCTGCATCACGAGGTGCAAAAAGTGTAATATTACTAGAAAAAGATAAACAAGTTGCGCAGCTGCTTAATAAAAATAAACTACTTATTGCTTGCGATGCAATTGAGATTCATCACACTAATACGCTAATATGGCTTAATCAACCAGCTCAAAAACAGTTTGATATTGTGTTTATCGATCCACCATTTCATCAATCACTCGTTGCCCAAACGGTTAATCAGCTTGAAAATAATAATTGGCTGAAATCATCTGCATATATTTATATCGAAACAGAAAAAGACCATGAGCTAATGAGTTATATTCCTACTAATTGGCAATTACATCGAGAAAAAACCGTAGGCCAGGTTCACAGCTATCTTTTTATACGAGAAGAAAATTAATGTTTATATTTATTGGTAAATTTTTATATACCATAATGTGGTTATTTTTATTATTCAATCTGATTCACCCATACCCAAAACCTGCCAATATTGTTGCGTATTTTGGTTTGGCTGCTTTTACTCTAACTCATGGCTTGCAAGCCTATATGTTACAGTCAACAATGACGAATAAAGAGAAAGAAGAGGATAAATTTAAAGCACTTCGTCTTTTTATTTTTGGTGTATTTGAATCACTTAGCTGGAAAATTAAAAAATAACGATAAAAGTGGTTGCCAGATACAAAAAATTTTGTATAATGCTCCCACTTCTTTCGAAGTATTCCAATAAGCGGGAATAGCTCAGTTGGTAGAGCGCAACCTTGCCAAGGTTGAGGTCGCGAGTTCGAACCTCGTTTCCCGCTCCAATTCTTCATCTACAAATATTCAATATCGAATAAACATTCTTATAAAAGATCTAGCCTATCTACTTTTTAACGGAATTTGGTGAAACTAATCATCAATACATTATATATATGTAGTATCAATTATGTTGAAACTTAACATTTATATCTGACAAAAATTATTTTTAATTTTATAATTATATATCTTTTTTTTATCCCTCCAAATATTTCTATAATCTTAGATTAATTATCTTTAGTAACTTTAAAGTAATTAGTGTACAATTCTAAAAATTAAAAAAATGAAAGTAAATCAAATAAACTGTAAACTAGTAAATGAACGTTATTATTATGGAAATATCAGCAATTTTTACTCAAATAAAATCCACTGGAACTAAATTTGTAAAAAATGAATGTGGTGTGCATACGATAGAATATGCAATTATAATGTCAGGAATTACAATGGTAGTTTCAGTTATTTTTTTTGATGATGATGGCCCAGTTAAACATGCTTTAACTGAATTATTTGATAAATTAAAACATAAATTAAGTAGTATTATTTAAGTTTGTTTTTTTATTTTTCTAACTTATTATAAACATTAAAATGGATATAAATAACGTTTTGGAGATATGTTTAACCGTTTTGATATAACTATTTAAACTTATAATTTTTCACTTTCCTTTTTAGGTTATCTAATATTCAATATCTTTCTGTTATTTGTTTTCCCTTTTAACTGTTATTTTTTTCGATAAAAATAATTATCAGGTTATTAATAATAATTAATTATTAATACATTATGCTTTCATTATATTTCATATGAATTGTCAAATAATTAACAATAAATTTGTTTGTTATACTTTTCTTTTTATATTATTTATTAACATTATGTTTTAATTGTAAATTTTTTTTATAAAAAATTACAATTACATCTGGTAAATTTACATTAAACAGCATATAATTTGTTAACATTAAGTAAAGATATTTTTACAAAAAATTAAAATAATGTAAATATTAAGGAGAAAGTAATTATGGTGCATTTATCAGCAGTCCGTTCACTAGTAAGAAATTTTACAAGCAAATTCATAAAAAATGAACTTGGTGTAACAGCAATTGAATACGCAATCGTTGCCGCAGGTATTTCTTCTGTGGTTATAGTTATCTTTAATGGTACCGATGGTGCTGTTCATAATATGTTCGAGGATATATTTTTTGAATTAAAAGCTAAATTAGTTAATATTATTGTTAGTTAAAATACTTGATTACATAGCGATATAAACTACTCCTTCGTAAAGGAGTAGTTTATTGTTTTAAGTTAGTTTTTTATTGCGTTAAGTAATAAGATAAATCTTATAAATAATAAAATAGATATTAATAACAGTTAGTATAAAAGGATTAAGTCCTCTATATGTTATTTCAACATTGTATTTTCAGCTTTTTAAAATTAAATTGTTAGAAATGTTATGATTCATATCAATGTACCTCTTTTACCTCTCATGCAATTTAAAGAATTTAATGGTATATCAGCAAAATATTTTAATGAGTAAATTATTTTTATCTTTAAAATTGAGTGATGACTAAAATCTATTTATAAAAGGTTATAGTAGGTAACTTATTAACATATTAGTTATAAAGTCTTATTTTTATTTTTTTACATTATTGGTATTTTTTATTGGTTTGGTATAAAAATTTATTATAAAGTTCAGTTTATGCTGGCAAATTTACATTAAACTACATATAATGCGAAATATTCATGATAATAAATAGAAAAAATCATGAATATAAAATGTAAATATTAAAGGGGGAGTGTTATGATGTACTTATCAGCAGTTCGCGCACAATTTAAAAACTTTGCAAATAAGTTTATCAAAAATGAACGTGGTGTAACAGCAATTGAATATGCAATTGTTGCAGCAGGTGTTTCAGCAGTGATTTTGGTTATCTTTAACGGTACCGGTGGTCCTGTTCACGATATGCTAAATAACGTATTTAATACTTTAAGATTTAAATTAATTAGTATTATTTTTTAACAATACTTGATTACTATAGTGAAACAAACCACCCCTTTATAAAAGGGGGATTATTATTTAGGGTGGTTTGATATCACATCAAATTATAAAATAATCCATTGCAAATCATGCAGTAAATACAAATAACCGCATATACAATAAATTTTAGTTTAAAGTCTGGTTTATTTAGATATTATGGCAGCGTTTTAGCCTTTTAAGATTAGATTATTTTATTACTCATATCAGCATTACCTCTTTTACCTTTTATCTAATTTGAAAAATTTAATGATGTTTTAGTAAAAATATATTAATGAGTAAATTTTTTTAATATAACTAATTAAATAATAATATAAAATATCTTTATTAAAAAACTATAAATGGTTAACTGTTAACGTATGATTATAAAATTATCTCTTTCTTTTGGAGTCGTAATGGTATTTTTTATTGATTTGATATAAAAAAATTAAAATAAAATTGTATTTAATGCTGGTAAATTGATATTAAACCGCATATAATGTGAAAACTTTCTGATAAGAAAGCGAAAACAAATTAAATATAATGTAAATATTGAAGGAGAGAGTTATTATGATGTATTTATCAGCAGTTCGCGCACAATTTAAAAACTTTGCAAACAAATTTATCAAAAATGAACGCGGTGTAACTGCGATTGAATATGCAATCGTTGCAGCAGGTGTTTCAGCAGTGATTTTGGTTATCTTTAACGGTACCAGTGGTCCTGTTCACGATATGCTAACTGATGTATTTTCTACTTTACAAACTAAATTAAATGGCATTATACAATCATAATATTTGATTGTTATTGGTGATATAAACCACTTCTTTAAAAGGGGTGGTTTATTGTTTTTGGTGGTTTGTTATCATGTCAAATTATAAGATAACCCGTTGCAAATCATGCCGTAAATACAAATAACAGAATGATATATAATAAGTTTTAGTCTAAAGCCTCGTTTGTTTAAATATTGCATCTGCATCTGCATCTGCATCTTAGTCTTTTAATATCAGATTATTTTATTACTCATATCAGCATTACCTCTTTTACCTCTTATCCAATTTAAAATATTTAATGTTGTTTTAGTGAATTCTATTTTTCTAGTGTATAGGTATCTATTAACTTATTCATTGTAAACAATTCTCTTTTTGTGCTCACAATAGTTAAATTTTAATTAAATTAATATAAAAATCAGAATCACATTTGATGCTAGTAAGGTTACATTAGATTGCATATAATATGAAAACTTTCTAACAAGAAAGTGAAAATAATATTAAAAACAATGTAAAATTAAAGGAGAAAGTTATTATGATGTATTTATCAGCAGTTCGTGCGCAAGTAAAAAAATTTACAAATAAATTTAACAAAAATGAACGCGGTGTAACAGCAATTGAATATGCAATTGTTGCAGCAGGTGTTTCGGCAGTCATTTTTACTGTCTGTAGCAGCTATGGTGGCCCTGTTTACTTTATGATAAGTGATGTATTTACTTCTTTACAATCTAAATTAACTAACATTATACAATCATAATATTTGATTGTTATGGTGATATAAACCACCCCTTTAAAAGAGGTGGTTTATTATTTTTGGTTTTTTGTTATCATGTCAAATTATAAGATAACCCGTTGCTAATCATGGGGTAAATATAAATAACAGCATATACAATAAGTTTTAATCCAAAGCCTAATTTGTTTAGATATTGCGCCCGCTTTTTAGCCTTTTAAGATCAGATTATTTTATTACTCATATCAGCATTACCTCTTTTACCTTTTATCTAATTTGAAAAATTTAATGATGTTTTAGTAAAAATATATTAATGAGTAAATTGTTTTAATATAACTAATTAAATAATAATATAAAATATCTTTATTAAAAAACTA